>JBPCLH010000098.1:0-5303 GCA_051003475.1 Bryobacteraceae bacterium
CCGACCGCGGGGAGCGTCCGAGTGAATGGACGCGTTTCAGCGCTGCTCGAACTCGGAACCGGGTTCAATCCAGAGTTCACAGGACGGCAAAACGTCTTTTACAACGGCCGGATCCTTGGCGTGACTCAGAGCGAAATGGAAGCTCGATTCGACGACATCGCAGCCTTCGCCGATATTGGAGATTTCCTCGATTATCCGGTAAAGACCTATTCCAGCGGAATGTACATGCGTCTGGCATTCTCCGTTGCCATTTCAGTAAATCCCAAAATCTTGATTGTCGACGAGGCACTCGCGGTCGGGGATGCGCGGTTTCAACAACGGTGTATGTCAAGAATTAAACGACTGCGGGAAGAGGGCGTTTCAATCCTTTTCGTCAGCCATGACTCAGATGCGGTCAGGCGCCTCTGCGATCACGCCATCGTTCTTGAGCATGGAAGAGTTGTCAACCACGGAAGCGCCGTGAACATGAGCAATTGGTATCTCTCGTTGATGAGCGTGAACTTCGATCTCGATAGACAAAAGATGATCGAGGAAGCCTCCATGGAGCAGGATGAGGAAACAGGCGAGGCCGATTTACAAGTCCTGACCCCCTTAGAAGAGCTGGATCTTGAACAAGCCGAGAATGTGCCCGATGCGGCACTGGACCATAAGGAATTTGAAAATGAATTTAAATACTATCGCCATGGCGACGGCGCTGCACGAATCAATAAAATTCTGATCCGCAACGCCAAAGGCGAGATCACCGGCAACGTGTTCATGGGTGAAACCGTCTCGATTGAGTTCTACGTGGATTTTTACAGTGATCAGGAATCCCACGTGCTTGGCTTCTACTTGCGGGATCGATTGGGGACGGACATAATCGGGCTGAATACGTTTCAAGAGCGCATTCGCGTTCCAGCCGTACATGCGGGTGAGCGAGTGATTTATCGCTTCACATTCAGGATTGACGTCCGGCCCGGAGTTTACGGCATCTCGCCTGGCCTGGCCTACAATCAGATCGAAACGCGCTATTTGGATTGGATCGACAACGCTGAAATAATGCGCGTATCAGATCCGGATACGAGCCGCATTGTATTTGGCGTGTATCTACCGCCGCAGAGAAAAATCAAGATCTGGAAAGCATTGAACGGCGACGAGGAAGCCGTCTTGCCGGAACGGCAAGCCACGACTCTTTAGGTTCGGCCGCCCGCTGCGATTGTACCTGCCAGCGGACTGCTTGCACTGGCGTACTCTCTCCTTGTCATGCGCCCGGCGAGGAATGCCGTCCGCCCCGCTTCCATGGCCAGCTTCATCGCGTGAGCCATCCTCTCAGAGTCTTCAGCTTCGGCGATTGCAGTGTTCAGCAGCACGCCGTCATACCCCAATTCCATAGCAATCGAAGCATCCGACGCCGTCCCAACGCCTGCGTCCACGATGAGCGGAACTTGCGTAACAGCGTCGCGCAAAATCCTCAGATTCGTGACATTTTGAACGCCCAAGCCCGATCCAATCGGAGCGGCGAGTGGCATGACCGCCGCGGCTCCTGCATCAATCAGCTTGCGCGCGTTGACCAGATCATCAGTCGTATACGGCAGCACCACGAAGCCTTCCTTCACCAGCACCCGAGTTGCCTCCAGCAATCCTTCGTTGTCGGGGAACAACGTTTTCTGGTCTCCAATCACCTCGAGCTTGATCCAATTTGATAGTCCGACTTCGCGCGCCAGCCGGGCCGTCCGAACCGCCTCCTCGACTGTGTAGCACGCCGCTGTGTTGGGCAAAATATGGATCTTCGAGCGGTCAATAAAGTCCAACTCCGATTCTTTCGACCGATCTGACAAGTTGACCCGCCGCACGGCCAGTGTCACCATTTCGGTGCCTGACGCGGCGTGGCACCTCGCCATGAGTTGCTTGCTCCGGTACTTGCCCGTGCCGACAAATAAGCGCGAATGAAACGTACGCCCGGCGATGGTTAAAACATCTTCCATAGAACCATTATCAGGCTCGGCGTTGGACCGAGGCGGCCATTTGAAAAAACGAACCCAATTTCATATAGAAGGGGAGTTCGTTTCGTAAAATCAGCCCCGCTCCGCGCTTATGTTGCTCACGGCTCGATATTTACGCGCACGTGTGCTATTCTCAATTTCGTCGGATCGGACAGGTGGGTGAGTGGTTAAAGCCAACAGACTGTAAATCTGTCCCTCCTTGCGAGGTACGAAGGTTCGAATCCTTCCCTGTCCACCACCTATCCATTTCGCAGGCCGTTGTAGCGGTTGGAGAGCTTGCATTTGGTTACAATGTAGCAGCCGGACGGTACGGGCGATGCCCGACCAGAACGATCGATATGAGCGCGGACCTCACGACGGCAATAGTAAGCGCAAGTGCCACGGCGTTAGTGGCGGTGGTAGCAATTTTAACTGATAACAAGCGGCTGGACGATATGAACAGACGGCTGGACGATACGAACGCGCGTATCGGGCGCCTAGGGAGCAAGCTGGATCCATATCGAGACTCTGTTGGTCGGGTATGTCCTGGACGTGGCAAGGATTAAAGAACGCCTGGACATTTTTTAGGTGCGAGAGTTATTTTCTAAAGGTCAGCCGTTGTAGCTCAGTTGGTAAGCGCGTCCTTGGTAAGGGAGAAAAACCCTTCACTTGCCGAGTGTTTTATTGAAAAGAAGCGGTTTGCGACATTCTGATCTGGCACGGATCCGGCACGGAAGCCCGAAAAAGATGAAGTTTGGCACGGATCTGGCACGGCTTTTTGCTGGCCGTTGTTGTGGCTTGCGTGGCTTCCTGTCGGCGGTGATCTATTTGGCTCCGAAGGCTCCCATGCAATTTTTTTTCGTCGGCACACAACGGAGTCGTACCAGTGCGCCAGCATATACACGCCGGAAGTCCAGAGAACGCCGCGACGCGCCCGAAGTAACAGCACGCGGGTATTGCTTTTCTGCACAATTTTGAGAGGCAATGCTGATATATAAAATTGGCCTCTTCGGCTCGGCAGCGATGTACTCTCGCCCCATGTTCCGGCCCGAATTTGGATCATTATGTCTCGCGGTCCACGGATGATCGGCCACGTAGATCAGACTTCCTCATTTGCATCGCCGAGAGTAAAAACGGGCGAAAGATTGCAAGCGTTAAAAACGTGATTTAACGGTGTTGTGGGAGCTCGACGAGGTCCTATTCGGCGGACGGAAGAGGATGCAGCTATGCTCGTTTCTTGCGCCGCATTGGGCATTGCACCGTGAGCGTGGAGACGAACAGCAATCTCCCGATAAAGCATAGAGAGGCGGGACGTCGTCCTTTCCGCTGCCACCAAGCAGAAAGCCCAAAAAACTTTTACAATCGTGAGCAGGAGCAAGCATGTACAAACGGAAAAATTTTTTACTAGGAACAGTGCGACGATTCTTGATTACTGCAGTGGTGATTGCCGTGCTTGCTGAATTGCCTCACACGCATTCGCAGCTTTCAGTCCCGGCCACGATGATGAAAATTGAATCGAAACAAAACTTCCCATCTGCTTCGCTAACCACATTCCCGTAGAAACGCCGTCCTCAGGCGACTTGCAGTTGAACCAAGTCGTCGCAGCGCAAGGAGGTCGTATTATCAATGTAGAAATCAGTGCTGCTTTGGCCCCGATGTTTGGGGCGATTTCAACCTAAGTTTCCGGCCAGGATTATAAGCGGAATTCCTTCCCTGACATTTAACCCGCGCCGTTTGTAAAAGCCTCGGCGATTGTGGCACTAAGCGGCTAGCCTAAAACTCATACTCCACATTCAGGTCTGTGACGACAGCCAGGCTGGAGTCCAAAATTTCGGCGGATGTCGGCTCAAAGAGCGCGACATTAGTCCCTTCTCTTCCAAGCGCACTTAGGTAGCGAATTCCATCAAATCGTGCCCCTCGAATGCGGTCAGAAAGGTATTGACATGGCACATAATCGTGTTTCTCGTCGTCATCGCGTGCCAATGGATGGCTGAGTTGCTCAGCAAACGTTTTTAGAATACCGGCGACATCTAGCTTGTAGCGGAGATCATGGTCGAGGAACGGATTTGGCCAAGCAATCGGTTTACTCAGATCTACGATATGCAGGACTTTTGAGGTTTTAGCCCGGCAAACCGAAACGTAGGCTCCGCGCCATGGCCGGATTTCGCTTATAGCCGTAGCTTCCTGATCCGCGCAATAGAGCACTCGTTGACCCTTTCGGTTTACGCGGCCCGGCTTGCATTTAGGTGGTGCACCGATTGCCGCTCCGGACCATGGACATCGATTCTTATTCACGATCTCGAAACCTCGACGTGCTCGAAAAAATATCGTTCCCACTGGCATGGCGACGGCGACGTGTGCGACCCATCTGTCGATAGACTTGTACTCCCACTCAGCGTTGGGGTTCCGTCTAATTTCAGAACAGAAGACCGACCATTCGTCCGCCAGAGCCGTGTCATCCCATGGAGTACCGCGACGCGTGTAGAGGTCGGTAGCCACGAAATATGTGTCGTCAGAAAGGTTTCTCCGACAAGTGCAGCGCTGTCATCGACGTTCAAACAATCCGCAAATATTTCAAAGTCTTCCTGCAGTAGAACGCTTGGCCATTGACCTACCTCCAAAATGTCTTCGTCTAGTCGGAGTGTCTCGCCGTATATTACGGGCGAATAGAATTGCATTGCATTTTGGAACGCATCTTCCAGCTTGAAGGGAGCAAGTAGAGCGATTCCATCGGATTTACAAAACGAGCATCTGCCAGTTATCGTTGATTTGGCTCGAATCTCTTCTTGAAGCCATGAATCGGCGAAGCAGTTCGGACAACAATAACGCATTTGAAAACGAGTGTAGCGGCTCAGATACCTTGTGTCGCCGGGTTCGGCACCGAGAGCCGGTAATCATTCCCGCGCAAAGTATTACGACATGGTGATCGACAGCGTCAGACCCGTTCAAATAGTAACTCTGTTTTGACTGTCGTTCGCTTTTACTGAGTGCTGCCACCCAAAGCGTCGCAAGCTTGCTTCATCAAACCGGGAATCTCAGCGCATTGAGCGGGGGTCCTGTCAGAGCACGCGTCCGGGTGCGCTGTTAGCCACTCTTGGTATCTATCCGTGTCATGCGTGTCGTTCTTTGGAGCGAAATCCCAACCGACCTCAAAAATATCAGTTTCAAGCGAAGCTAAATTTACAAATTGTTCGTTAGCGTGTTTCTGAAGCACTGAGAGGGTGTCCCAGGCTTAGTTGAAGGCTAGAGGCGGCGGTGGCGGCCGGTTCGTTAGAATCGATTCGCCAAAAACAATCCTTGGAAAGGACACCACCGCCGTGAAGAAACCGTACCATATCGTGA
>JBPCLH010000099.1:0-10467 GCA_051003475.1 Bryobacteraceae bacterium
GCCGCACCGCCATCGCGCTCTGGCGTTAACTCTGTGCCATGGTAAAGGTCGAAGTAGCGAGTTCCTTCGTTCCCGGGGATTGACATCTGCCGGCCCTTAAGGTCGTACTCATTGCGGTTGACGATCGTCCACACGCTTTCGCCGCCGAGCGGCCATTGGCTGGCATAAACGCCGTAGCGGCACATCGGATACAGTGGTTCCCAATCCTGGCTAGTGAGGAAGCGGGCGACGCCACGTTCGATAGTGGCCATTCGCCGTGTTGCCTCCCCGTCACGCGGTGAAACGCCATTCCAGATGCCCCAGATGTTCTCCCAGCTTTCCCAGCCCTCCCCGTTAAAGAAAGCAAACTGCAGATCGTCGGTCTTGCTGCGATTCCAACGGTCAGAAATATTGACCATGTGGCGTGGTTCAAGCCAACGAAAGCGATCCACTCCGGGGGCAAAGGTGAACTGTTCACTGTACTGGCCCCAAGTCATGACATTCCAGGCCAGCGCCTCATCCGCCGGGCTGCCTTCCGGCTGAAAAGCGAGTGGATGACCTACTTTCTCCGCAGCCTCTGAGAACGCAATCGGCACACCGTCCTGCGTATCGCCGTTAATGCCGTCGGCATCTATTTCTTTCATAAGCTCCGCAATCTCCCGCGGCCACGGCCTCCCAGGATCACGAGTACCTTGATCCCACATCATCATGGGAAAGAACACGCGCACACCGCGGCGATGAAAATCCGCGACCATCCGCTTTACACTGGGAATACCGCCCGGCATACAACGAATCATGTCGTGCTGATTGCGGTTATCGATCCCCATATTCGGGTAAGTGGGCCAGATAAGAACAGCGTCTATGCCGCCGTAGCGTTTTTCGAGATCGTCGAGGTACCGATCGACCGTGTACTTGCGCGCAACTGGATCGTAGAAATATCGATCGTGAACCATCATTTGAGGCTGGATAAAACTGCTCTGGGTCCACTTAAAGGCTGGCGCATCGTAACGCGAGTTGTTGTAACCGATACGGATCCTCCGCTCCAGCCGCCAATGCGTGATATCGTTCAGCCATGCTTTGTGGGTGGCAGCGGTGCAGGGTGTGTAGCCACCCGCCCAAGCGCCTTTTATGGTGAAGCAGTTTGGCGGAGGAATTAATTGCTCTTTCGGCGGGTAATGCGTGTCTTGCGCGTAAGTTCCCGATGAGACGGTCACTAACGAAAGCAGAATCCAGAATCTTGAATTTTGAAATGAAATGCGCTGGGCCATTTGAAAGTTCCTCAAACTAAAAAGGATCAAACAACTGCTAGGCTGCCGCAAGTGCAGCCACGAAGGCGTGATTCCAAAAGGTGCCGGACTGCCAGGCTGAACCATAATATTACGGGATTGCATTTAAAGCGGCGCTGCGGCCGTGACAAGAAGTTCCGCGACGGCGGCTCTTTCCGGAATCATGGCACGTATATAGCGGATGCCATGAATCGGATGTTAATGCACACCCGATAAGAGCAATCTTGGCATGCACTTTTTCCGTTGACATATCGCTCCTCAGAGATATACTTCCACCATTAGGGGACCGACGTCCTTTACGACTTACCTCGAATCGCGATCAGTCCCCGAATCGATTCATTCGCGCGATATCAAGGAGAGATTATGAATCAGATGTTCCCGCCGCGTTTCTGCCTGAAGTGTATGGGCTTCCTCGTCGCTTTTCTATGCTTACTCGCTGCGCCACTTGCCGCTCAGTTCTCCAGCGGTTTCGAGGGCACTGTGACTGATCCTTCTGGCGCATCCGTCGCCGGCGCAGAAGTCACCGTAACCGATCTAAGCACCGGCGTGCCGCAGAAAACTAAGACATCTGAAAGCGGGACTTTTCGTGTTCAACGTTTAAGTCCCGGCACCTATCGCGCCGAGGTTGCCGCCCCCGGCTTTAAGACGTGGACAACCGACAACATTATTCTGGATGCTAATCAGATCCGCACATTGAACGCCTCGCTCGTAGTCGGCGAGCAGAAATCCACGGTTGAGGTGACCGCGGAGGCCGCGGCTGTCGAAACGGGCAAGAGCACCGTAGGGCGTGCGATTGAAACGAAAACGGTGGAGACGGCTCCATTGATCGGCCGTAACATCTATGCAGGTGTCGCTTACCTCGCGCCCGGGGTGACCGGCGGCGGAAACGCTTTCGGCGGGGCGGGTGGTTCCGGATCCCAAGGCACTAATAGCTTCGCGCAAGAGCAGGCTTTTCAGATCAACGCCGCCGGGCAAAGACAAGAGGCGAACGAATATGACGTGGATGGATCGAGCGTTAATGGCAACTCTCGGGACGGCATCGTAAATCTAACACCCGAGCCGGATACTGTAGCCGAAGTGAAAGTCTCTGCGCAGGTCTTTTCTGCCGAGAAAGGGCGTGAAAGCGGAACGCTCATCGAGGTTTATACCAAGTCCGGCACAAACAAGCTCCATGGGACGCTTTCCGAGTTTCACACGAACAACGATCTGACTTCGCGGACGGTGTTTCAGGACAACGTGCCGGTGTTTCGTAAGAACGAGTTCGGCGGCACACTCGGAGGGCCCATCATCAAAGATAAAACTTTTTTTTTCGTTTCGGCTTTTCAGTTGCTGTCGGCTCAGGCAATCACTCAGACAGTGTCGGTGGAGACGCCAGCATTTCGGCAGTATATTATCGGTAACTTTCCAAACAACCTCTCTGCTCAGTTCTTCCAGCGAGCGCCAGCTTTGGGAACGCCAGGTTCGGGCTTCTTGACGGTTGCGCAGATAGAGAACGCCCTGCCGAGCCCCATCCCTCCTCCGAGCCTTCCGGGCGATTTGGTCGCGGTGGGTACCGTGTCTATCAATCAGTCCCCGCAACTCAATGCTCGGCAGTGGAACGTACGAATCGATCACAATTTTAACGGCTACAAAGACAAGCTGTTCTTCAATAATTTCCGAACAACGTCGGATGCTGCGGTTGCAGATCCTCGACCGCTCTACACGTATGTGAGTCCGAACACCGGCCGCTATGACAAGCTGAATTGGACGCACGCTTTCAAGCCGACCTTGCTCAATGAGGCCTCCTTCACCTACGTCAGAGCGGACGGCAGTAACCCGGGCGCGCCAAAGGGTCGGGATCTCCCCAACGTGAATATTACGGGTATTGGCGATAGCTTCAACCAGTGGGGACCTGCCGGTTGGGTTCACAACAATTTCAATTGGCATGATGCCGCTTCGTACGTCCGTGGGTCTCATAACATCAGGTTCGGCATTGACGTTGACCGACAGCAGGATTTGGATAACTTCACGAACGGGCTGATCCGACCTGCCTTCGGCTTTGCCAACATCCTGGACTTTGCGAACGACAAGCCCTTCTCGCAAGGAAACGTAACCATCGATGTCGCGAACGGCCATGTTGCAACCAATCTTTACCAACGTATTTTTATGCTGTATGCGGGAAGTTACATCCAGGATGACTGGAAACTCAGTCGCACGTTCACACTCAACCTTGGTTTGCGGTGGGATTACTTTGGCCACTTGGCCAGCAATCAGAATGGAAGTGTTCCGTTCGCCTGGTTTACGCCGGGCACAGGATCATCAGAGCAGGCAGCTATTGCGAATGGCTTCATGCAAGTCCGGCCGAACGGTTTCCTCACCAAGGATGCTGTCAGGGGGTTTGTACCCAGATTTGGATTTGGATGGGACGTATTCGGAAACGGCAGTACCGCGGTTCGTGGCGGATACGGCATATACCGCGACCGTATCGCTAATGGATCATTTATGTTTGCAAATCGCGCTAACCCACCGCAGTACGCCACTCCGACGGTGACGGTGCAGGACCCGACGCCCCCTCAGTTCACTTATCAAACAGGCAACGCGGATGGATCCGGTTTCCCACCGCCAGGCGGGATTCAGTACCAGGTGGATTCTCATGGGGGGCTCCTCGGGACCAGGACGCTCGTCTCCGGCCAAGATCCGAATCTGAAAGTTCCGTTTGTTCAGAACTGGAGTTTAAGCATTCAACGCAGAGTAACCAACACCATCACGGTTGAGGGCGATTATCTCGGCTCGTACAGCGACCATCTCTATGTCACGACAGATGTGAACCGGTTTGCAGGTGATCTCATCATTAATCACGGTACGTTGATCCGATTGAATCCGAGCTTTGGACAAGTTCTGTACGGAAGGTCCATCGGAACTTCGGATGCCAACTATGGCTCATTCATGCTAAGCAAGCGTTTCAGCTCGCGATGGTCCATACGCGGCATTTACACGTTTGGTAAGGCGATTGATGAAACCAGCAGCAATGGAAATGGAGTTCCTGGCGCGTTGAATGTTTTCGATGCATTTAACGTCAGAGCTCAACGCGGCCGCTCCGACTTCAATGTCGCGAAGCGATTTACAATGGATAGCGTCCTAGATGTCCCGTCACCATTCTCATCTGGGCTGGGTTCTCGAATACTTGGGGGATGGACTCTTTCGACTATACTCATTCTCCAAAGCGGACAGCCGTTCAGCGTTTACAGCAGTGCGTCGTATCCCGCCGCAGACTTCAACGGTGACGGCTTCAACTACGATGCCCCGAATACTCCGACCTTTGGGAATTATCTGGCAACGAGTAGAAGCGATTACATCCGAGGACTCTTCACTCCTTCGCGATTTCCTCTACCAGCGCCAGGCCAAGAGGGCGATCTGGGCCGAAACACGTTCGACGGCCCAGGCTTGGCGAACGTAAACCTGAATGTTCAGAAGTCTTTCCATATACCGTGGTTCGTGTCAGAAGGAGCTCAAGTACAGTTGCGTGGAGAGATTTTCAATTTGTTCAATCGCGTTAACCTTGTGAATCCAATTTCCGATTTGTCTGATCCGCTCTTCGGCAAATCAACGGATCAGAACCTGCCGCGTCAAGTAAATCTTGGCGTGAGAATCCAGTTCTAAATCTAGAAATGAGTTTCAGGTGAACTGGGAATGGGCTCTTCTTTCGATTGGAGCGGCATCCCCTTCACTGGACGCGAACAATCCGTACTCTCGACTGATCGACATCGGTGCTTACCTCCTGTTGCAGGACACGTCTGAGGGAAGCCGAGTATGGAGCAGCTTCACGGCCTTTGCCGACAGCGCGCAAAAGACTGATCATTTGGTTCAACGCAACCCGGTTTTGAGGGTCGTGAGAGAGAGCGAGTTTGAGCTGCTCGATCGCTTTCGCGCTTTCTCTCGTCCGGCGATACACCTTTCCGAGAAGCGCGTGCGCGTTGGAGAAATCTGGCTTCGCAGCTACGGAACGCAGCAATGCCGCTTTCGCTTGCGCCAAATCGTGGTCATTTGCACCGCTAGGCTGATTTACAAGCACGTCTGCAAGCAAATAGTTCAGGGTGGCGTCGTTAGGCGCGGTCTGCAGCTTATTGCGCAGGATTCGCTCAGATTCTTCCGGATGCTTCGATTCCGCGTACAACACGCTCAGTCCGACCGATCCATACAACTTCTGAGGACTCAGTCGGTTTGCCTGCTCGAAATCGCTCGCCGATTCGTCAAATTTGCTCTTCTGCGCATTGATAATTCCGCGCATAGAATACAAGCGTGCTGACACAGGAATGTTTTGAAGGCCTATATTCACAATCTCTTCAGCAAGGTCGAAAGAATCGTGTTCGAGGCACAGGGTCGCAAAATCGAGGTAATTTTCTTCCGCGTCGGGTTTGAGCTGGGCGGCCGTCCGAAGATCGTCCAACGCCGCGGCAAGATGTCCGTCGGCGGCTTCCGCGGATGCCATCAAGTTCAGTGCGGAGGCGTCCGGGCGTTCCCCGATTGTCAACGGACGCAATGTTTCAACTGCGTCTCCCGGGTTTCCGTTCAGAAGGTGCGCGTACCCGAGGTTGTATCTTACATTCGCACTCTCAGGAAATTGCTTCAAAAGCGTCGTAAAGATGAGAACGGCTTTGTGAGCGTCATTCAATTCCAGCAAGCATGCCCCAAAGAACGAGTACGCTTGTTGATTCTTGGCGAGCTCGGGGCCGGCCTGTTCGAAATCTTGCGTCGCCGTATTACAATCATGCCTTTCGAACGCAAGCACGCCCGCCATCGCGTGCGCCGTTGTATTCCGAGGATCGGTCTCAAGAAGTTTGCTTATGAAGCTCTGCGCCTGCCGATCGTGAGTTTTGTAAGCTACCTCTGCGGAGCCTTCCAGTGCAGGTATGAACGTGGGCCGCAGTTCCAGAGCACGTTGGAAACTCTCAAGGCTTTCCGCATCACGGCCGAGTCCCTCAAGCGCCAGGGCTCGTTCAGTCCAGAGCGTTGCATCGCGAGGCGCCCGTTTCAACTGGCTCTCAGAGATGGCGACAGCGTCGGCGAATCTGCGCGCACGGAACGCGTCGGTCCAGCTTTCTTGAGGCCACGCGATCGAGATGCCGAGCAGGTTAGCCAACACTAGCCGTGCGATGGGGAAGGAACGAGGGCGAAGAGTGACACGCACGTATAGAGCTCTTCTTCTGATCTTAACGGGCACGGTAGTCTATGCAAGTTCGTTCGAGGCGCGCAACGCGAGACCCGGTGTACACTTTGTGGGCTCTATCAGGTGTGCGGCGTGCCATCGCGAGATCTACGAGAACTTCAGACAGACAAGCATGGGGCGATCTTTCGGAATGACTAGCCCAGATCTCAGGGCCGCTCTGCCTGGGCCAGCCGAGATCAGTAATAAATCACCGGGACATTCGTATCGGGTCTATTGGGAAGGCGCCGGCCTCTACCAGAGCGAAAGCTTCCTCAACGAGAACGGCATTCCAGTGAGCGGACCAAAGTTTCCGGCGGAGTACATTGTTGGATCCGGCATGAACGGATACACGTTTCTGTTTCGCCGGGGCAACTCGTTATTTGAGGCGCCGATCTCATATTACTCAAGCACCCGCACCTGGGATTTGTCACCGGGCTTTGATGTTTACGATGCGGGCTTCGCGCGTCCTATCCGTACGACATGTCTCGAATGTCACATCGGGCGCTTTGCGCCAGGAATCCAGGGCGCGACAAGCTTTCCGGAGCAGCCGTTCGCAGAAGCGGCTGTCGGTTGTGAAAACTGCCATGGTCCTGGTGACCTGCACGTGCGAGAACGCGGTGTAGGAAAGGCTCCTACTCTGCCTGATGATTCCATAGTCAATCCGGCCAAAGTTCCGCATCGATTGGCCGATAATATTTGTATCCGGTGCCATCAGGGAAACGATGCACGGGTCCTCCAGCCAGGCAAGACCATCAGCGATTTCCGCCCTGGCACTTGGCTCAACGATACGCTAGCCATTTTCAAGGTGCCGCTTAGCCGCGATCAGCATACCGAGGAATCCGACTTGCTGGAACATGGATTTGCCATGACGCTGAGCAAGTGTTATCAAACCAGCGGGTCGTTGGCGTGTATCTCGTGCCACTCTGTCCACCAGAACGTAAAGGCCGAAGCTAAGACGGCGTACTATCGTTCAAAGTGCTTGACCTGTCATTCCAAGGTGAGCTGCTCATTAAATCCTTCAAGGCGACAGCCGGATGATTGCGTATCGTGCCATATGCCGAAGCGGGCAGTGCCGACGATTTCCCATACCGCGCTTACCAACCATCGAATCGTCAGCACTCCTAACGAGCCTTACCCGGATGCTGCGTACGCGGATATAGCCTCCGAGTCCCCAGGACTTATTCACGTCTCTTCAGCGCCCGAACCAGACCACAATCGCGTTGCCGCCATCACTCTTCTGCAGGCATATCGGGATCTGCTGGTGAAAGCACCCCAGCTCCGACAACGCTACCTCGTTGTTCTCAGTCAACTGAGCTCCGCTCAGCCTAATAACCCTATAGTTTTGGCCGCAGCCGGACACGAACAACTACTCCACGGGACGACCGCTGAACTTGAGCAAGCGGCAGTTCTACTGCGGAAGGCGCTGGAATTCGGCGACTTCGATGCTGACGTTTGCATGAATCTCGCCGAAGCCCTAACGAGAGGGCGTCGATTTGATGAAGCCAGCCGCGTTTTGAAGCAAGGACTAGCTCGCAACCCGTACGCGCCGAATTTACATAAGTCACTCATTGCGCTGACAATGAAGACCGAGAATTACGCGGAAGCCGTCCGGGCCATGAGCACCTATTTGCGCCTCTATCCTGGCGACAACAGAGTGAGACGGCTACTGAATGAGGTACAAAACATCGGGGCGAGTCGATAAACCATAGAATCGCTGGACGATCTCGTGCTTGCACGGCAGGCCAATCGCGCTATTGTACGGATCGAGCTACCCATGGCGGCGGAAGCCGCATTCCCGGCTGCCGACATGCTTCGTACCCCACAAAGGCGTCGCCAGCATCCGGGTCTTCCACGCAAACCCTGCTGGCGATGATAGACCGTGGTACTTTGCGACTCGTCTCGTATGACCGCTCTCGGCACGAGTATTCGGCTGATGGCGGAACACGGCTAATCCCCTCCTCCACAAGGAAACGAGTGCTAAGCATCACTCTCAGTCGCCTTCGTGACCTCAGCCGGCGGCATCCCCTCTTCCATGACGGATCAGCGCGACAATGCTCCGCCATCAGAGAGTGGCACAGGAAAAATACTGAAAATCGACCTTTGCGAAAAGTCCAATCTTATTTAATCTGATGTAGAAGGAGCTAACCATGACCGTTTGTACAAAGTGGGTCAGCCTCACCGCAGCACTCTCGTTCGCTGCGGCGGCCGGCAGCCGCACCATCCCCGCCCAGATCCCAGCCGGTGCACCACACAGCCAAATGCCCGGGCATTCTCACGTCGCGTTCTCGCACGCTCTGCCCAAGTTGGATGGTGCGCACCTCCAGGTGAAGGTTATTGAGGTCACCTACGGACCCGGCGAGAGCTCGCCGCCTCACAGTCATCCCTGTGCGGTCGTCGGGTACGTCGCCGAAGGAGCGCTTCGGACACAGGTTAAGGGCGAACCGGAAGCAATCTACAAAGCCGGTGAAAGCTTCTACGAAGCTCCCAATGGAGTTCATCTTGTCTCAGCCAATGGGAGCAACAAACAACGAGCGAAGCTCATCGCGTATTTCGTTTGCGACCACGACACACCGCTCAGCGTCCCGAGGTAGAAACCCGAGCGTCTGGAGGCAAGTAATCATGAACACTGCACCGTTGATCGCATCGGAAACGCAAAGGGCCATCACCGTGCCGCCAAACACTAACGCAGTTACCCCCGTTTGGCGCCTCGGCGTGTCCGTTTTGCGCGCCTCTCTTCTGAAGCGGCGTCGCACAACGCAGCGAACACGCGGTGCACTTTGACTTTGGAGCGTTTGGGAATTCTCTACGCTCGCGTTGCGCTCGGCGCCACCTTCCTTTCCGCAGTCGCTGACCGGTTCGGGCTGTGGGGTAGGTATAGCGGTTGGGGAAACTTCGCTAACTTCACGAGCTACACGGCCAAAGTAAACTCGTTTATGCCGGCGTTTACCATCCCATTCCTTGCATGGGCGGCTACTGCCGCCGAGCTGGCCCTTGGCCTCGCGTTAATTGTCGGGATTTGGCCGCGTTGGGTCGCTCTGGGCAGCGCGCTACTGCTTGCGCTGTTCGGCACTGCCATGGGCATTTCCTTCGGAATCAAGTCTCCATTGGACTATTCGGTGTTTTCCGCATCCGCAGGAGCACTGCTGCTCGCGCTATATCAACCCCGCCGATGAGAAAGAAACCGCAGCGTCATCTAAATTTTGAGGATAGCAATCGGTTTGTTGGCAACGCCGATCGTAGCAGCATGGGCATCACACCCAGGCGGGGAGGGCGAGATCCTCAAACGGGCGCCACATACGTCTCATCTGTTCACCAAGAACCATTTGTCGGCTTCAAATTCACGAACTCGAAAGAGTCGTGCAAGGACTCGGGATTCGCAGCGCGTGCACGTTCAGCAGCATTAGCTGCTAGGACGGAGGGCTGTGGGTCGAATCCTCCCCTGAGGAATCAAGTGGATGCTGTCGTCAGTGCTGGCCATGACAAGCACTGAAAAAGGCGAGGACCCAAAGGGACGCAAGCTCGATAATGTATACGTATTCGAGAAGCAGTGAGCTAGGTACAGCCTTCCACTTCGCGGCATCGGCCAATCTTTAACCTGTCGTTCGCCAAAAATGCGTTCGTCGACATATCATTACGCTGCAAAACGTTCATAGCGATAATGCAGGCCCCGAGTTGCGAGGCCCCATCCTTCAAAAATTCTCCGTTAAAACTCGAGCAGATTATTTTTACATCCTTGCTGACGCTTGTGCCGTTAATTGCGAACCGACCTAAGAGCGTGAGAGAGGACAGGTTGGCTCCCCGACATGGATTCGAACTTGCATTCACGGGTGAAGAGAATGGGGTCGAATGAAGGTTTGTAGATGAGGCTTATTTGTAATGGAATTCATTGCATTCCTCCTCAAACAGATGGACGATTACTTCTTCGGTGCCGGTGCCGCGCTTCCGCCGGGCTACGTGCCGCCTCAGGAGAAGTCATAACGGCCAAAGGCATGGGGCTGAGGGGAAGCAGATCGCTGC
>JBPCLH010000100.1:0-26250 GCA_051003475.1 Bryobacteraceae bacterium
TCTCCCAAGGCTTCTGGATGAAATCCCGTGCCCCACGCCGCATTGCCTTCACTGCCAAGCCGACGCTGCTCCATGCAGTCATCACGATCACGGGCAGCATCGCGTCGATCGTCTGGATCTTCGCTAATAGCTCCAACCCTTCTTCTCCGGACGTGGTGTCGCGAGTGTAGTTCAGATCAATAATGGCCGTATCGTAATCGCGATTTTCGATAGCCTGCAGCACTTGCTGAGGCGATTCGGCAGCCTCGATCTTATAGCCTTCGCGCTTCAACAACAGGCGCAACGCCTCGAGCACATCCGGCTGATCGTCGGCGATCAGGATGCGCATCTGCGAAGGCACGATCTTCATGGTAGTCGCTCACGCATTTCGAGATGCAGGTGAATAGCTCCGCTCAGTTCGGCGTGATCCAGCCATCTTCGATATAAATGACCCGGTTGCCGTACTCGGCGTTCTTCTCGTTGTGCGTCACCTGGACGATGGTGGCACCCTCATCGTTGAGTCTTTTGAAAAGCTCCATGATCTCTTTGCCCTGGCTCGAATGCAAATTTCCGGTAGGCTCGTCGGCCAGAATCAGTTTCGGATTGGCGATCATGGCACGGGCAACCGCGACAAGCTGCTGCTGGCCGCCCGAAAGTTGATTTGGGTAAAGATCCTTTTTCCCGACCATGCTGAAGCGGTCGAGCGTGTCGCAAACAATGCTCTGCCGTTCGGGTTTCTTTATGTTCCGGTAGGACAGAGGAATGTCAAGATTTTCGTACACCGTCAGCGAATCGAGCAAGTGATAGCTCTGGAACACGAAGCCGATGTACTTCTTGTAGATTTCCGCACGATCCTTCTTGCTCAGCCTATGAATGGTACGATCCAGAAAATTATATTCACCTGTCCAGGCACTGTCGTGCATCCCGAGCAGATGAAGCAGAGTCGACTTCCCCGCCCCGGACGGCCCCATTATGGAAATAAACTCGCCTTCCTTGATATCGACATTGATGCGGCGAAGCACATAGGTCTTGTTGGGACCGTGTTCGAAGTACTTTTCGATATTGCGAAGAGAAATCATTTAGGGTGTACTTACAACGGACACATTGGACGCCGTTGCGCTAAAGCGAAGAGGTCTGTGTGCTCAGTCATAGAATAATGCGGTGACCGGATCGACTCGCGCGGCAAGTCAGAACACACCCTGACGTTTAGTGCGTCGTGAATTGAATGCGCTGGAGGTGCTGAATCGCCCCGAAGGTACGGCACAAGCTCCCTTCTGAAAGCGCGATTCGTTTATTCGGAATGACTTCTACAATCCTTGCCTCGCGTGCACCGGAATACAGCGCTATGCCGCACAACAAAACAGTCACGGCGATGACATCGACATTCTTACGGATCATACGGGAACCTCCATGTTTTCCTCCACGACTCGGCCGTCAAACAGGTGAATGGAGCGATCGGCATACCGGGCATAGCGGGGATCGTGCGTCACCATGCAGATCGTCGCGCCCCCCCGATGCAGCTCACGGAGGAGATCCATGACTTGTTCTCCGTTCTGCGAATCGAGATTTCCGGTAGGCTCGTCAGCTAACAGGATGGACGGATCCCCAGCCAAGGCCCGCGCGACAGCCACACGCTGCTGCTGACCGCCGGAGAGTTGCGAAGGATAGTGTTTGATACGGTGCGACATTCCAACGCGCTCAAGCGCCTCGTGGACCTTCTTCTTGCGCTCGGCGGAACCCATGCCGCGGTAGGTGAGAGGCAGTTCGACGTTCTCGTACACGTTCAAGTCACCTATCAGGTTGAAAGCTTGAAAAATAAAGCCGATCTCGCGATTGCGAATGCGCGCACGCTCCGAGAGCTTGAGGCTTTGAACCGGCTTGCTGTTCAGAATGTATGTGCCAGAAGTCGGCGAATCGAGCAGGCCCAGGATGGCCAGCAGAGTAGATTTGCCACACCCGGAGGGCCCCGAAATGGAGACGTACTCACCTCGCTGGATATCGATGTGAATTCCTGAGAGAGCATGCGTTTCCACCTCATCAGTGACGAACACCTTGGTAACGCCATCCAGATGGATCAACGGCTCGGATGCGGTCATTCTTCTTTAGTCCTCCTGTGTCTACCTAACTACGTTCACTGCCAAGCCCTAGTTCAATCGGATTCGCGCTTGCGAGTCCCACTGCGACATGTCGGAAAGTACGACCTGATCGCCAACCTTGAGCCCGTCTTTCACCTCGATGGTATTGACCGAGGCGCGCCCCAGCTTCACGTTGACGTGTTCAGCTCCTTTGCCGTCGGGATCGAGCT
Source organism: Bryobacteraceae bacterium (assembly GCA_051003475.1). Lineage (GTDB taxonomy): Bacteria > Acidobacteriota > Terriglobia > Bryobacterales > Bryobacteraceae > Bog-105. The sequence continues at coordinate 2,285 of JBPCLH010000100.1, forward strand.
TAAACAGGCCGATGGTGCTATCCTGTTCACCCGAAACGGGGCGGCCGACATAGACCACTTCCGGCAGGCGCTCAATTTCAATCGTTCCATCGACGCTCAGCTCAGGACGGGCTCCCTGGGGAAGCGCCCCTAAAAGAGCGACATCTACCGTCACAGTGCCATTCTGGGCGGCAGGATCGATGCGGATTACGCGGCCCGGGATGATGCCATTGCGCGTGTCGACGGAGGCGTCCAACCCAACCCGCACATCCTTCATCTGCGTTTCAGCGATTTTAAGCTCCGCCTTCAGTTTCTTCGGATCGGCTACCTTCGCGAGGATCGTACCGGCCGGGACGCGCTGCCCGACTTCGACATCGACTTCCTGCAGGACTCCGTCGATCCCCGCACGGATGGTTAACTGATCCACCTGCTTTCGCTTGAGCTCATAGCTGGCGCGAGAGCGTTCCAGGGCAACTTGCAGTGCCTCGATTTGCGCCTTGATCGAGTCATCGACGATTGCGAGGCGTTGCTTCTGGAGGGCCACCCGCTTTTCGAGTTCATTGGCCTTGTCCACCGACAGCTTAGATTCCAAGTCGCTCTTCAAATTCAAGCGTGTGAGTTCAAGATCGCGGTCGGCGGTTAGCTTCGCTTGCGTGTACTGGGATTCGAGTTCCGCAAGGCTGGCCCTTTGGTCGAGCTTGTCGCTTTCAAGCTTTACCTTAAGGTTGGCGAGCGTCGCCTCATCCTGCTTGACCTGCCAGGCGGCGTTCCCCGCCTCGAGTTCCATGTCGGGGTTGCTGAGGACCATCAGGACATCATTTGCTTTCACGGGGTCCAGGCCCGCCCTCCGGACAATCTGGAGGACACGCGAGTCGACTGCGGCTGGAATCCAGTAAATCTCCTGCGGCGTGAGCCGTCCTAAGCCGCGCACCTGCCGTTCCATTGGGCCGCGTTTGACGGTATCGATCCATACGCTGCTCCGGTCGACTGAGGGCGCCGCTGGTTTTAAACGGGCGACCGCGACGCTGGTGCCGGTAATTACAACGACTGCGAGGGCGATCAGAAGAATCCGCCGGATCAAGCGCTTCCGGGCGACTTCTTTACCGCGAGGGACATCCATTGCCATGTTTGTACTCATTATTAAGGTGCATTTCAGCGGCCAGGGTTCTGCTGACGGGTAAGTCATTGATTTGGGGCAGATAAAAGCAAATTACCAAACGAACTGCTGTCCGGTTTTGGGACTCGGGCGTGCGGTTTACGCAATGAAAGGCAGCTGCGAGACGAACCCAATTTGAGGGACCCGCGGCTGGATTGCGAAACGAACTGGGTCTTTGCCCTGAGACTTACTTCTTCAGTCCCGCTGGCCAGTTCAGCACGACCGTGATTTCTCCGACGTTTTTGTTTTCTGGCAGTACATTTATCAGAAATCGCTTCCCATCCGCTGAGACGGCATAGTTGCTTCGTCCCTCCGAAGTTGTTAGAGGTGCTTCGAATATCTCTTTTGGGAACGCCTGCCTCAAACGACTCTCCGGCAGAGTTGACATCTACCGCCATCAGCTTATTGCCGTTGGCATAAAGTCCTTGCCGTCACCTCGCCAGATGGGCTCCGAACCTCCGTTGGTTGAAAGCTGCCATTTGCCTCCTGAATTCGACAATACGCCGGCAAAGCTGCGAACTTCCACTTGTCCGCTCTCGCCTGATGCATAGGCAATCCATCGTGGTGTCGTGCCGCGCGAGGGAGAGAAGCGGAGCTCGGCATTATTGTCCTTGATTAAAAACGGCAGTGGTATGCGCTTCTTGTCTCGAAGCGAAAAAAGAGATTCCCCAGGCTCTGCGCTATATGCCAAATACTGCTCGTCCAGCGACCAGTCTTCCACGCTTTTCTCTTCTGGCGATTGCAGCAGCACCTGTTCCTCTCCCGCACCGTTAGCTGATTTTACGTAGATGTCACGGTTTCCGTTCCGGTTAGACGAGAATGCGATGCGCTCGCCGTCCGGCGACCATGTAGGATTCAGATCGTCACCCGGATCGAATGTCAGACGAGAGCGGGTACCATGCTGCAGATCAATCACCCAGACATCTCGCGTTTTCGTTTGAGGATCACGTATGCTCACGGCAAGCCGCTTCTGGTCCGGCGAAATCATGGGATTGGAGTAGTCCGCCGGTTCGCCGACTGTTCTTAAACGATTGCCATCCCGGCTGTACCACGCGAGCTGGGTATTGCTCGTACTGGCATCGCGATAGGGCAGCACTCCGTTCTGGGAGACTGAAAAGTGGGAAACCGGAAATAATGATTGAGAAGAAAAACGCCTCACGTGTTCCGCAACGGGAAAAGGATCACCCGTGACGCGAAGCTTTCGCGCATCGAACGCTTGTGCTATCAGCGTTTCCTGACGGCCATAAAGTAGGAAGCCTGGCGGCGCGTAGCTCACGTTCGACTCAGCGGAAAGGACCCGCTGAGTTGCTTTCGAATCGAGGGACGCCAAAATAGATCCCGCTCTTACTGGCATCAGTGCTGCGCGAAAGATATAGAAAGTGCCGGCCATCAGGCAAAAAATGCGGCCAAAATTGTCCCGTCTCCTTACGTGATTGGTCGTCCAATTCGAGCGCGGGCCGAGGCTCGCCACCTGCGGCCGAAACACGATGTAAGCTTCCCGCTTGGGTCACGAATAAAATGATTCCCTCCTGATTCCAGGTGCCGCCAGCGGCATCATTAGCATCACAAAGTGTTTCAGGCACTCCGCTGGAAAGATCGACTTTTTTGAGCTTCCCTCCATCGAAAAAGCCAACGAACCGGCTGTCGGGCGACCAGAACGGGCCGTAGGCATAGTCGGCTGCAAGGAGCGGTTGCATCGCCAGAGAATCCAGCGAATGAAGCCAAAGGTGGTCCTTGCCAGCCGAATCCACCCCGCTGAATACCAGGTAGTGACCGTTGGGCGACATCACCGGGAAAGCAATTTGGCGAAGGGTAACCTTTTCCGGCAATTGGACCTGAAAGCGTACCGGCTGGACTTCGGCCGGCTTTTGACCCAAATAAACGCCCGCCAAAACCAATGTGACCAGTGAAAGAACCGCAGCGAGTGCCCAGGCCAGTAACTCGCGGCTCTTGCGGCGGCTGATCACTGGCCTCGGAATTCCTGCTTGCGAGCCTGCTTCGGCGATCCACTTCAACTCGACCAGAACGTCGTGCGCGGTCTGCCAGCGAGCCTCGGGTTCCTTAGCGAGGCACGTCCGCACTACATGATCGAGCGCAGGCGGCACCAGCGGCTGAAGGGTTGCAATCGGCGGCGGCTCTCGCTCTAAGATCGCGGCAATTAGACTAGCATGGCTTTTCCCTTCAAAGGCCTTTCGCCCCGTGCCCATCTCATACACAACAGCGCCGAACGCGAACAGATCGGTTCTCGCATCCGCTTCCTTGCCTTCCAACTGTTCCGGGGCCATGTACTGAAGAGTGCCTAAGATAGTTCCTTCACCGGTCAACGGGGTCGTCTGCGTAGCCAACTCGGTTACCCCCGCGACAGCGCTCGTTTCCGTCACCTTGGCGAGCCCGAAATCCAGCAGCTTGGCTCCTGATTTCGTGAGCATGATGTTCCCCGGCTTTAAGTCCCGGTGAATTACACCATGGCGGTGGGCTGTATTGAGGGCGTCTGCAATTTGAATCGCATATTGCAGCGCCTGCTCCGGTGGCAGTGGTCCCTTATGGAGCCGGTCGGCCAACGTCTCGCCGTGTACGTACTCCATAACCAGGTAATCGATGCCGTCCTGGTGGCCGATGTCGTGGAGGGTGCAGATATGCGGATGGTTGAGCGCGGAAATAGCGCGGGCCTCGCGCTCGAAGCGTTCATGCCGGTGGGGATTACTCGAAAGATGCTCGGGAAGGATCTTGATGGCTACAGTGCGATCGAGCCGAGTGTCTTTCGCGCGATAGACCTCGCCCATGCCGCCGGCGCCGAATCGGCGCAACGATCTCGTGCGGACCGAGGCGCGTACCAGCAGGGAGAGGCATTCAACGTTGAATGATTCTATCTCAAGCGTCAATTGAACACGGTTGTAACGAAGTGCCAGCAAATGGACCGCAGGATTCGGTCAATCACCGTGCTGGCCGGTAGGCGCGCGGTTGCGATGAACGAGAGCCCGCCCGCCATGGCAAACAGGGTTGATCTTCGCGTAATGCAAGTAGCCATCCGGAAGCCCCCAGTGCGCGTTTGCTCACTGATAACGCGCGTTGCAAGATTCGATAAGCAAGACCAGCGTACAGGAAGGAACTCGTCCACCTTTATTGCTTGAGTCCTTGATATCGAACGTCTAACAGATCGAGTTCGCGTTCCAAACGCCGCAGAACCGCATCGTTGATTTCATTCTCGTTGCGAAGCTTCACGGCTGTCGAGCGTTCTACCTCCCGGAGTTTCTGCGTTATCTGGCGATAAAGCTCATAAACTTCAGGCTTGAACTCTTCCATTTCGTCGTCTTCACCACCGGCGGCTGCGAGGCGCGCCCGATAATGCTCGGCCACGTGCTCGTAAACGGAACTGAATTCGGGCTTACCGTGGGCTTGCATAGTATCGAGCTGTTCCAGGGCGCTCCGAATTATGGTTTGCCTCGCCTTATCTTCTTCAGGATTCTTCCCGGTTTTTCGGCTCAGGCCCAGGCGCCGAATAAGAGCCGGAAGAGTTAGTCCCTGTAACACTAACGTCACGAAGATAACGCAGAACGTAAGGAACACGATCATGTTCCGCGCCGGGAAAGGCTTGCCGCTCTCGAGTGCTTGCGGCAACGAAATGGCAGCCGCGAGTGAGACCACGCCGCGCATACCGGTCCAACCAACAATAAAAATCCCGCGAGATGAGGCGAGGGGTGTTGCTTGGTTCGAGAGTTTACGGGTGACTACAGACGAGAGATACGCTTCTGAATAAACCCACGCGAGCCGTAACACCATGACGAGGAGAACGACAACAGCGGCGCTAAAGACAAGAGTTTCCAAACTGACTTGACGAATACCCGCAATCACGTAGCGCAATTGCAAGCCGATCAGAAGAAAGGCGAGACCATTCAGGATGAACGTCAGCGTATTCCATGTGGCCCAGGCCTGAAGGCGGGCTGTAGAGGAAAAATAAACCGAGCTTCGCCAGCCTAGATAAAGGCCGCATGCGACCACTGATAACACGCCTGAAGCGTCAATCCGTTCAGCGCCTAAGTAAGCCAGATAAGGAGCGATGATGCTGGCTGTGATTTCGATAGGAGGGTTGTCTACCCAGTGTTCGAAAATATAAACAACCTTCCCAAGTACAAGTCCCGCAACAATCCCTCCGATGACCAGGTAAATCAGTTGCCAGATTGCCTTGGCAGCGGAAGGAGTGTGGCCGCTTACGATGATCGCAACCGCGAACTCCAAAGCCAGGAGACCGCTGCCGTCGTTAACGAGACTTTCGCCTTCGAGGATGTCTGAAATTCGCTTCGGCAGCCCGAGGCGCTTTGCTATGGAGGTGGCGGCAAGCGCGTCAGTTGGAGAGATCACCGCACCCAGCACCAGGCCGAGTCGCCAATCGAAGCCAGGAAGGAGCCACCATGCTGTGATACCCACTCCAAGCGTTGTGAAGGCGACCAGGCCGAATGCAAGCGGGAGAATGCTGATGAGATTATGCCGGAAGTCTCGCCAAGAGGTGTTGAACGCCGCAGAGAACAGAAGCGGCGGCAACATCACCACAAAAATCATCTGCGGATCGAGTGAAACGCGAGGCAACCCTGGAACGAGGCTGAGCAGCAGACCTCCGACGACCAGCACGATGGGATACGGCGTTTTCAGCCGCTGCGCGAGCGTCCCAAGACCCACTACAAACAGCAGGAGGAGGAGAAAAATAGACCCGAATTGCTGCATCTATCTAAATAACCTGCATCGAGGAGGTTTCGCGGTGCGCGGTAGTGTTGTCTTAGCGGGGAGATAGCGATGGTAGCGCTTGACAAAATCGAGGTCACAAAAGATCAAGTTGTCGATGCCGTTACGAGCGTGCTTACTGAGAAATTCGAGATCGCTGCCGTAGATGGGTTAGTTCTGCCGCCACAAGAGGCTGCTGACTTAGGAGTGAGTATATTTCTTCTTTTGTCCGGTGTCCAGTCGGGCCAACAAGATCGCGAAACTGCCGAAAGAGGTTAAGAATATCCGAAAACTGTCGCACAATCCGCTCAAGTTCAGCTTTGGAGTAGCACAGCCAGCGCTCGGACCACACGAGCTTAAATGTGCCACTTAATGATGATCTGTGTCTGAATTCAGCGATATCGGTCTCTGATTGGAGAAGTTCCGCAGGGTCAAGAAGGACTAAGTGCTTTGGAACGTTTTCGCAATAGGCCCAAATCCAATGAGCAAATTTGTGCCGCTGTTTTTCATCTGACCTGTAGAGCCTCATGAGCGCTTCGAACAGTTCATAGTCGCGTCCATTTAGTGCGACCTGGGCTGCGGCCTTTAATGCAAGCGTCTTCGCGTATGAACCGCTTAGCGCACCATACATAGCCATTGCCGGACCCGGTTTTGCGCCCAGCATATTGACCAAGGCGGTCCCTAAAGTGTGCTCAATAAGCGCCCAGATGCTTGTGCCTTGAGTGACCAATGCTGCCAGTTCGGGCTGCTTTGATGCACAATCCGGCTCTATGCTTATCTTTGTATCTGTTGGATGAACCAGTTTCGAGAGAGGCTGAGGCACGCTATTCATCACACGCCAATTCAAAGTGCCGCCGCTATATTGCGGGCCTAATGTTTCTCTTTGCCCACCTAGCCTTTATCGCGTTTCGAGCGATCTCCTTGCGTCGTTCCGGACTGAGCTTCTCCATTCGAGCCTTGAGGCCCTTCTTCCCTCCAATCCTTCCCATCTCCACAAAGTAGTCGCGTATAGTTGCTGGTAGCTGTTTTCGTCGCATGCGTACATAGTACTGTACCCCCTAGCGAATAGCAAGCTGGTTTTAATCTGTTGACATACTCTACCCCCTACAGTATTGTTGATAACCGCGCAAATCACGCCCAGATAGTAAAGCTGTTCTCGACTCACCTAGGCCACGTTTCCGAGAGTTACAGTCCCGCGAAGTTTGTCTCAGTGGCAAAAGACACGATAAACGGAATGCCGGACTTGGATCGTGCGAGTACATCGCACGTAGAGCGGAAAAATGGAACGTTGCGCCAATGGTGCAAGCGCCTTACGCGCCTCACTTATGCGTTCTCGAAAAGTTGGGCGAACCTGCAAGCTGCACTTGCGCTTCACTTTTGGCATTACAACTTTTGCCGTGTGCATTCATCGCTTCGGATTACTCCCGCGATGGCCGCTGACATTACGGATCATGTGTGGACGTTATCTGAGCTGTGCCTCGATTTGCAAGAGGCAAGACAAGCTGCGTAAGCTAGTGACTGGCCGCCTAAGTACGGAGTAATTAACCGGATCGAATGCGGGAACCTTGACCTGTTGGCGGCCACTTCTCTTTCAAGGAATCGCTACAAGGAGCGATGGGCGTGCATTCGAGAGATTGGAACAAAATTGGCGCGATTGGTCAAATCGTAAGCAATGTTATAGGCGTGGTCACATTGATTCTAATGTTGTGGCTGGCCTACCACCCGCCACAAGCCCAGCAAGTTACAGGACATCCCTCAACGCCTGTGGTCTGGTGGATGCCAGTGCTGATTGCCGCGACAATAATTGCCAGTGCCGTGCTGCACTATAGCGCGGTGAAGCTATCGCGCGGTGAGAAGCCAACAGAACAAGAGCGGGTGGGACAGGAAGCAAGCGAGACGCTTAACAGTAACAAAGGAACTAGGAGCGCCCTTAACATGACAGGGGGCGCGATCTCACTGCTGCGGACATCAGGAGGGCCTGGGGGTGCGAGGCTGATTGACATGAACACAACAGGGGGTGGTGAGCAGGAATTGAACTTGGAGATGCGGCCCACGAAGATCCTTTTTGAGCAATCACGCGATATTGTGGACATCAACGGTTTTGGGACGAAAGTGATTCTCGGCGGTAAGTCGCTAACGGTACGCCGGTTCACCGATAAGGGTGTTGTGGTTGATGACCACGGGGCCATGATTCACGTTCGCATCTATGTCCTAGATGGTTCTCCATCGTCGTGAAGTGAGCAGACAGGGTTAGCGCGCTACGAGAAAACAATTTTGAATTAGCTGTTAAGTGATCCGCCCGAAGCGCGCTAGATTTGATTAATCATGGCACTTCAAATCTTTCAACTTTACAGAAATGGCAAGCCCGAAGGTAGCACGTGCGACAATCCGAGGGGTTCTTGCGACGAATGGTTCAAGGATCGTGAACATAGCGAGGTGGTGGAGCTTGATGCATTTAAAAATGTGATTCGCCGCCTAACGATCCAGGAATGCCGAGAAGCACTTCGGGGCATCCCATCTCCCCGCTAAGACAACACTACCCGTTGCGCTCCTTTATACTCGCGCGCTTTATCTCTCGTAGGATGTGCGTCATCTCATGACGTCGCATCCAGTCGAGTATAATCGTTTGGCGCCCAAGGGCTTCAACGTGTCTTGACTCGCCAGCAATGGAAGGGTGTTGTCGATTTTGCTCACGCGGTAGATGCGAGGATCGTCACATCATTTGCCACAAGTCCCGGGACGCGCGGCGCTTCCGGCGTCTGGACTCCCGAGCAAGCTCGCCAGCTCCTCGCAATTGACAGGCGTCCCGACGCGTTCAGGGCCCGTCACGTTTGCGCCGGCGAGTATTACATTTCTCGCAATCCCGAACGCGAACGATGGTAGCTACCGATAGCGCGATGCCTCAGTCACGCTCGTGTCAGATAGATCTGCGCTATTCTGAGCGTTGCTCGTTTGGGCGAGCGACTTTCTTGCGGAGGTCTTCTCCCCAGCGCGGGAAAGTATCTGTATGGAGGCCGAACTGGTCAAGGGCTCGCCCCACTGAGTGATCGATCACATCCTCTAGCGTTTTAGGTCGCATGTAGAACGCAGGCACGGGCGGGAAAATAGTGCCACCAGCTTCTGTAATGGTCGTCATGTTGCGTAAGTGAATCAGATTCAAAGGAGCCTCACGGACCATCAACACTAACCTGCGGCGTTCTTTCAGTACCACATCGGCGGCACGTGTCAGGAGCGACGAAGTTGCACCGGTGGCTATTTCGCCGACGGTGCGCATCGAAGCGGGGGCAATAAGCATCCCCAGCGTCAAGAAGGAGCCGGATGACATAGGCGCTCCCACGTCTTTGATGTTGTAGACATGGTCGGCTAGCGAATCCAGCTCCTCCCTGCTGAGATCGGTTTCATACGCTCGCGTTAGTTCCGCGGCACGGCTGACAATCAAATGGGTTTCGACACCGAGGGAGCGAAGCACTTTGAGAGCCCGCGCGGCATAGACGATGCCAGTGGAGCCACTGATGCCTACGATAAGTCTCGGTTTGTTTGATTTGTTTGATTCGGTCATTGTGACGGGGCAGATCGGCAAATCACCCTTCAGGCCGCAATGGTCATGGCGATCTATGGATCGGAGCTGCCGGCCTGAGGGCGCGCCTGCGATGTGTCAGAGGACCCTGCGTCCACTCCAAATCGTGCTAGGCCTTGGCATTCATCGGCTTTCCGTCGTGAGCTGCCAAGAGGTCAAGCATGTCGTTTGCGTGCTCTTCTTCGTTCGTCAGGATGCCTTCCATCATGACGCGTGTGGTTGGATCTTTCTCGGCGAAAAAGCGGACTAACTCGCGGTAGTGTTCGCAGGCGATCCGCTCGGCAATAAGGTTTTCTTTGATCATTTCGATCAGATTCGCACCTTCTACATACTGCGAAGCCGATCGCATCGCCAATCCTTCAGGATTGAAATTAGGCGTTCCTCCGAGTTGATTGATGCGTTCGGCTACCTTTCTCATATGTTCCTGCTCTTCCTTCGCATGCTCATCAAACTCGTCTTTAACACTCTCGCTTGATATTCCAGCAGCCGTCACCGCATTCATCGTATAGCGCAGCACGCATACTATCTCTGTTGCGAGTACGCTTTGCAGGATCTCAATCGCCTGCTTCACATCGCCCTCATAGGCGGGGGTCACCGCACCCTGTTCGATATTCGCGCGAGCTTTGGCCCGCAGCTGTTGCACATCTGTAAGGAATGGCTGATTTGTCGGCATGTTGTCATTTTAGTTGAAAGATGGCTACGCGCTCGGTCGCCGCCGGAAGGAGACCGCCGCTCGTCGCGGGTTCACTCGGGAGAGGAAACAGGAATCGAGAACGAAAACGTTGAACCTACGCCCGGCGTGGACTCGGCCCAGATTCGGCCTCCGTGCGATTCCACGATTTTTTTGCAGATTGCAAGGCCGATGCCGGTCCCAGGTGTCTCCCTTCCGTGCAGCCGCTTAAACATTCCAAATATTTGTTCCGCATAGTCGCTTTCAAATCCGATTCCGTTATCTTGGACTGAAATCACGCATGCGTGCTGGTTGGGCATGCACGATACGTGAATCCGCGGCGGCTCGTCGGGCTTCCTATACTTGATGCCGTTGCCAACAAGATTCTGGAAGAGTTGAGTCATTCGAGCAGCATCGACTGTCAGGACTGGCAAGTCGTCGTGTGTCACGGTCGCCTTGGTCTCATCCAGGGCAGAACGCAGATTCGAAATGGCAAGCTGCAACGGCTGTTTCATGTTTGTAGGACGCAGAACAAGGTGAGAGCCTTGAGTCTGCGATAAAGACAGCAGATCGCTTATGAGCGCTTGCATACGGCTAGAGCTTTCGACGATGTTGTCAAGGAACAGCAGACCATTGGCGTCGAGTTGAGCCTGATAACGCCTGGCGAGCAACTGCGCATAGGTAGACATCGTCCGAAGAGGCTCCTGCAGATCATGGCTTGCGGCATAGGCAAACTCGTCGAGTTCCTCATTCGCTTTCAGGAGAGCCGCATTACTCTGCGCCAACTCAGCCGATATCTCCTCAGCACGCCTGGTCGCAAGCAGCAACTCGTGCTCGTATCTTCGGCGTTCGGTTGTGTTAAACACAGTTACCCGATTGAGAATGGGCGTCCCCGCCGAATCCCGCTTCTGAGTGGCGCTAACCAAAGACGGAATAGTGCGCCCGTCCTTGCAATTGAAGTCAAGAGCAATTTCGTTGACTTCGCCGTACATCCTCATCAAGGGAGCGAAATGCGTTTCGTAGAAGATCTTGCCGCCCGGGGTCAGCAGGTCTAACAAGCGCATGCCGCTTGTCAGTTCATTCTGCCCATAATCAAGCCAGCCAGCGAACGTCGCGTTGGTTCTCGCGATCAGCCCGTCAGGAGTGGTAGATAGGTATCCGCAGGGTGCGTGTTCGTATAGCTCTTCCGCGCTTTCTTGCGGAAACCATTCGAAGGATTTGTAGGAGGGTGGTTCTGAACTCACGTGCGTTCAAGATACTCTTTGATAACGGCAACCACCTCGCCAGGTGCGCTCATATGAGGGCAGTGCCCGGTGGCTCGCAACGTCACCAGTTGGCTTCCGGGTAAATGACGATGGACGAAGTCGCCTACGCGATCCGGAGCGATTACATCTTCCGAGCATTGGAGTATAAGAGACGGAGTCGCGACGAGATTGAGGTCAGCGCGGTTGTCGGAAAGAAAAGTGACGCGCGCGAACTGCTTTGCGATCTGCGGATCTGTGCGGCAAAAGCTTTCGGTCAGCTCACCAGCTAACTCTGGACGCTCAGGGTTGCCCATGATAGCTGGCGCCATGGAAGTCGACCAGCCCAGATAATTTTTGTCGAGCATGTCAAGCAATCCATCTATATCCGAGCGGCTGAATCCACCAACGTATTCTCCGTCATTGATGTAGCAGGGAGAGGGGCCTATTAATATGAGGTCCTCGAATTTTGCTGGAGCCCTTATCGCAGCAAGCACTCCGATAATGGCACTCACTGAATGTCCAACGAAGACGACAGGCCCAGAGCCAGTTGCATCGATGATCTCGATGATATCGTCCGCATAGCCATGGAGCGACTGGTATTTCGCAGGGCTGTACTGCGAGATATCGGACTTGCCAGCGCCCACATGGTCAAACAATATGATGCGGTAGTCATTTTCGAGCGCTGGGACGATGAAGCGCCACATATTTTGGTCGCAGCCGAATCCATGCGCCAACAGGAGGGTTTTAGGCCCGCGTCCGATCACGCAGATGTTGTTTCGGTGGCCAATCGACATATCGGACGAAGCGTAAGGAGGGTGACTGAACCTCGATTATGCCATTCGAAAAAACCAGCGGGGAGCGCAGCTGGTTATGCGGGGCGGCACTCGACGATAACGCGGCCGGAATGCTGGCGCTTGATCGCTCGCACCTCTAAGCCGGCTTCACTGGTCATTTCGCGCAACTCATCGATGCTTCGTTCCCGGCCGCCTACCAGGACCATTATCAGCAGCGCTGGCGAAGCGTCCTCTCCCGGTCCCGAATTCGTGAAGACGACGACCCGGCCAGATGGGCGTGCCGCTTCAGCACAGCGCCTCAGGATTGTGGTCGCCTCGCGATCGGGCCAGTCGTCGAGGACGCTTTTCAATATATAAAGGTCCCGGCCCATGGGCAGCGGATCGAAAAAGCTTTGCTCTACGGTCGTTACCCGGTCGGCCACTCCCGCGGCCTGAAAGATCTCACTAGATCGAGCCACCGTCCGCGGCAGGTCGATAAGAATGCCGTGGACCGAGGGCCGGGTTCGTAGCACTTCTGCGAGTAAAGCGCCGGGTCCACCGCCAACGTCGACTACGGTTTTAATCAATCCGCAGTCCGCAGGGATCCGGTAGGACTTGTGAATCGGGGACGCCATGACCCGCCGGACCCATCAGCGCATCGAAGCTGGCGGCTAAGTCCGGATGAGCATCCAAATCCTCCCAGAACGCGCGGCCGAAAGCCTCGTGATAGGCTGGCCTGCCCGTCCGGACAGCAGACAGGAGAGTTCCCCAGGCGTGCGCCATCCGACCGCCAAAGCTATCGAGATCGAGGCCGAGGCGGACTGGCTCATCCAGCAACATGCGGGCCGCGTCATTCAGCGCGAACTGGCCGGGCGCGGGCTGTTCGAACAAACCCCTGCTCACCAGGTGGCGCAACACCCGGTGTAGCGAGTCGCGATCAGCATCTGACGCGACGGCGAGATCGTCGATATGTGTCTTCCCCGCGATTACGTGATCGGCAATCCGCAGCGTTGCTACGACATACACGCACCACGGTGTACAGAGATCGCTTAAACCCCAGAAATCCATGCGGCTAGAATTACACATCGCGGGCTCTTGTTCGACCGTCGTGAGCACCTTGTGCGCACATTCGGGCACGCTCGAGGAGCAACTCGCGCTCGCGTGCGTTGCGCGTCAGCGATGCCGCGCGCTCGAACTCGGGGCAAGCTTCATCCAAGCGGCCAAGCTTTGAGAGGAGGTCGCCGCGCACACTCGGCAAAAGGTGATAAGCCTTCAATGACGGCTCAGACATGAGCGCGTCGGCAAGCTCAAGTCCCGCTGCCGGACCGAACGCCATGGCGACTGCCACTGCACGATTCAGCTCAACGACCGGGGATGGCGTAAGCTGGGCGAGCTCATCGTAAAGGGATGCGATACGCGCCCAGTCCGTCTGCTCGGGGGCATGCGCTCGCGCGTGACAAGCAGCGATCGCGGCCTGGAGTGCGTATGGACCGAGCCGATCGCTGAGTCTTTGGGCACGCTGAAGGGCGGCCAGACCACGATGGATAAGGAGTTGATCCCAGAACGCGCGGTTTTGATCGAGCAACAGGACGGGCTCTCCCGACGGACCCACGCGCGCTTTCGAGCGCGACACCTGGATCTCCATCAGCGCGACGAGACCGTGGACCTCCGGCTCCTGGGGAGCGAGCTCGGCCAGGATACGCCCGAGACGCAGTGCATCTTCGCAGAGCCCAGGCCGCAGCCAATGATCACCGGCCGTCGCGGTGTAGCCTTCATTAAAAACGAGGTAAATGACCTCAAGCACGGACGAGAGGCGAGCGGCAAGTTCAGCACCGCGGGGGACCTCGAACGGCACGCGCGCCTCGGTGAGGGTCCGCTTGGCCCGAACGATGCGTTGGGCGATTGTCGGCTCAGGGACGAGGAAGGCACGCGCGATCTCCTCCGTTGTCAGGCCTCCAAACAAGCGAAGCGTGAGCGCAACGCGGGCGTCGGTTGAGAGAACCGGATGACACGATATGAACACAAGGCGCAGGAGATTGTCGCCGACGGGATCGTCAATGGCGGCATCGAGATTCGCTGTGCTCATCGCTCGTTCGGCCTCGATTTCGCGACCGAGATCCTCGTGCTTGCGCTCGAGCCGCTTTTTTCGGCGCAAGAGATCGATCGCACGATGCTTCGCGGTAGCCATGAGCCAAGCGCCTGGGTTGCGCGGGATGCCCGACTCCGGCCACTGCTCGAGCGCGGCGACGAGAGCATCTTGTGCGAATTCCTCGGCAAGACCGACGTCGCGCACGGTTCGCGCGAGACCGGCGATGACCCTGGCCGACTCAATCCTCCAGACTGCGTCGATCGCGCGATGTGTATCGGTAGCAATCACTGCTACCGATCAAATCATCTTCTAATACGTCAGTGCAAGTCGAGGCAGGCTACGCGCAAGGCCGTGCGCACCATCCCTACTTCTTCCCTGAGACCTGCGCGCGCAGGCGCTCTTCCTGCTCCCTGAGCTCTGGAGTGAACTCGGGACCGAAGTCTTCGGCCTCGAACACTTGGCGAATTTCTATCTCAGATTCTCCCTCCAGAGGATTGGGGCAGCGCTTCACCCATTCGATTGCCTCTTCTTTTGACTTGACCTGAATCAGCCAAAAGCCGGCAATCAGCTCCTTCGTCTCAGTGAAGGGTCCATCTGTGACGGTTCGCTTTTCTCCAGAGAACCGTACGCGCGCGCCTTTGGAACTGGGTTGAAGCCCTTCGGCCGCGAGCAGGATGCCGGCTTTCACCAGCTCTTCGTTATACTTCCCCATTTCGGCCAGGAGCTGCTCGCTCGGCATCACGCCCGCCTCCGTGTTCTTGTCGGCCTTGACCAACACCATGAATCTCATCGTTTTTTCTCCTTTTCATTTCGGATCGGAGCCTGGCTTCCGAACGGTTTCAACGATCTGGATCCAGGCTCTACGTTAACGTCGAACAAGGGGGTAGCGAGATCGACAGGTTCAACTAGCGATTTTGGATTTATTTAGTCGTGGTGCTACTTGGCCGGCATAGTCGCCGCCTTTGTGGGCGAGACGACCCACTGATTCTCAGCCGTGGGCGCTGTGGCATACGGGTCCGTGTTACTGGCGCCGTTATCGCCGCGGAGCATGTAACGGACCCCCGTCCCTTCAATTTTGGGCTTACTTTTGCTCATCCAAGCTTCCGCCCACTTCTGCCATTCCTTGTCCAGGCACATCGGTTCCCGGGCGGATGCGAAGCATACCCAGCCGTTTGTGCCCGCGCGGAGCTGCTTCGGCTGTCCGGTTGCCGTGTTGGTTGTTTCCATGCTGGTCATGTCAGCGATGGTGGCGTTTTTGGCAATTTCTGCCGGCCCCGCACTCATCGCGAGTGCAATCTTCTGCGCGTCGGTCATCTTCGGAGCTGCACTCTTCTTATGTGTCATCGCCGCACCCGCTCCGGCAGTTGCATTCTGAGCGAACGCAAGCTGCAGTGTGCATTGCGCATAGAGAATCATCAGTGTGAGCGAAGCAATACGCACGAAGATTTGTGCGGTTTTAGAAAGCATACGCAACCTCCATCGAGTGAAACAGGAATTAAACTACACGAGAGACCATATCGCTGGCGAGTGCAGCTGTCAATCCTGATATCGAGTGTTGGCCGGGATTGATGCTTACAGCGAATTGAGGAAGGCGATCAGATCTTCCTTTTCCTGAGGCGTAAATCCGACGCTAAAACGTTTGTTGTAGAAATCGATGACGTCACCCAGTGAATCGGCTGAGCCGTTGTGGAAGTAGGGGGCGCGACTGGCGAGCCCGCGCAGAACGGGTCCTTTGAGCCTTCCAACGTCTTTCCACAATCCGGTAATGAGAGCGCGTCCGGGATCAGTGGTCGTTTTGGTTTCAAAAGTGGTCTTGTTCTGCAATGTAATGACTGGAAGATAGCTCACGTCAAGCGGGCTATCGACATCGCCAACACCGATGTTCAATGGCGCGGACACGGAATGATTGCCAGCATTGAGGGCATCGTGACAGGTGCCGCACGTACCCGGAATAGAGGCCAGATTCAAATCGTCGTTGAGTCCCGCAACACCAGTGATGTTAATCGGCTTGGAATTGAACAGGGTTTGGCCTCGCACGATGCTAGCCCGAGCCTCGGCCTGCCCGCGATCACGCTCCGCTGGGAGGTTGAGCCAAGCATCAAAGAGATTGAAAATGACGGATGTAAAAGGCGTTCCCTTCGGGTTGCCCCCGAGAGAATCATTGATGCCGATGTAGTAGGCCGGCACAGTTTGAGAGGCGAGCGCCACGGGACCACCACTTGCACCGCGCGAACTCAAAACGCCAGCACGGTAGTCGATCGCCTGAGCGGTCGAGAGGGCCATTTCGAAGTTCACTATCGCCTGTTGCTGCTGAGACGTCAGCGGTGTAGACCCTTGCGCGTGGCCGTTGGTCGCATCAAAATACTGGTGGGCTAAATCTGCGACCAAATCGCCTGGATTCGATGCGAACGTAATCTTCTGCGTACCGGTTTGCGTTGAGGACTCACGCCCATCCCACATCACAGTGCTCAAAAATCTTAGATTCGTTGAAGGCAACGGCCTACGGTACATAGATAAGGTGACTGGATCGTCGCAGCCGTACGGGTTGACGACACTGACGACGTTGAATTCCGCAGCCGGGTCTACGGGTAACGCCACACGGATTACGCCCTTGCTGATCAGAAGACTATAGGCTTTGCTGCGTCCGAGAACCGTTGACGTGTCGATGTTGTGATCGCAGTTCGAACCATCGTTGGTTCGGAAAATCGGATCTCGGCCCTGAGTCGTCTCAAAGCGGAGCCTGACTTCGCGCGCGGAAATCCCCCAACCTTGAGCCGGCCGATGGCAGGAACCACAACTACGCCCGTTGGTGCCTAATGCCTGAAAAAACGGCCCGGTCAGATCGATCGGCGCGTTGCCAGCTTTGTATGTTCCTGCTACACCGGTCGCATTCGGAAAGGGAAACAGATTGGGTAAGGATTGCCCTTTTACCGCGAACCCCGTGCATAGGATTCCAATTACACATACAACTGCCTTGATGATATTTCGTGCCATACGCTCCTTGACTCCCCGTCGGTCTCCGGAGCCTTGCGGTCCGAAAGTTCAGCAAGTTTTCGCAGTTTTCCCCGAAGTGAAGAACCGTCCGGGGTTCGGTCTTTCGGCCAGGAGCACGCGTCCCGTTCCAAGAACCGGCATGGCAATCGCAGGTGCGAAGGCCAGGTCAAAGCTAACACAGTTGGGGAAAATTTACGATATGCCGGGTACTATATTTCCGGATATAACCGGCTGTATACTCGGACTGAAATTCGCCGTTAAAATCTGCTGATTCCATCTGAGAGGGTGTTCCATGAATTCGCGCGCGGGTTGGGCAAGGCGTTCTAGGACGATCCTGGGGTTTGCGGTTGGAGCGATGTCGGTCGCATGCGCACAATCAACGAGCAACGTTCCGATGCAGCCGTTTGCCTTACAAGTACGGCAGATTGAAAGTGCGTTGGAGTATCTAGGGCAGCCTCTCAGCGCTGCCGAGCAGCAGCAAATCAACGAGGCCATTGCAGTCCCGGACGAGGCGGCTGCCGTAGATCAACTGGCGCAAGTTCTCGACAAGCACACCATCGCGATTGTCGATATCAATCCCGAGAGCCGTGTACAAGTGCGGCCGGGTTCCGCTAAGCCGGAACTGACGGAACTCGGCACACGGGTGTTTCTGGTGAAGGTATTGAACCGAGCCGGGGTGACTGCAAAGCTGACCGTTGAAAGTCCGAACAGCGGTCCGGTTTACATCCAGTCAGATACCAGCGCCGAACCGCCGATGAAGCTCACAACCGCGGATGTGAAGGAACGTTGGGCGGACATTAGCCTGTATGACAAGAATCCGATATCCGAACGACTGTCGGGCCTGCGGCTGGAGTACCGGATATTGCAGGTCTATAGCCAGGAACGCGGCCAGCGCTCGGCAAAGCTTGGGTTTGGTGTCGGTCAGGGCACGCAGGATATTGGCTTCCGTAACGAAATGGTGGTGTTATTCAATTCGCTTCCATCTCACCGGGTGATGATGCGCGTCAAGGACGAGAAAGGCGCGCCGGCGATGGCAGCCTTCACGGTGCGCGATAGCTTGAACCGCCTCTACCCGAATCCGTCAAAACGCCTCGCACCGGATCTGTTCTTCCAACCGCAGGTTTATCGTGCCGATGGCGAAACGATCGTGCTTCCCGAAGGCAGTTACACCGTGGCGTGCTGGATGGGACCGGAATATCATCCTCAAGTTAAGAAGATCACGATTGGCAAGCAAGGTTCAGACGAAATCTCCTTCAACATGGAGCGCTGGATCGACCCTTCGAGATATGGCTGGTACTCGGGCGATCATCACGTGCATGCTGCCGGATGTTCGCATTATCAGAATCCATCAGAAGGTGTGCGTCCGGAACATATGATGCGGCAGGTGCGGGGCGAGAAGCTGAACGTGGGGTCCGTGCTGATGTGGGGGCCTTGCTACTACTACCAAAAGCAATTCTTTAGCGGCAAGGATGATCCGCATTCAAGAACAGACGAGCTGATGCACTATGACCTGGAGGTTTCCGGGTTTCCTTCGAGCCATGCCGGACATCTGGTGCTGCTGGGGCTCACGGAGCAGGACTACAGGGGAACCAAGCGCATCGAGGACTGGCCGACGTGGGACCTCCCTATATTGCGGTGGGCTAAAGCTCAGAACGCCGTGGTGGGTTTCGCGCATTCCGGCTGGGGGCTCGAAGTTAAGGCAGACCAACTGCCGAACTATGACATACCGGGGTTCGACGGTATCGGCGCGAACGAATACATTGTGGACGTTACTTATCCGGACACGGTGGATTTCATCTCGACCGTGGACACTCCTTACGTCTGGGAACTCAATATTTGGTATCACACGCTGAACGTAGGTTTCAGAACTCGAGTCTCGGGTGAGACCGACTTTCCGTGCATCACAGATAACCGCGTGGGGCAGGGTCGCGTGTACGCCAAGATGGACGGCCCGCTTACTTATAAGGGATGGACCGACGCATTGCGGAAGGGCCGGAGCTATGTATCGGACGGCAGAAGTCATCTGATGGACTTCAGCGTGAATGGTGTTGCCGTGGGCACAAACGATAGCGAGGTACAGCTCACTGAAGCTGGGACAGCGCACGTAACGGTGAAGGCGGCAGCGTACCTGGAGCCAGTGTTGACGAACGTTCGTGAAAGTCACGAAGATGATCCGCCGAACTGGGCGGCGCAACTGCCAGATACTGAGCGAAGCGGTGACGATCCTTTCTTTATCAAACCAGAGAGCCGCCTTAACGAGCGTCCCTATGATGAGAGACCGTATTGGCACGTCGAGCGGGCCCGGATTGGCACGACACGCGAAGTGCCGGTGGAACTGGTGGTGAATGGCAGGGCCGTCGCGCGCAAGAACATCGTGGCTGACGGTACCGTGCGTGAGATCGCCTTTGACGTCTCAATCCAGCAGAGCAGTTGGGTAGCCGTGCGCATTCTGCCCTCTTCGCATTCGAATCCTATCTTCGTGATGGTCGGCGGCAAACCGATCCGTGCCTCTCGCGCCAGCGCGCAATGGTGCCTAACCGCAGTAAACCAGTGCTGGACGCAGAAGGCATCCAAGATAGCTAAAGCCGAACTACCGCAAGCGCAACAAGCGTACGATCACGCACGCGAGGTGTACCGAAGGCTGATCACCGAATGTGAGCGGTAGAAACGATTCACCGGCGGCGATGATGGAACAATTCACCGAACCGGTGGGAATCTCGGGAGAGTTAGGCGGCTTGTTGGGCCTCCATGGCTTCTTCTTTTTCGTAAGATGCGAGAGCGTTGTCAAAGCGGAGCATCGTGGTCTGCAGCAGTTGGTGATCCAGCTTGGCTTCGCCGAGCAAAACGTTGTAGCGATGCAGCTCCTGCTTGCGTGTCTAGGCTCCTTCACGGCGAGTCTGATCGGCTTGCTTCTGTTTCTGCAATTCGAACCCAATTCCCTGTTTGCGCTTTTCGGCTCTGAGCTTTAGAAGATCGTTGAGGCATTTGTGGAAGGCGCGCTCATTGGTGGTTTGATAGCGCAGATAGAGCGCGAGCTGCTTGCCGTCATCGCAAACCGGCAGTTCATGATTAAACGTGACGTGCTGCAGCATCACGGCGCGTTTGCTCAGCCAGATCGCTTGCGCCATTTTGTCGACCAGAATGGTTTCGGTGAGCCCGGAAGGTTTGTGTTCATCGCGCAGACCGCCGAGCAGCATGTCGAATTCGTCCTGACTTTCCCAGGGAAGCACGGTGAAGGCTCCTGAGAAGCCATGGCGGAAATTATTCCGGGCGGAGATCGCTTTGCCGGCCTGCGTTTTTGGACCGGTGGAATGTTGAGCGTTCGATTGGTTCGCGGCGAGTTGCGCTGCGCTTGTCATTTGGAGTCCTCGGCAAATGAAAAACGCCGGAGAGGCAGTGCCCTCATCCGGCGTTTTCCAAGAGATTAGAAGCGCAGCGGCTTCCTATGAAACCAGTATACCGCATGCTTCCAAGCGATTTCCGATAAGTGGACGAAAAGAAAATGGATGGGGGGGCGGCAAGAATATGCTTGACTCATCACCTATGGGTGCCGTATGATTGGTGCATTCGCACCGGAGGTGCCTTGCATGAGTAATCACGATTTAAGGGCACTGGACGCCAACTTTGACGCGTGGAAGTCTGAACGTGCAGCGGAACTGCCGGAAGATAAAGCCTTTGAAGTTTATGTGATCAATCAAACCTTAAAAGACTACGATTTGTCCGACGAAGACATCGACTTCGGCAATCTTGGTGGCGGGGACGATGGCGGAGTTGACGGCATGTATCTGTTCATCAACGGACTCTTGATCCGCGATGAAACAACACCCCCCGTCCCCGCCTCAAGAGTAGAACTTGTACTTATTCAAGCAACCCGAGAGAAGTCTTTCAAGGAAGAACGAGTCGAAAAATTCCATCAGTTCTCGCGAGATATATTCGACTACACGCGCGTCCCTGACGAAATCAAGTATCTTAACTCTTCGGCACGAGATGCGATCACGCGCTTTCGAGAGAAACATGCAGCGACCTTAAAATATGACCCAAAACTGATTATCACTTTTCACTATGCGTGTAAGTCAATTACTGAACCTGGACCGAAAGACAAAACAACACAGCGGGGGTCCACTCTCCAGAACTTTGTAAAGACCCACTTTTCTGACGCCCTCTTTGGATTTAATTTTTGGACAAGCCAAAAGCTCCTCGCGGCTGCCCGAAAGACATCCAAAAGTGAAGTCGTGGTTGCTATCAATAAACATTTTGCGACAGATGATGGATCGACTGTATTTCTCGTCAAGATTAAGGACTACGCCTTTGATGTTCTCGCGGACGATAACGGTGACCTGAATACGAGAATTCTTGCCCCAAATGTAAGAGATTATAACGGCACCGCTAACAAGGTGAACACCGAAATACGCACAACCCTGATGGACAAGAAGTCGCAAGAAGACTTTTGGTGGTTGAACAATGGCGTAACCATACTGGCATCATCCTGTTCAA
Source organism: Bryobacteraceae bacterium (assembly GCA_051003475.1). Lineage (GTDB taxonomy): Bacteria > Acidobacteriota > Terriglobia > Bryobacterales > Bryobacteraceae > Bog-105. Next base: position 23,977 of record JBPCLH010000100.1, read on the forward strand.
TCAACGGGAATAAAGCGACGATTCGCAACCCCGAAGTTGTTAACGGCCTCCAAACATCGCATGAGATATTTGGGACCCGCGCTACTTTTTCACCCACGGATTCGCGACAACTGCTGGTGCGAGTCGTTATTCCTATTGACGAGCGTAGCCGAGACAAAATCATAAAAGCGACTAACTCGCAAACCCCAGTGAAGCCGCTCTCTCTTCTTGCCAATGAAAGAATCCAATTCGATATTGAGGATCGCCTCAAGCGGTATGGTTTGTTCTACGACAGAAGACACGGAGAGTATAAGAGACTAAAGAAACCACTTGCTAGTATTGTTGGCCCCACAGAGTTGATACAAGCCGTCATGTCCATCGCTCTTGCAGTGCCGGATGAGGCTCGTGGAAGGCCATTGACATATTTCGACCAACATTCGGATTCTATTTTTCATTCCGGGTACAATCGCGATCTTTACGCAGCTTGCGTCTTGATCGATAGGCAGGTCAATAAGTTTCTACGCTCGACGGATCTGCCGTCGGATTCAAGACGAGATGTCAGATTCTATGTGTCGCTTGGCGTTTGCTGTTCTCTTGCAGGCAAGGTTGATCCAAGTGTTGATGAGATCGCCGCACTTGCTAAGGCGTGTGTTGCTCCGATAGATCCCTTGATTCTTGCGTCTGCGTTAGAGGATGCCCTATCGACTTATCAAGAATCGGGTGGAAACGACAAGGTTGCAAAGAGTTCCAAAATGCGCGATGTCATGTTGGCGAAAATTAAGAAGCGCATCTCCGTAGGTGGAGTGGTGATGGCATCAGCGTGAGAGCCAAAAATGGCAGGAGTTAACATGAAACACTCAGCCGAGTACGACCGTTTCACAAGGGCCGTGGAGCGCATCATGGCCGTTCCAAAAGCTGAGATATTGCTCCGCGAAGCGGAGTACAAAAAGCAAGCCGATGCCAATCCCCGCAAACGTGGACCGAAACGAAAGTCGGGCGTTCCAAAACCAAAATCAAAGTGAGTGCTTGGTCTGACCCGCAGACCATTGCGGCGTACATTGCTACTGGAGCAGCAGTGGCCTATACCGCGTTGACGTTTGGCATTCTGCGAGCAACTTCCAAGAATACGACCGCAACTCGCAAGATTCTTGAGGCGGCTTACCGGCCATACGTAGGCGTTAAGAGCATCTCTGTAGATTTCAAGACACTACAGGATGCCGCAATCCAAATTGCCATTGGTAACGTCGGGTCAGTTCCGGCGCAGGCTATGGAGATCGAAGTGGAATTCACAGCTTTCGGAGGCAAAAAAACCGTTCAGAAGAACGAGCATCGTTTAGCCGTGCTTCCAGAATCATCGTTTTCGGTTGCTTTTTCAATCCCCAACAACGATTCCCGTTTTTTGAATCAGAGCGGCGGAATGGTTCGTGTGATTGTGAACTATCGTGGCGCTACAGATCAGACGTATAGATCAGATGAAGTGTTCAGGTACAGCGGAGCCCCGGCAATGACCTTTATTGCTTTTGAGTCACGTTTGGAGTAAATCGTGTCATGGCGAGTGAGAGGTCGGCTCGGACTGCATCAAGAATCGCCAGCGCTACATGCCACGGGACTTCATGAAGCGATTTCACGATGGACGAGCGAACTTCGATATAAGGCTCAATGAGCAGCATCGGGTCGAAGGTCGCTTTGCGTTCATTTGCCATCTGGCAATCTAACCGCTCTCCCACTTTAAGTTTACTCTTTGCGTTTACGCTTCGGACCCCGGCGCAAACGATTCTTTACGCTAAAAGGTGGCCGGTTTTTCTCCCACCTTGCCGGTAAGCTCGGCGTAAGTGAGGCGCTTGCCTACGATCTGCGAAACCGCGACACCAAAGCGCTCCGCATCGGTCACCCCTTCCCCATTCTTGTGCTTGCGATTGTTGTACCGAAACGCTTGCTCATCGATGTAGCGGAACAAGTGAAACGGTTCAACGCTTACATACGTTCCATTCAGGCCACGCTTTAGCAGACTCCAGAAGTTTTCCAGGGTATTAGTATGAACGTTCCCCTGGACATAAGCTTCGGCGTGGTTGATAACGTTATGAACGTACTCATCATCCATGCGCCAACATCCTGCCCATTCATCCGTGAACACTTGAGAGCCACGCGCCACGTTTCCAAGGACGATAGGTTGTGTCCCGGTTCAGCGTGAAATGGAAGGCGAGCGTATTCCGTTAGTGTAGATTCCGCCCTTCGGGCGGGGATTTTCAAGGCATCGGGGTCTACCGATCCGATGTGGTTTTTGGAGGAGCCGCG
>JBPCLH010000101.1:0-1105 GCA_051003475.1 Bryobacteraceae bacterium
TCGGAGAACCCTTTAAAGCCAAGGTCCCAGAGGTTAACTTCATCGAAACGCCTGCGGCGGTTCGCTCCTCCAACAACGTACGGATAACGGCTGTTGGTGAAAGCGACTCCGGCCGGGTAACGAAAAAGCAACGGGTAGTAACATTTATTTCCTGCCCTAAAACCTTGTCAGTAGCATCGTTTAGCTGCTTTCTAGTGACCAAGAGCGACTTCGGAGGATTCGAGGCCACGTCGGCCGATAGGATTTCCAAATGGAAGTGCCGCTTTGGAGGGCCGGTCATGAGGCGTGAATAGTAGCGACGACCGCCCACGGAATAAGCACAAACTAAATTCCGCGGCTGCGCGAGCCATTCATTCAGCGATGCGGTAGTTTCTTCAACGTGGCCGCAAGCGACCAGCCGGAGAGCTCCGGTTCGACTCAAATCTGGAAGTTTGATGGGCATTGGGAGGCCTTCGCTACGAGAAGACTAGTCGCAAGATCCATGCGGTGCGGGGAACGGCAAGATCTGCGCGGCTCAATCTCGAGCAGCGCGCCGATCGAAGTTTTTGTGGGCTTGGCTTCAGCACGTCCAATGGAATTCGACCTTCGCAGCAGCACGTCCTATACGCAAGGGCGCCAAATGCCTAGCGATAATAATTCTGCGGAAGCAAACGCTTGGCTCGCCAGAAGGGCCGCCGATCGGCGTATTGCGATAGCGCCCCAGGAAAATGCGCGGAGCAAAGCTGCGCGGGGTCGCATCTAAACATTTGATATCCCCGTGCGCCAGCCCAAATCACGGCGTTTCGCGCAGCGCCCAGCGTGAACATCTTCATCCACTTGGCGCAGAAGCTGGTCGAGCTTGCCAGAGCGATGTCGGCTTTCATCTGCGCGTCCCATTCATCGTCAACCCAGCCGTGAAACCACGCCGCTAGCTCAGCCCGTTCCTCCAGGGACAACTCTGCGATCGCGGACTTGATTTGTTCGACGCTCATCGCACTCGATTCAGCTTTTTTCACCGTGGGTCGCAATCTTCCTGCTCGGTGCAGACGATCTGACCGTCAAACTCACTCCCGTTCGAAAACCGTCGCCAAGCCTTGTCCTACCCCGACGCAGAGCGACGCGATGC
>JBPCLH010000102.1:0-15049 GCA_051003475.1 Bryobacteraceae bacterium
ACTGTACAGCTACGCCTGCCTCAAACCACCACGCACCTGCGTCCGCCGCGCCAGCGGCTTAGTTCTAACGCGCCACTCGGAGCGAATTGTGGAGAGTGGCCGACCAACAGGACACTATAAGCCAAAAACCCTCGCGCACGACTTAACGCGGCTTACAGTCGCAGCGCCGGAAGTAGGACGGCACGCGTAGATGTTCATCATATTGACCGCAGCACAACCAGAGAAGCAAAGAATGGTATCCTTGCGTTCGCGCGTTTTGCGGGTTCCCGCTCGATTAGCCATTTCATGGCTCCGAGTCGTACACGTCCACGTGAATTGGGCAGCATGCGGAATAAAGGAGGAATCTTGAGTACCTCAACAGATGCAATTCGGCAGGCCGAGCTTGTTATCAAACTGTATGAGCTGCGTAGGGAGTCCGTTATGCGCCAAGCGCGCGCTTATGTGGGCGGTGAGTTCCTGCCGAAGTCAGTCGATGAATTTGTAGACCTCGTAAGCGCAGGTGGCAAAGCTGCCGGCTATATTCTTCAGGTCTACGGGTATTGGGACATGGTTGCTGGATTCGTGGTGCATGGCGCACTGAACGAGCCGCTAGTCTACGACACCTGCCAGGAAATGTATTTCCAGTACGCGAAGATCCACCCGTACTTGGCCGGTTTCCGCGAGAAAATGAACCTGCCAGAGTTTCTCAGAAGCATCGAGAGAGTCGTTGAAGGCTCGGCACAAGGACGGGAGCGCCTAAAGACCATGTCCAGGAACATTTCCTCGATCGCGGAAATACGCGCGCAACGCGAGGCGACCGCAGAGGCTGGAGCCAGCCTATGACGGAATGGGATCCAGCCGAGTAAGCCCTGTGATCGACTATAGAAACCGCCGACGAGATCCTGTTGCAAAGCAATGGACTACCTTTAACAATTGGCATTTGCGAAGGTAAACTGTCGCCGATCGGTAATCGGTGCATCCGAATCAAACCGGTATGTCCGACGCTTATAGTCAGGGAAAGGCGTCTGTCCAACAGAGAAACAGAAGCAAGTAACTGGCCGCTCAGAACACTAGCCGCAACATGAACTGAAGGCGGCGCGGCGTGCCGATCCCAGTGGCGCCGGTGTTCAGCGGGGTCGTGATTACCCCGAAGCTGGACGACGAAATATCGGTCGCCGGATCGCCGTATATCGGATGATTGAGCACGTTGAACGCCTCAGCTCGGAACTTCAAAGACAGCCGTTCGGTAATGGGGGTCTCCTTCTCGAGCGCTGTGTCGATTTCATAATACCCGGGTCCACGTCCAACGTTGCGTCCCAGGTTTCCCCACGTGCCAACGGCCGGTACGGCGAAGGCTGCGGGATTGAACCAGTTGTTGATCGTTTGGTGGGCCGGGTAAATGGACACGCCGGGGACCAGGTCCGGCCGCTGATTCCTTGTGTTGGCGTCGGGCAGGTCTGTCGGGCTCCGGTCTACTAGGATGTCAATCGGGCGGCCGCTCGTGGCCGATGCAATCCCACTCAGCTCCCAGCCGCCCAACAGTTTTTCCACGACACCGCCGGTATGCAAGAAACGCTTGCCCGGGCCAAAGGGAAGCTGATAAACCGAATTGGCCGAGAAGCTGTGCCGAACGTCAATGTCCGAGTCGCTGTAAGAACACTTGATGCACGCAAAGTTTTGAATGTGCGGATACTGGCCCGCTCCGAACCCGTTGTCAGACATAGCGTGCGACCACATGTACTGCGTTTCCCACAACCATCCGCTGGCGAGAGGACGCTTCAAAGTTGCCTGAAGGGAGTGGAAGTTGCTATTGCCACCATTACCTTTCTGGTTAAACTCGCCAAACTCGGGCAATGCGCGTGTGCCCGTAAGCGGATTTATGCGATTGGTCCGAATTGCGGAGAACAGTCTATGACCCTCGCTGCCGTCGTAAGCAATCTGGCCCAGGAAGCTATGCGGAAACAACCGCTGGACGGCGAAATCCCAATTTTCGTCGTATCCGTCCCTGCGATTCGGATCCCACGCCTTTGGCGAGTATGATGGGGCCGGCAGCAGGGATAAAGAAACCGGCCACGAGAGACCTGGCACATCCGCTGAGGAAACATCAAATCGTTGACCCGTACTCTCGTGCCCGTCACTGAAGTCGTCCATTTGGTTCGGGCTAAAGTAGATCCCGAACCCGGTGCGGATGACCGTTTTTCCTGCGGCTCCCCCAGGGGTCCACGCCAATCCCAGCCGCGGCGCGAAGTCCGTGCGGACGGGCGCATACAGGGGCGTGCCCTTCGGGCAAAAGCCTCCGCACGAGAGCTTCACGACCGCAACGCGGTCATGCACCTCGTTCAATACCGTGTAATACTCGTATCGCAATCCCAGATTGAGGGTGAGGTTGGGGCGCGCCTTGTATGTATCCTGCACGTAGGGCATGTAATAGGTGCGTCGATTGCCCCCCAAGGGCAACTCACCAACGAAGCTGTAGTCATCAAGAACGTTGTTAATGAAATTCTGCGGGCTGCTGTAGCTGAGTGCCCCCGCAGCGATCCCCTCGGACGAATTGTTAAGTCGATGGCGCTCAATGCCGATCCCGATCTTGATAGTGTGCCGCCCTTTAACGATGCTCAAATCGTCGTATCCGTCAATGGTCGTGCCGACCTCCGTGTCGAGTGAGTTCGTACTAGGGGCATCGAAGCCGGACACGCTCACTCCGACATAACCGGCCTCACCGTTGCCCGTCGAAAGGGGAGACGTCCCAAACTGGTAGTGGTGCAACGCAGAGCGGTTGAATCCCCCTCTGATCTCATTGACAACCGTCGGCGAGAACACGTGTGTTAACTGAATGACCATATTGGAGGGGCGGATGACCGGGGCATCGACGCCACCCACGGTGTCCAATGGTGAGGTGATGGAGACATCATCGATGCTAAAGCGACCGAACATGGAGGTTCTATCGTTGAAGCTGTGGTCTAAACGGAATACGCCGCTATCCTCACGGTTGGAATTCAGCCCTATCGAAGTCCATTGGTCGGTCAGAGAGTCGAAGCGCGCATGGCCGATGGGCCAGGAATCGAGAAAGGGTTGCAGAACCGGCGAGGTCGCCAGCACACTGGCTCGAAACGCGGCGTTCGGCACGAACCCGATCACGGTTGTGTGCAGGCTTTGCCGGAGCCCTTCGTAATCGACGAAGAAGAAAGTGCGGTTCTTTTTGATTGGGCCGCCCAGACTACCGCCGAACTGGTTCAAACGGAACGGCGGGAGGTTCGCGGGATCGAACGGCGAGCGTGCGTCAAATATATCGTTGCGCAAGAACTCGAAAACCCCGCCGTGAAACGCATTCGTCCCCGACTTAGATACGACGCTGATTTGAGCCCCGGCCGACCCGCCACTTTCCGCGGTATAGACCGAGGAACTCACACGGAATTCCGCGATCGCTTCCAGCGAAGTGCTCAAGCGCACACCCACCTTCTGGCTCTGCTCCTGAACGCCCGTTGCATCGATTCCATCGAAGGTATAGTTGCTGTCGTCTATGCCTCGCCCCACGAATCGCAGATCCCTCTGGCCGCCGCCGCCCAAGTTGATGGCACCCGGGGCGAGCGTCATCAGGGTGGCCCAGTCGCGCCCGTTGATCGGAATATCGTTCACTTGTCGTGATTGGAGGACGCTTCCGAGTTCCGCGTTGCCGTTTTCGAGCGCCTGAGCTGCACCCTGCACCTCGACCCTCGCTACGGCCGTGCCCACCTGGAGCTGCGCGTCTACAGTGCGGGTCTGGCGAACGAAAAGCTCGACCCCCCTCTCCTCGAAGATCTTAAATCCCCCGTGAGAGATCGTGACATTGTACGTCCCGATTGGCAGGTTGGTAACGCTGTAAAGTCCACCATCCCCGGTCTCGACCTGTCGTTCGAAACCAGTACTGGGCGAGACGACCTCGACTCGCGCTTTCGGAACGCTAGCCCCACTGGGGTCCGTGATGGTGCCAGTCAGGGTAGCACGCTCGATTTGGCCTTCGCCGCTGGCAGCCCATACAAGACCCAACAGAGAGATTAGAACGATGTCCTTGAGAAAACTAAATCTCCGTCCTTGCATAGCCCCCTCATTTTTCGACCGTTCAATACAGTGACTCCCCCGCTCCACAATGCACCTCCTAAAATTACTAGGAACGTTATCATACCGCTTCAAGGCCTGCAACATCTACTTCAATGGAACACCTACAAGTTACAATCTGTTGAAATACGCGCTTCATTTATGCGAATAAAACACGCACTTCTTGTCATAACCGCGAGCACTGCCCTACTTGCGCAGACAGCAACACCACCGCAAAAACATTCAGATCCCGCGAGTTTGCCGACGGCTGGGTTGCTGAGCGAACCAGGGCCGACGTTCCGCATCAACGACAGTGAGCTCGCTGAGCCGCTCACCTTTATCACGTACGGCGATATGAGGTTTACCGATCTCGCAAATACGACCGCCAGTAATCCCAGAGTTCGGCGCTGGCTTGTTACGCGAATCGCAGAAGAACGTCCCGGTGCCGTGATTCTGAACGGAGACGTCCCGCTCGCCGGGAACGTAAGGAACGATTACGCTGTATTCAAGGCGGAGACCCAGGCATGGCGTGATAACCGTTTACGTGTTTTTTCCGCCTTAGGGAATCACGAGTTCCATGGAGATCCGCAGGAGTGTCTCGACAATTGGTGGCAGGCCTTTCCTGAAGTACGGAATCGGCGGTGGTATTCGGTGCAGCTCGGTTCGCGCGTGTACGTCATTGCTCTCGATAGCGACGCGTCACTGATGCCCGAGAGCGATCAAGCGCGCTGGCTTAAGAAACAAAATAAGTTCGCTGCCGACCACCGTCGACTTCGTGGTTTTCAGCATGCATCATCCTCCTGTCGCCGACGTACAGACGCACATCGAAATCAATCACAATCCAAGACCAAATGAAATCGCATTGCGAGACTACCTGTCAGCGATTGCCCCACAATCGCACGCTCGATTCATTGTGAGCGCCGGGCATATTCATAACTACGAACGTCAGATCAAAGATGATGTGGTGTACTTGGTCTCCGGGGGCGGCGGAGCGAAACCTTACTTCGTAGAGCGTACGCCCGAGGATCTTTATAAGAGCATGCTCTTCCCGAATTATCACTACGTGAAATTTACTCTCGACAGAGATCGCTTGAATGGCATGATGGTCCGGATTTCCGATCCCGAAGCAAGTACGCCTGCATTCGCGGTGAAGGATTCTTTCGACCTAGTCATGAAATCTGCTCCGGTCGCTTCGCGGTAGGATCTGATCTGATGATCATCAACAAAATGCCGACTCGATATTGTATGTTCCTTGCGGTGGCGATTGTCTGCCTTGGCGCCGAAGCTCCCGGTTTCAAAGTAACCAAGAAGTATCCTGTGCCGGGTAACGGAGGATTCGACTATATCGTCTTCGACTCTTCCTCTAACCGTCTGTACGTTTCCCATGGGACGGAGGTCGACGTTCTCGACGCCGATTCGGGTAGGCTTCTCGGAAAGGTAGAAGATACGCCTGGCGTTCATGGCATCGCCATTGTTCCAAGCCTGCACCGCGGATTCACGACGAACGGCGGGAACGCGACAATATCCGTCTTTGATACTGATACGTTCAAAACATTAAAGAAAATCTCGGTTGACAAAGACCCAGACTTCACGTTTTACGATCCGGCCACGAAACGAGTGCTGGTGTGCCATGGCGATTCGGCCGCCATCACTGCGATCGACCCCGAGAAGCAGGAAGTCATCGGCAAAGTAGATGTTGGTGGTGGGGCGGAAGCGGCTGTGGTGGATGGAAAGGGCACGGGATTTGTGAATCTGGAGGAGGAATCAACCATCGTAAGCTTCGATCCCCAGCGCCTCACCGTTGAAAGAAAGTGGCCGATCACTGGCTGCAAGACTCCAACGGGGTTGGCAATGGATACGTCGAACTCCCGGCTCTTTATCGGTTGTCGAAGTAAAGTGTTGGCGATTATGGACGCGAGCAACGGTAAGGTCATTGCCACTCTTCCCATCGGAGAACGAGTTGACGCCGTAGCGTTCGATACCGAGAACAAACTGATCTTCGCATCTAATGGCGATGGGACAGTCTCGGTCGTTCGGCAGAAGGGTCCGGACGATTATGAATCGGTGGGTTACATCCGAACTCAGCCAAGCGCGAAGACCATGGCTTTCGACCCCAAGACGAAGCGCCTCTTCCTGTCAGCCGCGGAGATGGAGTCCGCGCCGACTGGGACTGGGCAAAGGGCCCGTATGAGACCGAAGCCGGGATCCTTCACGGTTATCGTAGTGGAACGGCAATAGATCACTAATCCAAATTTCGTAGCGCGACCGGCCCGCTTCTACGTTCACGCGAGTGTATTGATCAAGCAGCAATTGAAACGCGAGCGAATCAGAGCAAGCTACTGCCGCGGCAGACCGTACGGTGAAGGTATGGGATGGCTCTTAAGATCTCTAAATCTGGCCAGGACTTGCGTGGCCGTTTGACTCTCTCCGGATTTCCGGTAGTAACGCGCCAGCAGATAATATGCCTCGGTATAGCCGGGATCGAGACGTACTGCTTCAAGTAGGGCGTTTTTGACCTCAGAAGTGGCACCTTTCTGGAACAGCGCGCGGGCATACTCGTAGTAATTTCTAGGACACGCGGGATCATTGCGAATCCCGCGAGAAAGCCACTCAATCGCCTCCTCCGTTTCTCCAGCATCGTTTAACGCTCGCCCGAGCTCTGCGAAAGGCCATGCGTAGGCGATCTTCTTCGTGTCGATTATTTTGATTGAAGTCTCAAATTCCGCGCGGGCAAGATCGGCCTCACCGCTGGCAACCTGTAATAAACCGATATAGTAGTGTGCCTTATAATGATCGGGCTGAAGGTTGACCACGACTTGGAAGAGATTGAGGGACTCACTGTACCGCTTTATTTCGAATAGGTAACGGGCAAGAAAATATTGGGCCTCAGCATCCTGAGGATTCTTCCTGAGGACTGTCCGGATATTAGCTTCGAACTGGCTGGTGTCCTGAAGTAAGTATTCGGATAACGCAAGCACTTTGTACACTTCGGGACGAGCATCGCCGTGCTCCAGACAACGATTAGCCATCTTCTTGGCCATCTCCGGATCGCCGCGACGCATGGCAATCATGGATAGCAGGAATACCGGCTCGGTATCGGCTGGATATTGTGTCAGAAGCACTCGGGCCTGGTTTTCCGCTTCATTCCAACGTTCTAGCCGCATGAACGCTTCGATCAGAGCAAGGCGCGCCTGCTTGTGGGTTGGGACGAGCGTCAGTACCTGCTCCAGGATGGTGCGCTCTCTCTCGAGGTCCCCAAGTTGCAGGCTGGCCCGGGCTTGTGCGATCAACGGCGCAACAGTACGTTCCTCATTAGATGTTGCCGACGTAATCGGCAAGAACTGCGCAAAGCACTCTCCGCAGGCCAGTCCCGCGAGCACGATACCTGGAAGCAGCAGAAAAATACCCGGAGCGCGGCGCAAGTAATCTTCCTTTCAGAACCGGATTCGGCCCGTGAATTGAAATTGCCGCTGGCCGGATACATTGAGTATCCGGCCGAACTCAGGGCTGGCCAAGTCATTTACCGGGTCATTCCGCGTGGTACGGTTCAACAGATTCGACACGTCTCCCCGCAGTTCAAACGTGACGTTTTCCAAAAGACGGAAAGTCTTTTGCAACCCGGCAGTTTCGCTGGCCTGAAACGGCCCGTAGACATCCAACACGCGCGGGGTGTTCCCAATTCTGAAGGGCACCCCGCCAGGACTGGCGGGCGGGCTGGTGAAGGAATTGGGGTTGATCCAAGTCGTGCCATTCGCGAGGTCATAGCCGCTGGACGTCTGGTATGTGGGAACGCCTACAACGCGGTCGGGTCGGAAAACATCCGTGAAGATGGCGCCAGCATTCAGATTGGTGTCGATGAACTGTAATGGATCCCCCGAACGGTAATGCTGGATCGCAGTAAGGGTCCAGCCACCGATGATTGCGTCCAACAGGCCACCCCGGTTCAGGAAGTGCTTACCTTTGCCAACAGGAACTTCCCAAATCCATGTGAGCTTCAGATCATGCGGATAGCTGAACGATGTGATGGATTTCTCGGATTTTCGATTATTGAAATCCTGATAATTGTAGTTATACCCCGCGCCATCACCCACGTCGCTGATCATCTTGCTGAACGTATAAGCCATGATGAAACCAAGTCCGGTCTTGGTTGGCCGCTTTCGAACCTGCACTTGTAGAGCATTGTAGTTTGACTGGCCCACGTTGTACCCGGTGAGATCGACGCCCGTGTACTGCGGATACGGCCGCAAGGCTTGTGCTACTGTCCCTGTAAAGCTGGGATACGGTTTTGGGATTTCGGGATGCTGGCCGATATCGTCCAGAAGCGCATCTCCCAAAGGCAGGTATCTGGTAGGGGTCATGTTGAACAAGCAAGGTAGATGACAGTTCCCCGCCGGAGATCCGGTCGGTAAACGCGTTCCTTTCACTCCGACATAGTCCACTTCCAGCGAGGTCTCTTTACCCAAATCACGTTGAACACCGAAATTCCAGTGCTGTATGTAAGCTTGGCGGATGCTATCGGGCAGCGTGTAACTGATGGAACTGCCGTTGAGCTGCGTTGGATCTTTGTCGGGTAACTGGGTGGATTTCGGCGGCGGCAGGCCTTGGTCCCAATAAAGCACTGGTGCAAAGCCATTGCTTACCTGGCTTCTGTTCAAATCGATAAACGACTGTAATCCATACGCTTCCGAGTATCCATAACCCCAGGCAATCGGTGGATTGTACGTCATGCTGTAACTCGCGCGAACTACGGTTTTGGAAGTAACGCTATATGCAATCCCAAGATTTGGCGCAAACTCTTTGTAGTAGGTTTTCTGGAAAGAACGGCGGTGCTGGTCCGCAAGGAACACGAGTGAGCCAGGGTAGCCGTCAGCACCGGGATTTGGTGTTTTGGGATCAAAGCCGGAAGTGTAGTTATGCGCCTCATAGCGGGGCCTGGGAATCTCCCACCGCAGGCCGGTAGTTATTGTGAGCTTCGGCGTGAGCTTGATCTGATCCTGAAAGTACGGAGTGGGATAGTTGTTTAGAAAAACCGGGTTTAATTGAGCTGCTGTACGACTTGCGGTATATACCGCCCCCAGCAAGAAACTCGCAAACTGGTTTCCTGTGTCGGAAAATCCCGGCAATTCAGTCGATAGCTGGTCAAAGCTGAAGCTTCCGGACTGGTTCGATAGTGGCGCTGCTCCGTAGAAGTAATGATGAAATTCAAAGCCAGCCTGAAATGTGTGCTTGCCATGAATCTTAGTGAAATCATCTTTAATGATCCAGCTTCCACTTGCCGGGCCACCTCCGCTGCAATCGCCGAACGGCTGCAACGGAACTCCATTAGTCCCGTTGAAGTCTATAGACGGAAAACAGTCTGGACTCACCCCTTGCAGTCCAATCTTAGTCGGCCAATTGCCACCCAAGGAAATCGAAAACTGCGGCACGGCGATGCTATTCCAACCGAACCCGATATGATTCAGTGTTGTCGGATTGATCGTCCAATCTTCAGACGCGCGGGCCAGCCGGGGCAAGTCTCTTTCGGTATGCTCGCGATTCAAGGGGCTGGATAAATCCTTGAAGAATCCGCCGGCGTAGGCTATATCATTTGGATGCCGGGCTTCAAGATAATACCCGCTGATTCGGTGTTTTTCACTTAAGACGTAATCTATTTTTGCCGAACCCTGATCAAAGCCATAGTGCCCACCATTAAGTAAGACGTAATTATTAATCACACCCGGAAACTCCGGTTGTGGGATCAGAGGAAGGATGTTTTTACAAACTGTGCTAAACCGGTTTGGTGAGATCACATTGATTCGCCCCTGATAGGTAAATGGGTCAAGCACTAATTGGCCATTCACAGCGCGCGCAGTGGCAGGATCGAAAATTTCGCCGCTGAAAACGGGGCGGCCGAGGGCATCAGTCCCTTCCTGTGGGCCCAGCTCGCTGCTGAAGTCGCCTTGTCTCCAGGAAGCCGTGGGAACCGTGGTGAAGTTGCCTGGATTAAAGATGCTTTCCCGCTCTCTTTCGTATGTTGCGAAGAAGAAGAGTTTGTTCCTGCGAATAGGGCCGGAAAATGCGCCGCCGAAATTATTCTGATTGAATCGGCCCTTCCCCGTGCCAAAAGCGTTAGCCTCGGCCCCAGCTGATTCGAAAAAGCTATTCCCGTTGATTTCAAATACACTTCCGTGAAACGCATTACCGCCGGATTTAACGGAGAGATTGACCACCGCGCTGCCCGCGCCAGCGTAGTTTGCACCAATGTCGCCGGTCACCAAACTAAACTCGCTGATCGATTCAGCACTCGGCGTGAGGTCCGCCGTCCCACCGGCCAGGTAATTACGCTCGATTGGGATACCTTCCACTTGCGCTTCAAAACTGAATGTCTGCCCACCATTGATCGCGCCCTGAAAGGTACCGCCGGTAGTGCCGGGCAGGCTATTAAAGACGAAGGACGTCGGTTGCCGCTGCTGACTATCGAGCAAGATTGGCCACGTCTCGAACTCTTTGGGTGTTACGTCCGTTGTGATCTCAGCGGTGGTCTGCAGTTGTTCGGCTGCCCCTCCCTCGACTGTCACAACCTGCCTTGCTCCGCCCACCTGCAGCACCACGTCCACATCCACCGTGGAGCCCACCGCTACGCGCACATTATCAATCACAATCCGTTTGAAGCCACCCTTCACAGAACTGACGTTATAGTTTCCCGGTGGAAGCAACGCGATGCGATATGTCCCGCTTCCTGTGCTCGTTGTGGAGTACGGGACATTCGTTGCGAGGTTGGTCGCGGTGACTTCGACAGCTGGAACTATGGCGCCCGAGGAATCCGTAACCGTCCCGGTGATGGTGCCGCGATCAGTTTGAGACCAACCCGTGCAACCCGCTATCAAAACAACGAACAGCCAAAAGGTCCAACGCCTGATTGAAGAGCTATCCGACACGGCTCCCCCTTTGCATCTCTGGATATCGAATGATAGTAAGCTGGCCGCGGTATGACGTCAACGAAATTCGAGCTGCATCCAGGGTTTGTGTCTAATACACTGGACAGACTCCTTCGAACATGAGTTTTGGCGGGACGTCCTATGGGCTGGTTTGGCTGGTTGAACCTATTTCTTTCTCACCGCTTAATGGTGGCGGTCGAAAGAGAACGCTCGCCGTCATATTGTTCTATGCACCGGGCTAACGACTGCTTCACCTGGTCTAAAGTAACCTCAACATCTTTCTCCGTATGAGCCGCTGAGATGGAGCATTGCTTGGTTGCTTGCGGAAAGAAATAGATGCCGCGTTCAATCAGGGTTCGTCGCATTTCCTCGTCGAAAGCGAAGTCGTTGTGTTCAGCCAGATCGTGCCAATCTCTCGGGCAATGATCCATGAAGTAGATGCAGAACGCAGACCCTTGGCGGGCAACTACAGCGCTCAACCCGCTGTCTCTCAGGATCTCCTCAAGGCCTTGTTGCAGCCGGCCGCCAAGCGATTCCACATGATGATATACTTCGCCGCCGTTCATGAGGAGGCGTTCGATGGTTGCGATTGCGGCAGCGGTGGGTACGGGATGAGCATTATACGTACCCGCTAGCAAAACGCGCTTCGAGGAGTCCGGGTGCACGAAGTAATTCATCAATTCCCGTTTGCCCCCAAGCACCGCGATCGGATATCCATTGGCGATCGCCTTTCCGAAGACGGCAATGTCAGGCCTCACTTTCGCGATACTTCCATAACCACCCGGCGCGTGCCGAAACCCCGTTTTCACCTCATCGAAGATGAGGATAAATCCATAACGGTCTGCCAAGGTTCGGAGCCCGGACAGATAGCCGGGTTCAGGTTTCACTATGCCGATGTTCTGTAGGATCGGCTCGGTAATCAGCGCAGCAATCTTGTACTTTTCGCAGACGTAGCGGACAGACTCGAGGTCGTTGAAATTAATGCTATGCACTAGCTTCTGATGCTCGAGAGGCACGCCCGCACTGATGGGCTTGTAGGGGTATTCGCCGGGCGAGACCCTCGGCCCAAGCAGTTCCAAAGGGGTCATCAGGTTACAGGACACGTCATTATGCCAACCGTTATAACCTCCCTGAATGACAATGATGTGGTCCCGGCCCGTGACCGCCCGAGCGAGTCGAATTGCCTGATAAGTCGCTTCACTCCCAGTATTGAGAATCTGAACAGACTCGACCGACGGAACAAGTTGACAGATCAGTTCTGCTAAGCGTCCCTCCAGGACGGTTGTGCCCGATCCATAGAGGCTCGCTCCCTCGATCAGTACGCGTTTCACGCTCTCGGTAACATAAGGATCATTGTGCCCCAAAAAATGTGGGGCAAACGCCGCGTGGTAATCGATATAGCAGTTACCATCTGCGTCCCAGATGTTCGCGCCTTCACCCCTGACGAAAACGATCTCGGGCTTGATTGCACGATTCACTGAAACTACACCGCCAGGGATGTAGTTGCGATTCTTAACAAGAACGGCGTTAGACTGATCGTGAGAATTCATCATCTCATTCGCGGCTTTCAGACAGTAGCTCGGGCTTTCCGAATTAATGGTCAAAGCCCGCCCTA
Source organism: Bryobacteraceae bacterium (assembly GCA_051003475.1). Lineage (GTDB taxonomy): Bacteria > Acidobacteriota > Terriglobia > Bryobacterales > Bryobacteraceae > Bog-105. The sequence continues at coordinate 12,586 of JBPCLH010000102.1, forward strand.
CCAGCGGCTTCCGGTGCTCTAGTATCGTACCTGCATTGATGAATATGTCAATGAAGTTGTCGGCCACTGCTGGGAAAATCGTCCAAACCACTGAACGCTTTCCAAGCGATAGTACGTTCGGAAGTGCGCGATCTTTGTCCCCGACTCTTACGAATCCCCTTGTATGTAACTCAGCTGTGATGAAATCGCGGCGGCTGTGTGCTTCACAATACCCGCCAGTTGCGCGATTTCCCCGTCAGGGATCTGGGCGGTTGTTCCGGCGACGCTGATTGCGGCGACTGCCTTCTTTGTGTAATTAAAAAGAGGAGCTCCTATGCAGCGAAACCCGATCTCGTCCTCTTCGTCATCCAAGGAATAGCCAAGCCTTCTCACGCGCTCCAATTCCTGCTTCAGCTTGCTGGTAGATACCATTGTGTTCTCGTTGTGTCTGGCCAGCGCTTTGGTCTTGAATTGCCGATCGAATTCCTCATCCGCAAGAAACGCTATCAGCGCCTTCCCCACCCCAGTGCAGTTCACATCCAATCTCCGGCCGATCCAAGTGGCTAAGCGGAGTAATCCCGGGCATTCAATCTTTTCGACGATGACAGCTTCATTGCGCTCGAGGACCGCCATGTGAACCGTCAGACCCGTTTTTCGCATCAATGCCTGCAAAGAGGGCTTCGCTTCTTCGCGCAAATCCAAATTCTCGAGCGCAGTGCGGCTCAGACTGACGAGTTTCAGACCGAAGCAATACTTGCCGCTGAGTGCATTCTTCTGTAGGTATCCTCTTCTCTCCAGTGTTCCTATCAACAGATGGACGGAACTCTTCGGAAGCGTGAGCTTGCGGCTTATCTCAGAAACTGAGAATCCTCCCCTCGATTGCGCCAATAGTTCGAGCACTGCAAGCGCGCGGTCTATCGATGGTACTGAATACTCGTTTGGCATGGGCATGCTCCAAATTGCCGCCGTTCAATGCGTTGGACGGCGCGGGTGGATGATATCAAATACCTGCTTGACAGTACAAGCGGCGCATCGAACAATCGAGTCTTCTAGGCTTCGAAGTCACGATGAGAAGATTCCGCTATTTATATTTTTGCTTGGTTGTGTGCGCGCTGGGCTACTCCCAGCCGATCAACGCGCCGGATTCCGGGCTCGCCAGTACGCCGCCTATGGGTTGGAACGGCTGGAATCACTTCGAGTGCAAAGTGAGTGACCAGATTATCCGGGCACAAGCGGACGCAATGGTAAGCAGCGGGATGAAGGCAGCCGGATACGAGTACATCAACATCGACGATTGCTGGCAGGGACATCGCGACGCCACGGGTTCCCTTCATCCGAACAGCAGATTCCCAGACATGAAGGCGCTGGCTGAATATGTTCACTCGAAAGGCTTAAAGCTGGGCATCTATTCCTCACCTGGACCCAAGACATGTGACGGATACGAGGGCAGCTACGGTCACGAAGAACAGGATGCCCAGACATACGCTGGCTGGGGAATCGATCTTCTCAAGTACGACCTGTGCAGCCTGGAGGGGAAAGGCGATCAGATCGCGGCATATCAGAAAATGGGCAGCGCTCTCAAGAAAACAGGCCGACCGATTGTCTACAGTTTGTGCCAATACGGCATGGAGGGCGTTTGGAAATGGGGCCGCTCAGTTGGGGGGAACTTGTGGCGCACCACTGACGACATTCGCGATAACTACTACAGTATGGTTGTGTTTGGCTTCGGCCAGAACGGGCTAGAGGCTTTCGCCGGTCCCGGCGGGTGGAACGACCCCGACATGCTGGAGATTGGAAATGGCGGCCTCAACGAGGACGAGTCTAAAACTCAAATGAGTCTTTGGAGCATTCTGGCGGCGCCGTTATTTGCCGGGAATGATCTCTCGAAAATGAACTCCTCGACACTGGCGATCCTTACAAATGCAGAGGTAATTCGAGTGGACCAGGACGCGAATGGGATTCAAGGCCGCCGAGTCAGGCAAGTTGGGCCGCTCGAAATCTGGATGAAGCCGCTCTCGGATGGCAGTAAAGCAGTTGGCCTATTCAACCTCGACTGGGGAAGCATGCCCATGACCGTGAATTTCGCCGAACTCGGCTTGGGCGCATCAGTAACAATTCGTGACTTATGGGAACACAAAGAGTTGGGAGTCTTCCATGAAAGCTTTACAGCCACGGTGCCGAAGCACGGAGTAGTCATGATCAAGGTGAAATGAGAATTCCACTAAGAAACCGTCCAAGGCGTTGAACATCGGCTGCGAATTAGAGATGCCCGTCTGGACAGCAACTCAATGGTCGAATATCCTTCTCCTAACTTATGAACTTATGGAGGATGCTGTGAAACATTCACGGAAGATTTTTAGAGGATGTCCCGAGCTTAGTTGAAGGTTAGGGCGGCTGAGTTTCATGTTACGCCACTTTCTCAGAAGAGGCGCTGGATTTGTGTTCTCTCCCGAGGGCGACGGCAAGAGCCCAGAGGTCTCGATGG
>JBPCLH010000103.1:0-12387 GCA_051003475.1 Bryobacteraceae bacterium
GTGTTGTATAGCGCACGTAGAGCCTGGGGCACCTGATTGCGCTCCATGTACACAGCGGGCGTGTTCACCAAATTCGGCTGAAGAGTGATTGCGCCGCGGCTGAACCAGTCGCGTTCCGGAACTCCCGTTGAATCTTCGGCCATAAATAAGTTGTCCTCGTAGTCCTGAAGAATCCAAGTTGCAACTGGCTCATTTGGAGTGAGAACTCCACAGTCGACTAGCGTCAACGAACCATACAATATGTTGCGAATCCAGCCGATATCGCGGCCATGCAACGAGGTTCGTGGTGGGACTGCAGGCACCCAGGTACCGTCTCGTAGCGGAACGACGGGCGTGATTGCCATAGCGCGCGACGCGGCATTACGGATGTCTTCGCGGTATTCAGCGGCTTCTTTAGCGAGACGCAAACTTGTCCCCGGATCGATGTCCCAGAGGGCCTCGGCCGTCGCGCGTAGGCCCCGGTAAGCGTATCCATTTACCGCAAACCAATACTCGAAATCTTCGTTGTCCTCGAGCTGGCCTGCGGGAAGCAGCCCATATTCGGGAGCTGGGCTACCAGCTTCCAAATACGATTTGGTTGCCTGACGCTCCTGGATGATCCAATCCGCCGCATGTACCATGCGAGGGGTGACCGTACGGAGCCAGGATTTGTCCCGCGTAAACAAATAGTGTTCGGCGAGGGTCCAGAGAATCCATCCATGGTTGAGGTTATAGCCTGAATGCGTGTAGTCGTGGTCCGAATCCACGCGAACGCCATGGAACATCGCCGAAGTATCCCTGAAGCGGCCCGGTGCGGCCTTGGAACCCTGCAGCCCGACAATGGGTCTCAGGCATCGCCACGCCAGATCGTGAAGGCCCCGCATATCGAGAAGGCGAACTTGAAGTGCGGTCTCGTTCGCGAACATGTTGTAGTCGTACGTTCCGCACGGGCAGATGTCGTAACCAGTCTTGAGGTCCTTCTCGCTGGTAACAAGAATATGCTGGAGAGCAGACAGTTGGAAACGGTTGAATTCGGCATCGGGGACGCGCATGTGAACGCCTGCCCGGCTCTGTTCGCGCCAGTAGTCAAGCATCTCGTTAAGGCGGGCACCGAACTCGAACTTACGAATTCGCGCCTGATCAGAGGTTGATTCGAAAGTCCGAAACGGTACTGTGATGGTGAGTGTGCTGGATGCGGCGGCGGGTAGGATCACCGTCCACACAGCGGCTTGCCCATCATTGGATGAGGCGGATTGTCCCTCCTGCGGAACCGCGCGTCCCAGAACGGACTGAATTTCGATCGATCCTTCGGAGGATTGCACGCTTGCGCGTAGCCGTGGATGTACATAGGTTCCCTGTGAATTAGCCGTGCCCAAAAGGAGACCGCGATGGTAGCGAAGTTCCTCCCCGGGACTGACGGAGAACCAAACACGGGCTCTCGCAGCATACCTTTGCGGGTTCCGAACCACGAGTTTCAGAAACGTGACGCTCGGCTCATCGCCCCGCAATCGCTGATCATCGAGCGGAGCATCCAGCAACGTAGAGTAGGCATGCTCTTCGAAACGAAGACCACCACTCTCCCAACGTGTCGTGACTAGCGGAAGCCATCCTTCGAGAAGTTCCTGGCGAGCGCTGTCTTCGCGCTCACGGAAATCCGGCATGTCGCCCGTTCCCACCCGGAAGTAGATTTGGTCGCCTTCCCACAGCATGCCTGCGAGATCTTCCTTCATGGCTTTTGAGCTTTTCTTACTGATAAAAAGATTGCCGTTGTAGTCCAAACCGTACTTCTCGCGACTACCAGGAAAGCCGAGCGGGCAATATCGCAAGGGATGCGAACCCGCGCGAGAGGTCATCGCCAGCTCAGGGATCTGACTTGTGGCGCGTTCGAGCGATTGTTCCGGCTCTCGTGAAACGCGACTCATGATGTCATCGCCGATATGCATTCGTCCGGATTCGACGTAGGAGCGGAAGGTGGCACCGGAAGCAGTGTCCCCGATGAAGATGCCGAAGGGGCGGACGTAGAGATCCTTTTTGGTGAGAACGTCGTCCATGCTCACTCCGAACGCATCGTTACCGGATCTGATGGTGAGGATGGTGCGGTCGGCAGATTCTGGTGGATGCTCTGTGTACCGGACTGTCAGCCGCAACCCGCGCCGCGGGGCTGGTAGCGCGGACGAGTCGATGACCTCGCCGTTATACGCACTCGCCGAGACTTGCGCATTCGGCTTACCTTCGCAGCCGGTCTCGATATCAATATGGCACTCGTTCCAGCGCGATTCTCCATACACACGTAGCGCGGAGTACCGGACCCGATTTCCATAGAAGCGGACCCGGAGCTTCAGCGTTTTGCGGAAGGAGGGCGCGTATCCAGGAACATTTTTGGCGTTCGAGTTCTCGGACTCGGTGAGCGGTTTGAATTCGAAGTACAACGTGTTCCCGTGGCGGAATTTCTGCGTAGCCACTTCTCGCCAATCTCCCTGCCATCGGGTATCAGACTTGATCCATCCGCCAGCCGGTTTGGGCGGCCAATTAGAGATCCAGACGTCCACATGAACGCTAGCAAGATCAGGCACGTTCTCCGCAAAGCCGATTTCGACTGTGCGAATAACACGAGGTTCGTCCCACTCGAGCCCGAGGTGGTCATCAGAGGTCTTGGGAAGCGCAAATCGAGCAACGTCCACCGGATCTCCCGTTGGTAGCGACGGCGGCCGGTGTGAAAGGCTGACGGCAACTAGTAAGCAAATGCGAGTGAAAGAAGGCACGTGGGGATTTGATAGTGGGCCAGTCAGGAATTGTTGAGAAAGACAGCTTTCAGAATCGATGACCGCCCGCCGGCGAGCTCTTCAAAGATGCGTTGTCCCGCGTCCATAGTTGCGGTGGTGACCCAGGGGTGGTAATCAAGCCGGTGAGCCGTCAAGATCTCTATGGCAGCTGCAAATTCTTTCCGAGTATAGGCGTACACTCCCCGGACATCCACTTCACGAATGACAAGCGGCCGAGTATCTACTGGGCAAATCTCCTGGTCCAGCCCGACACACGCTACCGTACCGCCAGCCGCCGTACACGCGATTGCATTCCGCCGGCATGTGTCCGTGCCTACGGCTTCGATCGCGAAGTCGACGCCCTGACCGTTCGACGTCCAACGCCGTATTACCTCGACGGCATCTTCCTTCGAAGCATCTATCACGAGGTCCGCGCCGAAATGGGTAGCGAACTGCAGCCGATGCGGATTCGGTCTACCACTACCAGGCGCGCCGCTCCAGCTTCCCTGGCGATATAAGCCGATAAAAGACCGATAGGACCTGCGCCATAGATGAGGCCGGTGCCGCCACACACGTTCGGGATGCGGCTCAGAATGTGAAGGGCATTAGCCACCGGTTCCACCAAAGCACCTTCTATGTGCGACATTCCGGGAGCAAGCGGAAATAAACAATTCTCGCGTACCGCGACGAATTCGGCCAAACCACCGTGAAGATCCAGCCGGAAGACCCTCCGCGAGGGACAGAGGTTCTCACGCCCTGTGGAGCAATAGATACAATTCCCGCAACACAGGAGTGGATAGATGGCGACCTGGGAGCCAGTGCGGAGCCGCCTCGAGTTACCGTTTTCGCCGATATCGCCGCTAAATTCGTGGCCTAAAACTAGCGGTGGAACTCTCCTGCTCCTGTTGCCGCGAAAACCATGGAGATCGGATCCGCAGACGCCACACGCTCGCACGCGTACCAGAACGTCGCCATCTCCCAACTGCGGCGCATCCAGGTCTCGCAGTTCTACGTTCATCGGCCGCGTATATACGAGCGCCTTCATCTGCACTGATGATACAGATCGCGCTTTTTACCGGAAAGCCGTCGAGTCTGATTCTTGGGCGCTGAAACACTCGACTCGCGGAGAAGGCAGACGATAAAGCCGGCTACTATACTGTGTTGAGTGCGCTATCCGGGTGGGGTCGCGCGTTATGGGAACGGTCGCCTTGCGTTCGCTATGTAAATGAAGATCATCACGCCGGACAGTGGCCCAATGGAATTCCAGCCAGTTTAGGGTTTCGGGAGTATCTCAGATTCGTGCGGATAACGGATATAGAAGCCATTCATCTGCGTTGTGAAGACCCCAATATTGCCTTATTCGATGGATCGTACGACGATTGCGTGATCCGTGTTTCGACGGACGAGGGAATCACAGGAATTGGCGAGGTCGAATCGCTCGCCCCGGCAATACAGGCGATTATCAACTCGGATCACGCCCACAATCACGCCTGTGGTCTCCGAAAACTGCTCGTCGGGAGGGACCCGGCTCAACCTAAAGAACTCTGGCGCCTGATGTACGAATCAACGGACTACATCGGCCGGCGCGGCCTCGTCATGCATGCCATCGGCGGCATTGACATAGCTTTGTGGGACATCAAGGGACAGGTAGAGGGCGAGCCGATTGCCGAGCTTCTTGGCGGACAGAAACGGCGGCGTATCGAAGCATATGGAACGATATACCCGATGGCTGGCACGGTTGACGGAGTAGAGCAGCAGGTCGAGGAGGCGATGCGTCGGCTCAATCTCCGGAACATCAAATTTGCTGCGGACCCCTGGTGGATGGAAGATCTGGACAAGACCGCCAATCTGCTAAGAGCCGCCCGCCGCACAATCGGCAACGAGGCTAAACTTATCATCGATGCGGCGCTCTCCTACCGCACCTCGGAAGAGGGCCTCCAGCTCATTCCGCTGCTGCGGGAAGTCGGAGTCGCATTCCTCGAGGCGCCACTTCCGCTGGACGATGTCGAAGGGCACGCTCGCCTCGCTCAAGCCGGCCTGCCTTTGGGTGTCGGGGATCTCGGCCTGACTCACGTGAACGAGTTTATAGAAGCCATGGACCGAGGTGGCGCCTCCATTTGCCAACCGGATATAACGATGGTCGGGGGCTTTACTGGTATCGCCACCATCGCCGCGGCGGCCGGCGCCCGTGGCAAGCGGGTTATCACGCATGGATTCAAATCCAACATTGAAATTGCGGCGAACCTTCATTTTCTGGCAAATCACTGGACTGCAGAGTTACTCGAATACTCAACCAGCAAATCGCCCTTGCGCTGGGAAATGTGTGAGGAATCCATTTCAGTGGGCTCCGATGGCATGGTGGACGTGCCACAGAGTCCGGGTTTAGGAGTTCACCTCAACCAACGCACGCTCGAGAGATACCGCGTTTCGTGAATGCCATGAGTGCGAGGCTCATCAATGGAAGAGCGAAGGTCATTGCTTTAATGCTTGATTGCATTCCACGATCATGATCGAAGTTGTAGCTAATTACGGTGATCTCTGCGGTGAGTGCCCGGTTTGGGACGAGGGCAGCGGCACTCTCTATTGGATTGATGCGGTTGGCCGCCGATTCTACTGCTATCACGCCGAAACCGGACAGCACCAAATTCTGAAGAATGAGATCGAGATTTGCGGCTTTCGATCGAATCTCGGGGGAGGCTTCGTAATTACAACGCCTTCTGGCATCTGGCTTTGGGACGGCGCGGATCGTCTCACTCTGGTCAGCGATCATGTTGACGGCGTAAAGTGCCAAATGAATGACTGCGTGACCGACTCGCGCGGGCGGCTCTATTCGGGTACAACCTACTTCGATCCTGCGATGGATTACAAATTGGGCTATCTTCTACGAATCGATAACGGCGGTAAAGCCTCTATTCTCGATGAAGGTTTTCATCTCTCCAATGGCTTGGCGTTCTCGCCCGACGACCGAACGTTCTACTTCACGGATTCGATCGCCCGACGCATCTACGCCTACGATTATGACCGCGCTACCGGTAATATTGGGCACCGCCGCGTCCTGGTCGACGTACCCAGAACCGAAGGCATACCGGACGGGCTAGCCGTCGACCGGGAAGGGTTCCTTTGGTCGGCCCAATGGTATGGATCGTCTATAGTGCGCTACGATCCGGACGGCAAGGTCGAACGACGCCTCGCCACACCCGCGAAACAGACATCGTGTTGTGGATTCGGGGGTCCAGATCTCGACATTTTGTATATCACGTCTGCTGCACGCTCAGAAATCACGTCGGAAGTGCCCATCGGCTACAACCCCGAAGCCGGATATCTCGGCGGATCGCTGTACCGCACGCGTGTCGAGGTTCAAGGTCGGCTGCAACCCAAAGCCGATATCGTGCTCACACGTAATTCGGCATAATGCCAGACGGGACCCACTGGATCTGAATGTAGATCGATGACTCGCCGCACGTTTCTTTCTACTCCTGTCATCGCAGGTATGCACGTAACAGCATCTGACGTGCGTCCTGCGACCCTGGATCTGCGCGAGCCGATGGCCAGGGCCGTGGAGTGCCTCATCAATCGGATGGATCCTTCGAAGGACTATCAGCCCTGGTTCGGAGTCGATGTAGTAAACGGTCGTCCTACAAACCTTCGACACGATATTTGGGATTTCGGAGATACTGCCGGCAGGTTCGTAGAAGCGCTGATTCTAGCTCGTCAGATGATTCAACCCGATCCGGGGATGATTGTCGCTGAGAAACGCATCAGGCGCTTTTTCGATTCACTTTTCGATTCGACAGGCCTTGTTTACAATCCAGCGCTCAAACAAACGGATCACATGTTCGCCCAAGGCAGCGCTCTATATGCACTGGTAGCGGAATTCGAGGAGCGACCCGATCCCAATGTGCGTACTCGAATCGAAAACTTTATCGCTGGGCTGAATAAAGCTGCTGTACAGGAACGCGATTATCTTTGGTTTCCGCAAGTTGCTACTAAACAAGGTGCGTGTCCTCATCAAGCGTCATACCAGATATTTCCCGCGGTGCGCTTCTATGAGCTTACAGGGTACGCACCGGCGCTGCGGTTTGCGGCGCGACTGAGTCGCTGGCCGCTTTACCATGACGACACCGTGACGCCAAGCGGAGTTATTACAAAGACAGGTTGGGAAGGACACCTCCATGCTTGGATGGACACGTTCTCCGGTATCATCCGGTGCGCCCGTGCCGGTGCACCCGAGTTAGATCGTCGAGAGATAACTGAGCGTGCTTATCGCACGTTTGAGTGGGTCAAGGCGAACTACACAAGCCCGTTCGGATGGGTCGCTGATTCCGTTGGTGCAAAAACGTGCGAGACCGACACGATCACGAGTGCAATCCGCCTGGCTCTGGAGCTAATCAAAGAAGGTCATGCAGAATACTGGAACGATATCGAGCGGTTTGTAAGAAATCAGCTGGTCGAGAATCAGTTCCGTAACTTAGAAACGCTTCATATAGCAGATCCCCAAGTGGCGCGCGGGGTCCACGGGTGCTTCGAGAGTTGGGCTGACCCTAATACGTTGCTCGCCGTTAAGAATGGCGACATCGAGAGTTGTTGCATTAGTGGCGGAATGCGCGGTCTGTTCCTTGCTTCACAAAATGCTATACACGAAACAGCGGAAGAGATCCGGGTCAACCTTCTCATAAGTGCTGCTACTCCCGGACTTGAAGTCGCAAGCTACCTTCCCTACGAAGGCCGTCTGGTTTTATACGCCACGGGTCGCAAACGCATTCGTGTGCGAACGCCCGATTGGCTAAACCCCAACAATGTCCGTGTGAGTGGTCCGGCAGGGCTTCACAGCGAGATTGAACCTTTCGCAGTTTGGTTAAAGGGCGCTGTTGCCGGCCCGATCGTTCTCCGTTTTGAGCAACCCGAAACAGAGCGGACCCATATTGTAGCGGGACGCACCTATCGGGCACTGTGGCGAGGTGACACCGTGGTTCGATTGCTTCCTCAAGGCGGGGCGTATCCAATCTATCAGCGAGCAAAACTGAACGAATCGGCTGCAGCTCTGAAGCCGCGAGATCTGTTTCCCTTACCACAGAAAGTGCATTGGTGATCGTGTAGAACTGCAGCGGTCGGAAGGTAAGCTGCATCTTGAAACCGTTCTTTCCTTCAACAAACACGAGCCGCCTCGATCTCAAGCAATGCAGCCAGCTTTTCAAGCTTGCCGGCGATATGCCCGACTCCTATTGCGCAGTGATGAGCCGGTCCGTGAGCATTCCACTCATTTACAAACTGGCGCGCACCGATCGAGAATCGGTAGCGGCTGTTGGTGTTGCCGATTTCAAGAATAGGGCCAGGTACTGATTCACCTTGTGCGATGAGAAGCTTGAGCCGCCCGTTTCCGGTTTGCACAACCGAGAGCAGCGTGATGGGTCCGTGCTTGACCGACATCTCGACCGAGAGACCTCGTCCGACCTTTCCGTGATAGACGGTGAGCGGCCGAACTTTTGTCTTGCCTTCTGCGATGGCCAGGTGGCCGGGCCCGTCGTGACCCATCAGAACGACATCATCATTGAAATCGATCGCATAATACTCGGTGAACGAGCCGCCTGCGCCGAACGTGTCCATGATCTTCATGGCTTGCGCATTTTTGACCTCATATTCACCGGCGACGGGAACGCCTCGCGCTGTGAGAAGGCTGGTACCGAGAACAATGGAACTGATGGCATCTTCATTCGCCAGATTGCCGGTGCCCCGGTAGTAATAAGCCATCGATCCGAGTTGGTGATTTTTCACCAAACGGTGGAGTGCCAGGGAAGTCCTGGCGGCGCGGTGGAGCTCCTCCGTCGGACAGTCACTTTGCACGTCGAAGGCGTCGTAGAACTCAAGGACGCATTGCTCGATTTCGGAAAAGCTCACTTTTTCCCGAAGCGCCGCCAGTTCATCGACCTCGATCAATTCAATGTGTCCACCGAAGACTGCACATTGCTGAGTGAGATCGGAGTAGACATCGAGCATGCCGCTGTAGTAGTGGCCCATCAAGCCCATGCGATTGTGCTCCATCACGTGCGCCACACGCGCGGATTCGATCCAATCGTCGATTTCACTCCAGGCGACAGGATCGTCGTGCAAGATGCCGGTGACCTGGAAAAATGGAATGCGCGAACGCTGAAACACGTGGGCAATCTCAGGAACAGGACACGCCTGGCACCAGGCCAGCCACTCGCCTGTCATTTGTTTTCGGTCGGATAGCCGGTTAAAAGACGAGTAATCGATAGCAGGCCCGGGCGCCAGGTTCAGAACAATTACCGGCACTTTCGCGCGGCGGACCACCGGCAGCACAGTCGAAGAAAGCGCGTATGTGGTTACGTGAAGAAGGATGAGATCGACATCTGCCTGGCGGAAGCGATGGCTTGCGTCGAACGCTTTTTCTGGCGTGTCGATCAGGCCCAGGTTCACGACCTCTGCGCCAGCTTGGGCCACTCGCGCTTCCACTTGCGCTATATAAGCGTTCAGCCGCTCTTCCAAACCGGGAAACTGCGACCAGTAAGTATCGAGACCTACGCCGAATAAACCGATTCGGAACGGGTGTTTCTTCAAATCGCTAGTCACGGCTTTGTTGGGGAGCGCCGCTCGGCGCGAAAGGAGCAAGTCATTTACTCGATAAGAACCAATTCTGAGCTGTGGGGAATAGACAGGTTCACGGTCAGGCCGGAATCGAGCAACTCCCTCCCGCTTACCCTGCGGTCGGGAGAGCTGTGATCATGGAACCGCAACCGATATTCTTTCCCTGGAGTGAGCCCATGAAGCTTGAACTTATGACCGTTTTCGGTTTCGGTTGAGCCACGAAACGCGTACACGACGCCCTTGCCGCGTTTTGGATCAAAGAACTCGGTCCCGTCCCAGTGAATTCCGTCGGGTCGCTGGCTGATGTGATAAATGTCCGCATCTCGGATAAGCGGACGCAGTTCCTCTTTATAAAGCTGTATCTCTTGTTTGGCCGCGATTTTTTGCTGCTCAGTCCACACGTTCATATCCAGCATGATCGTCAGCCAACCCATCATTCCGCTACGCAGCATATAGCGAAGGTTTTCGATTCTTGGAGTGGGCCACTTTTCGACATAGGATTCGAGCATGGCCGCTGGCAGAAGATGACTTGCATCATAGAAAGCACGCCGGTTCGATAAAGGATCGTAGGTATCAGTGATGGAGAAGTAATCGCCGTGAGCTGCGCTGCCGAAATCCACCATGCGGCCACCGTCATTGCAAATTTCGAGCAACAAGCCCGGGTGCTCTCTGCGCAACTTTGCGTAGATGTCATAGTAGGCGCGGACAGCGTGATAGCTGACGTCGGTCGAGTTTGAACTATCGACGAAGTAAGAGCCGTGGGCTTTAACGACGGACATCCGCGAGCGGTCGGGCGGTGCATGAGGATGGTCTTCGCGCACGCAACCCTGCGCAACGAGATAGCCATCGTGCTCCAGCATGTCAAGGTGATACTCATCAACCATGCGGCTCACCTCGCGTTGTGCGTAGGCGTGCGCCTCAGGAACGCCGATGTCTATGGTTTGACCTTTAAACGGCTCCGGTTTCCAATCCGGCGGCAGATCGGAAACTATCCAGTTACGCACCTTCGGGTCGCGTACATTGAGCGCCCGACGCTGGGTGCTCAGCCCCGCCTGGGTCCAATCCACCCAGATGCCGAATTTCAGGCCGTGGCGATGAGCATTGTCGGCTAGGGGAGCAAGACCGTGAGGAAACTTCTTCGGATCAGGGTACCAATCGCCGACATCGCGAAACCAGCCTGCATCAATGTGAAACATCTCCGAACCGAGTTTGGCCGAGGCAACGATCATACGCTCGGCCAGTTTTTGATCAACCTGCATTCCACTGCCCCAGCTATTGTTAACGACTAAGGGGTACTTCGGATTCTGCCAAGCTTGAGGATTCGTGAGCGCCGATCGCACCCAAGGCCGCAGTATGTTGCCCATAGCGTCGAATCCACCAAGGAATGCGCCCACGAAGACAGTTGGCGTATCGAAAGTTTGATGCGGCTTCAGACGCGATCTGAATGGTCCCGGAACCGGATTCAATCCTATTGCCCCCCTCAAAGCTGTGGGATCGCGTTCCAACGTCAGCCGGGTTCGACCGCTGAATTCAACACCCACATACCAGCCGCTTTGTGAAGCTTGAGTGCTCTGGACCCCGAACCAGGGAATTATTTCGCGAGGTTCCTCTTCCTTAGGGTGAGCGTAAGTGCCTGAGGTGCCGTTGCAGCGATAACCAACGCGAAGCTCCGCTTGATGAGTTCCCACCGGGGATGGTGAACCGGCTCCCTTTTCCACGTAGAAGTGATCCAGTGCAGTAGCGCGATCGACTCGCCAACTGAACTGGAAGCTGTCCTGCAATGGAATCCAGAGCTCCTTTGCTTCGAGGTTCTGGATGTGGATGGTGTGTTCGATAGGACCCGTGGAAGCCGGTGTCTTCCATTCCCATGTAAGACGCAGCTTCGGAGAGGCGGACTCATACACGAAGCCTACGTCACGTGGGCCGATTCGACTGGCCTGCCGGTTGAACTTCCAATTAAGCTTGACTGACCTTCCGTCGATATCGACGGATTCGATCAGCTTTTCGGGCGTATCGTTGATCCAACTCTTCTCTCCGCCGGTTCCAAGAGTCACAACCTGGGGACTTGCCGTGTGAGCCTGAACTTCGAGCAACGTCTGTTCGGTTTGAATCCGCGCCTCACTCTGGCAAACTGCGCCATCGGTTGCCGCCATGAATAAGACCAACGAGAAGGTGCAGATCCTAGGTTTAGGCATGATGTTTAGACACGGTCAACTCTGCCACTGTTTATGCAACAACGGGCACATGGTCCGAAAGAGTTCATCCCGCCTGCGAGGAATTCTAACAGGCCGCAGCACCGGACATCTCAAGACGGTTTGTCTATACTGTCAAGTATTCGCCGTTAAGTATTCCTTGAGTCCCCGTTTGACTTGGGACGTTTGAGAACAGGCTAAGTTTTCGAATACAGAAAGGAGTGCTGTCTTGCCGAATTCTTACGTTGAAACGCAAGAGGTTGCTGAGGTCCGTACCGAGGTTCAGCTGCGCCATCCGCTTGAACCATTGAATGCCTCCGAGATTGCGCAAGCTGTCGAGTTGCTCAAGTCCCGTGCGGGCTTTACCTCATCGACACGGATTATCAGCATCATGCTGAAAGAGCCGTCCAAGGAGTTCGTTCACGGGTGGCCAAACTGTGTGAGGCCGGATCGTTGCGCAGTTGCGGTGCTGTTGGACAATGCCGCAAACGCGACGTCCGCCGTCACGCTCAACCTGACCAAGTCGGAGCTCGTGACTGTACAGAAAGCTCCGCCAGGTTCTCAACCTACGCTTTCCATGGACGAGCAAATCGAGTGCGAGCAAGCCGTGCTCACAAGCCCGGAGTTTCTGGCCGCGCTCGAGAAGCAGTACGGGATTTCAGATACCTCGCTGGTTATGGTCGATATCTGGAGCGCCGGCAACTACGGATCAGAAGAAGATCGCACTCGCCGGTTAACGCGCCCTCTTTGTTTTCTCCGGTCAGATCCCACCGACAACGGTTATGCGCGCCCGATCGAAGGCATTCGCCCGGTGGTTGACCTGAACCTAATGAAGGTCATCCGCGTGGAGG
>JBPCLH010000104.1:0-15074 GCA_051003475.1 Bryobacteraceae bacterium
TCCTTATATCGGTCGATAGCTGTGCGCATTTCGAGAAGGGCATTGCGAAGTTCCGTTTCACGTGTACGCCTTATCTGGTAACGTGTCATAGGGACCGCCATGGAGCTGAGGATCAGCAATATAGTGAAAGCGACGATCAGCTCGACAAGGGTCAATCCAGTTTGACCTTGACGACGCCTTTGCAAGCTGGGGAATCGGTTACTGCGCAACATCCTGTACTATCTTGATTCAGCGATTAGGCTGTCCCGGCGGAATTTTAGGTGCCGACGGGGGCGCTCCACCGGCAGGGAGTTGGCTGGACGAACCTCCCGGCGTAGCGGTTGACCCCGCCGAACTGGCTTCCGGGCGGCGCACGACCTTTATGACTCGCTCAGTACCGGCCACAACACCGTCTTCGCCAATTACGCTCAGATCGGGGGCGCGCACAATGTGCGGTATCAACGCAATCAGGATGTCATCGTTTTCGTGCATCTTGGTTTTTGTTCCGAACAGATATCCAAGCACCGGGATGTTCGTGATTCCCGGGATCCCAGAGATTGTATTCTGATCATTGATCAGGGACAGACCGCCAAGTACGCTGACTTCGCCGTCCTTCATCCGAATGTTAGCCTCGTTCACACGCTGACCAATGATGGGCTGCTGGACGCCGGCAATCGTCTCGGTACTCGTGACGTTTGAAATCTCAACCTTGATATGCATGCTGACGTCCTCGGGCCCATTCACCTTAGGTTCCAGATCGACATTGACACCCACATCGACTTCCTGGAACTGCGTTGTCGCGTAAGGAATGGCTCCTGGGGTGGCAACGGCCGAGTTGAGAGAACCGGAGACATACGGAATCTTGCTGCCGATTTTGAGCGATGCTTTACCCCCATCTGTAACGCGAATCTGGGGCCGTTGCATGACGCGCGTCGATGCGTCGGACAACAGTGCTTGAATCAGGGCCCCTGGCAAGCTGATCGAAAAATCGTTTGTAGAGAGATGCCCCACCCTCGATAGGGAGATGTACGACTGCGGCGTGCCTGTTGTTGTACTGGTGGTTTCGCCGGTGGTGTTTCCGGTCGTCGTGCCAGTAGTAGTGCCCGTCGTCGCGGTGCCGGTCGTTGTACCAGCAGTCGTGCCAGTTGTGCCTGTGACTGCCCCCGTAGTCGCGCCCGTGGTTACCCCCGTCGTCCCGGTCGTATTGCCCGTCGTGCCGCCAAAAAGAACAGGATTGCGGGGCGTGAACTGGATCGGAACGTTCAGTCCTCCGGTTTGTCCGGCGAGAGCTGCCCCGATGGTAGTGCTCTTTTGTTTGTCGACCTCCATTACGATTACATCCAGCACGATCTCAGCTTTCGGCTTATCGAGATCGTGGACGAGCTTCTCAACAAGGGCAATTGTGTCAGTGCTCCCGCGCGCCACGATTGCGTTTTGACTCGCGACTTGGAACAGACCGGTTGTTAGCTTCGCCCCGGTGCGGACACCATTATAGATTTCGTTGAACTCATTCGGTGTTGAGGCGTTTTGAATATAAAATACCTTCACTACCTCGTCCTGGTATTCCAGACGCTTCTGTTCACTTTCCTGAGTTACGAAAATGGCGTTCCGGCTGATCGCTTTCCAGAATGTATGAGTGACGAGAGCGACGTAGTTTAGAGCTTCTTGCAGAGTCACATTGTTGAGCTCCAAATTGAAGTTCTTTCCAGCAAGTGTTTCAAACCCCTGAGGGTCGAACAGAACATTAATTCCGGCGAGCTTGCTTACGGTCTCGTAAAGCACGCGAGCGGGCTGGTTGTTCATTTTGAGGCTCGTGATCTGATCAGTAATGGGCCGAAGCGTCGGCGGCCCTTCAAGTGAATTGATGCGCTTCTCGACCTCTTGGCGGGCCCTCTCGGCGGGCGTAAGGATGGGGGTTCCGGGCGGGAGCTTCGTACGCTCCTTGATCATGGCTGTTGTCTCGCGAATGTCCTGCAAGGCGATTTGAGAAGACGGATCAGCCAAGAAAGCCTTTTGAAATTCGACGAGCGCCTCTTCGAGCTTTTGTTGCGCCTGCAGCTTTTTTCCTTCAGCCACGTGGGCTTGCGCCGTCTTGATGCGGACGCGTTGCTCGGCGAGAAGGTAGGCGGGATCCTTGGGGTCAGCGGCTACGGCTTGATCATAGTAATTGAGCGCTGCGTCGTACTGCTTCTGCTCCTCAGCTCGCTCGCCTTGTTTCAGAAGTTTGTCGCCCTTTTTAGTGCGACTGTCGGCCGATGGAATGACTAGCCCGCAGACGCAAATCAGCGCAGCAACATACCTTAATCTCGAAACGTTCACCTTACACGCATCCAAAGCCTATGTTAAACTACCAGAGCGCGATTCTCGCCACCCGCCGTACGCTATTGGTGGCAAATACCTTCTGGCTTTGCGCATAACGCTTCGATGGACGGCTCAGCAACCTCAGGAACACTGTCTTCCGGGGCGTATAATCCTCTCGTTCGAATGGAAGACGTTGCCGTCTGGCGTCCCGTGCAGGTTCCGCAATGCAAGCGCGGGCGATTTAGAAGAGCAAACGGCTGACTAAGTGGCGGAACGCAGCGAAATCAAGATTTTGAGCGAGAACCGTGCTGCCGGCCACAACTATCATCTCCTCGACCGATACGAAGCCGGCATCGTGCTGACCGGGACGGAAGTAAAGGCCGCAAAAAATGGGAAAGTTCAATTGAAGGAAAGCTACGCTGAGGTAAACGAAGATGAAGCGTGGTTGATGAGCGCCCATGTCAGCGAGTATTCGCATGGCAACATCATGAATCACGTGCCGGTTCGAAAACGGAAACTGCTGTTGCACAGGTCGGAAATTGACAGATTGCGAGAGGAAACCCGCGAGAAGGGCCTCACCCTGATTCCAACCAAGATTTACCTCAAAACCGGGCGAATCAAGGTTGAGATCGCGGTGGCGAAGGGAAAAAAGTTCCATGATAAACGCGAGGCTACGAAAGCCAAGGAGATGCAAGCCGAGGCAAAGGCCGCTATGGCAAGACGTGCACGCCGATAGCTTTGTTACACAAACTCACGACCGACTCTTGTAGCCTTCGCCTTGGTTCCCGTCGCGCTTGGTTCTTAAAACTAACTTATGCAAGTTCAGATCGAAACTTCACCTCTAGAGAAACTGACACCAGACGCACTGGCAATAATTTGCTTTGAAACCGGAGATGCGAGCCCGCCCGACGGGAAGGCCGCTATGCCTGGGGCAAATGCTGATCCGGGAATTGCGGCGCAATCGGGCTGGCTGGCCGATCTGCGAGCTTCAGAAGAATTTACTGGCAAGCTTTACGAAATGGCCACTTTGCATAAGCCGAGCTATATTGGCGCGAAACGGCTGGTCGTGATAGGCGGAGGGAAACCCGAAAAGTTCTCGCCCGTGGAAGCTCGAAACATCGGCGGTGTGCTTGTGCGCGCATTGAAATGTAAGGGAGTGCGCAGCATCGCCTTGGCTCTCGAAAGCGCGGATGTTGTCGGCCAGGTAACGGCAGCGGCAGAAGGGGCAATCCTGGGAGCCTGGGAAGCCGATAAATATAAATCAGACCCCAAAAGTAAGGCCAAACAAGTGGCCTCTTTCACGATCGCAGTTCCAGGTGCTAAAACCACTAAACTGAATAACGCGCTACGACGGGCGCACATCATTGCCGAGTCTCAGAATTTGGCGCGAGATCTGGTGAACGAGCCGGCTAATAAGCTTACTCCGGCTGTCTTGGCCGAGGCGGCCAAGCAAATGGCAGGCGAATGCGAACTGGCCTGCGAAGTCTTAGATCAGGAAGAGATGGCGGAGCTTGGAATGGGTGCGCTGCTCGGCGTAGCGCAAGGCAGCACGAACCCCGCCTTCCTGGTTGTTATCAAGTACCGTCCACCAAAGGCCGAGGGAAACGATCATCTCGCCCTTATCGGTAAGGGTGTGACCTTCGACACGGGCGGTATCTCCATCAAACCATGCGAAGGCATGGAGAAGATGAAATACGACATGGCTGGCGCAGCTGCCGTGATCGGCGCGATGAGAGCCATCGGCAGGCTTAAGCCTTCGATTCCGGTTACGGCTTACGTGCCAACCGTCGAGAACATGATAAACGGGAATGCTCAGCGTCCGGGCGATATTGTCACCGCACTCTCCGGAAAGACAATCGAAGTGTTGAACACGGATGCGGAGGGGCGATTGATTCTCGCGGATGCGATCACCTATGCCGCTCGCAATGGTGCAACCCACATTGTTGATGCGGCAACCCTGACCGGTGCAATTGGGATCGCACTGGGCCATTACAACGTCGGGGCCTTCACGAACAATCAGGCATTTCTAGATCGATTCCTAGCCGCGTCACGAGTGGCTGGAGAAAAGACGTGGCCGCTGCCAATGGATGACGAGTATAAAGAGTACTTGAAATCCGCTTTTGCCGACTTGCCGAATATCGGAGGCCGATACGCAGGCTCGATAACTGCGGCTTGGTTCCTGCGCGAGTTTGCGGATCCAACACCTTGGGTACACCTCGACATCGCTTCGACAGCTTGGTTGGATGATGGCAGGGCATGGCTCTCGAAGGGACCGACGGGGGTTGCGGTTCGCTCATTCATTCACTTGGCACTCGATTGGCAGCCGGAGATGACTGGGTCAGATCACAACATATAGTAGGTCTCCTTCAGCGAAGCATCGGAAGATCGTGACGTGTACTCAAGTATGCTAAACGGCGGGGGTCTGTGAGGATGCAGCTTCGAGTTCTTGCGTTTGTGCTCGCGGGCGGGAAGGGAACGCGCCTTTATCCCCTGACGAAGGAACGGGCGAAACCGGCAGTGCCGTTTGGGGGTCGGTACCGAATTGTGGATTTCGTCCTCAGCAATCTCATCAACTCTGGCATTTACTCCATCTACGTGCTCACTCAGTTCAAAAGCCAGTCGCTGCTGCAGCACCTTCGTGAGGGCTGGGAAGTAAGTGGCTTGCTTAGAAACAACTTTATTATTCCGGTCCCCGCCCAGATGCGTTCGCCGCAAGAGGACTGGTACCGCGGAACTGCCGACGCGATCACACAAAACGTGAATTTGATGGAGCAGACCGATCCTCACGTGGTAGCGATTTTCGGTGCGGACCACATTTATCGTATGAACATCCGTCAGATGATTGAGTACCACGTCGAAAAAAGGGCTGGCGTAACGGTTGCAGCGATTCCGGTCGAGAAGGAACTAGCGTCAGAGTTCGGCGTGATCGAAACCACGCCCGAGGGCAATATCGTCGGATTCCACGAAAAACGAGCCGATGCGCCCACCATGCCGGAAGATCCAACGCGTGTGTACGCCTCCATGGGTAACTATGTCTTCTCGACTGACCTGTTGCTCCGCGAATTATACGCGGACGCGAAGAATGATCGCAGCTCGCACGATTTTGGGAAGGACATTCTGCCATCGCTTATCGGCCGCGCGGACATGTATGCTTATGATTTTCAAACGAACGTGATTCCGGGAGATCCGATTGGTTCGCCGCATTATTGGCGCGACGTTGGAACCTTGGATGCCTACTACGAAGCGAGTATGGATTTGCGCGCCGTTTCGCCGGAGTTGAATCTGTACAACCGTCAATGGCCTTTGCGAACCGCCAGCTATTTTGATGCTCCGGCGAAGTTTGTGTTCGACGAAGAAAGCCGGCGCGGCATTGCGATCGATTCAATTATTGCTGGAAGTTCGATTATTTCAGGCGGATTTGTGAGAGGGTCCGTACTGGGCCGCGGAGTTCGGGTCCACACAGGCGCCCTTGTCGAAGATTCGGTGCTCTTTGATAACTGTGATGTCGCCCGCTACGCAAAGGTTCGCCGGGCCATTCTCGACAAGAATGTCAAAATCCCAGAGGGAGCGCAGATCGGCTATAACCTTGAGGCGGATCGCAAGAAGCACTACGTGACCGAGAGCGGGATCGTGGTGATAGAAGGCACGCAGTCAACTGTCGACATCGCGACTTTACAGGTGTGAGTAGGAACGCGCTAGCGCTCACTTTTATCGGCACTCTGCAATTTGGATAGCGACACGCCAACCGCTACTACGACCCCGCAGCCGATCACGTTGTACCAAAGAAAGGAAATCTGGGTGAACGATGCAGTCGCGAAGATCGCGGCTTCGCCGGCTAGCACTCCGCAAAAGGCCGCCGTTCCCTGTACTCGTTTGAAAAGGAAGGCGAGTACAAATACGCCAAGCAGTCCTCCATAAAATAGGGATCCCACGATGTTTACACGCACGATGAGCGCCCCGAATCCGCGTGCGCCGAGCGCCGCAAAGGATATAGCGTAAACACCCCAGAATACCGTTAAGCAGCGTGATGCAATCAGGTAGTGGCGGTCGCTTCCGGTGCGAACGAAATAACGGCGGTAGATGTCGATCACCGATACGGTTGCCAGCGAATTTATCTCGCCAGCGGTCGATCCCATGGATGCTGAAAAGATCACGCCGATGACCAACCCGACCAGCCCAAGTGGTAGATAAGAGGTTACAAACGATAGAAAGATGTAGTTGGTGTCATCGAAGCTCTCACCGCCGTGCTCGCGCTCGACCATTTGAAGAGCTTGCTGGCGGATGCGAGTGAATGCGCTCTGTGCTTCGCGAAATTGTGACAACGCCAGATTCATTTCGGTGCCGCGATTCTGAATTGCGCTGGTCAGGTCGTATGCTGCCTTGCGGCGGTGCTCAAACGCACGATTGTAATTCGCTTCGATTGGCTTCCAAGACGAGCTCTTCGCCACTCGCGCGGCTTCGAGCGGCTGAAAGATCGCCGGTGAAGGCACGAAAAGAGATAACACGAATACCATGGCTCCGATGAAGAGAATGAAAACCTGCATCGGAATCTTGACCACCGCGGTGAAGATCAAACTTATCCGACTCTGGGCAATGGACTTGCCCGTGAGGTATCGCTGTACTTGGCTTTGATCGCATCCGAAATAGGCGAGGGCCAAAAAACCGCCACCAATTAGGCCACTCCAAACGTTGTATCTGTTGCTGAAATCGAGCCGAAGATCTACGGCATTCAAACGGCCTGCCGCCCCAGCCAGGTGGAGGGCATCGCCCAAAGAAATCCCCGAGGGCAATGCGTGTACGACAACTATGAAGCTGGCGATCAGCGCTACAAAGATCATAGTCATCTGCTGGACATCGGCCCAAGTCAGGGCCTTGATGCCCCCACTAGCCGTGTAGGCAATGACTAGAGCACCGATGAGAACGGTCGTGAGGCGATCGGACCAGCCTAGGACTGCAGAGAGTGCCACGGCCGGTGCGTATAAACCGATACCCGCTGCAAGCCCGCGCTGGATGAGGAATACGAGGCTGACTAGCGCTCGTGTTTTTCCGTCGAAACGCCGCTCAAGATATTCGTAGGCAGTATAAACGTTCGCGCGATGAAAGATCGGCACCGCTGTTGCCGAAAGAATAATCATGGCAATTGGCAGTCCGAAATAGAACTGGACGAACCGTAGCCCATCTACGTAGCCCTGCCCCGTGGTCGAGATAAATGTAATGGCGCTGGCCTGCGTCGCCAATATAGACAGGCCCATGGCGTACCAGGGCATCGTTCTCCCCGCGAGCAGATACTTATTGACGCTGTCGCTCCCGCGACCCCGATACACGCCGCAGGAGACCAGGGATGTCAACCACGCGAAGAGCACCACCCAATCGAGCGTTCTCATCCAAGAAGCCTTTTTAGCGAGGCTATCCGATGGCGGCTAACAGTTCCGGACGTGGCCTGCGGATTGCGCGCGGCTCGACCGACGTGAACCTCGATCTCATTGAAGTCCTCGCTCGTTGCAGCGAGATTTGCCGCGCACAGGCCGGCCGCAACGATAATCTTCATCTCTGGGGCAGCAGCGCGCTGCCATTCGAGAAGTCGCCTCTTGCGTTTTATCCAAGAGCCTTTTCCGCCACTTGTCAAAATCCGGTCGATTTGCGGGAACTGCTTTAGTTCCTGCAATGCACATAAGGGATTACGCACATGATCGAATGCACGATGGAAGGTGACGCGATGATTGGGAGCCTCGGATAGCAACTCTTTTGTTGCACTCAAGTCCACAGAGTCATCATTGGTGAAGCCCAATACTAAACCGTCGATTGGCAGGTCGGCGAACCTGGTGGCGCTGTATCGGAGAGTGTCGAGTTCCGCTTCGTCCCCAATTGACATGGAAGCATTTTCCCGAAGCATGACTCGAACTGGAATCGATACTCTTTCAATAACTTTTTGAACGAGCATCAAGGGAGGAGTGAAGCCGCCGCTCTCAAGCGAGCACACCAGCTCGAGGCGATCTGCACCAGCGAGCTCTGCTTCAATCGCCTCGTCAAGCGAAGTGACGATCACTTCGAGGATTCGCGTAAGCAGAGCTCCTAATAAGTGAAGAGCCGAGAGACAACATACAACCCGGCGATCAGGATGAAAAGATAACAGAGCACAGCAACATAGATGCGGGGCCAATCGCCCGGAATGGGCGTCAGGTCAGCACCTCCCTCGCCGAGATCGTGGCGTTGATCGTCCATACTGTTTCCCAGAGTGAGGCACCAATTGCCTGGCAAGGAGAAAGCCTCGCTAAGCTAATGTTACTCAAGCGCGAGATCAGTTTGATCGGCTACACTGAAAGACCGTGGGAAAACCAGCGACACGCCCATCGACAAACGTCCTGATCGTGGATGACGAAGAGTCGCAGCGCGCTCCGCTTGCAGCCATGATCTCCGCTTGGGGATTCACTGTAGAGACTGCTTCAGATGGCCAGGAGGCGCTCGATAAGCTTACCAGCTGTTCAGCGAACGTGGTAATCACGGACCTCATGATGCCACGTATGGACGGTTTCGAGTTGATGAAGCGCTTGGCGAGCGACGGCAACATGCCGCCCGCGATAGTTTTGACGGCATTTGGAAACATCGAAACGGCGATTCAGACCATACACGATCTGGGTGCATTCTGGTTTCTGGAGAAGCCGATTCAACCCGCAGCACTGCGTGTGCTACTTGAGCGCGCAGCATCGCAAAGCCAGTTAGCGGAAGAAACCGAAAGATTGCAGCGGCAATTATCTTACACGGGTGTGCTGGTGGACATGGTCGGCACGTCACAGGAGATGCAGCAGGTTTTTTCAGTGATCCGGCAAGTGGCGCCGAGCAAGGCTCCGGTATTGGTAGCAGGTGAGAGCGGAACTGGTAAAGAATTAGTGGCGCGAGCCATTCATCAGTTGAGTAACCGGCGTGGAGGTCCCTTCGTAGCCATCAATTGCGCGGCAATGCCGGAAACGCTAATGGAAAGCGAACTGTTCGGACATGAAAAAGGCGCTTTTACGGGAGCGCTTGAAAGACGGGCGGGCTGTTTCGAACTTGCGCAGCATGGGACGTTACTGCTTGACGAATTGGCTGAGATGGCTCCAGGTACGCAGGCCAAGCTTCTTCGTGTGCTTGAAGATTCCCGCGTTCGGAGACTCGGGAGTAAGAGCGAGATTTCGGTCGATGTGCGCGTGATCGCGGCTACGAATCGGAACGTTGAGGAAGCACTTAAGAAAGGTGATCTCCGGGAGGATCTTTATTATCGGCTGAATGTTTTTCAGATCTTGCTGCCACCATTGCGGCAGCGTATGAGCGACCTGCCGGTCCTTTGTGAGACTCTGATCACTCACCTGAACCGAAAGCACTCGTGCAACATTACCCACGTAATGCCAGAGGTAATGGAGGCCTTCAAAGAGCATTCATGGCCGGGTAACGTGCGCGAGTTGCGCAACGTGCTGGAACGTGCGGTGATTATGGCGGGAGAAGGTGCTGTCCAGATGAGCCATCTGCCGTACGATTTTGGCGTGTCGGTTGGATCGCGCTCACCGGCCCATCTATTCGAGCCCGACATAGTTCGCCTACCCGTAGGCACAACTGTTGGCGATGCTGAAAAGGCTTTGATTCAACTTACTTTGCAGCACACGAAGAATAACAAGACGCGAGCCGCTGAAATTCTAGGAATTAGCCTCAAGACTCTGTTTAACAAACTAAAAGAATACGGCGCGTCCGAAGCGTCGGCTGACGGGCCCGCATAACCAATCTCGACATCATGTTACGCTGAGGTTTCTTGCCTGAATGACTACCTCGGTAGAACTGAAGAGAACACCACTCTTCGATGTTCATTCCAAGTCCAACGCCAAGATGGTCGAGTTCGGGGGCTGGAACATGCCGGTCCAATACTCAAGCATTTTGGAAGAACACAATGCGGTCCGCGATGCGGTTGGCATCTTCGATGTCAGCCACATGGGCGAAATAGAGATTCACGGCCGTCAGGCGATGCAGCTTGTCGACTATGTCTCGACGAATAATGCTGGGAAACTAAAGCCCGGCCAAGCGCATTACTCGGCCCTACTGTACGAGCACGGCGGATTTGTCGACGATATTTTGGTCCACAAGATTTCGGATGATCATTTTTTCTTGTGTGTCAACGCCTCGAACCAAGAGAAGGATTTTGAGCACATCCGCTCTCACAATCGCTTCGAAGCTGAGGTGGAATTTGCTAGCGACCGTTATGCGCAGTTAGCTATTCAGGGGCCGAAAGCGCTTTCGACTCTTCAGAAGTTGACGCGCACAAGCCTCATCCAGATTAAATACTACTGGTTTGCGGATGACGTTGTGGCAGGCGTTCCAGCACGCATTGCACATACGGGTTACACCGGTGAAGACGGATTTGAGATTTACGTCGCGCCCGATGCGGCGAGTCAAGTATGGAACGAGCTTATGAAAGCGGGCGAAGAGTTCGGCATTAAGCCTTGCGGTCTGGGCGCGCGGAACACACTTCGCCTTGAAGCCAAAATGGCGCTTTATGGTCACGAGCTTACCGCGTCCATCAACCCTTTTGAGGCGGATTTAGGGTGGATTGTCAAAATGGACAAAGGCGATTTCGTCGCGCGCTCAACACTTGAAAAAGTTGTGAACCAGGGCATCACGCGCAAACTGGTGGGTTTCGAAATGCGAGGGCGGGGAATCGGCCGCGACGGTTACGAGGTGTGGACTGAGGGCGAACCAGCAGGCTGGGTAACGAGCGGGGGACCGGCTCCTACGCTGAATAAGAATATCGGACTGTGTTATGTCCCCACCGACAAAGCGACGCCCGGTTTGGCGATCCAAGTCCTCATCCGCAATTCGCCGGTCGATGCTGTGACGGTTTCGACTCCGTTCTACAGGCGAGCAAGAGCATGAGTTACCCGAATACGTATAAGTACACAAAAGAACATGAATGGGTGCATGTTGAAGGCGAGATAGGCACAGTTGGCATCACCGATCATGCACAAAGTGAGCTAGGCGACATCGTGTTTGTCGAATTGCCGAAGCCAGGCTCGAACGTAACTAAAGGCGAAACCTTTGGTTCGGTGGAATCAGTGAAGGCTGTCTCGGATATTTATTCTCCCGTCTCCGGCGAAGTTGCCGCCGTAAATGAAGCGCTTTCGACCAATCCGGAAAAACTGAATGAGGATCCGCACGGAGATGCATGGCTACTTAAGGTGAAGTTGTCAACTCCCGCCGACATCAATGGACTCTTGTCAGCTGCCGATTACGAAACATATATCAGCGCCGAATAGACCTCACGCGTTGCTGGAATCTGGAACTCAGGAAGCGTAGTTGCGATATCTACCGAAGTCGGAATCCGAGCGTCGTGAGATGCTTAACGTCATTGGATTGACGTCCGAAGAGGACTTGATCTCATACTTGCCGCCTGACGTGCGTTTCGATAAACGTCTAGCAATTGAGGACGGCAAAAGCGAATACGAGATCGTCGACTACTTCAAGCAGCGCGCGGCGGAGAACGCCAACGGTTACTCTAGCTTTCTCGGCGCAGGCGTTTACAATCATTATCGTCCCGTCTTAGTTGATACCGTCGTTTCGCGCGGCGAGTTTCTTACCTCATATACGCCCTATCAGGCAGAAATCTCGCAGGGCACGCTGACAACTATCTTCGAGTTCCAAAGCATGGTGTGCCAGCTGACCGGCATGGAAGTGGCAAATGCTTCGATGTATGACGGGTCATCGGCCGTGCCGGAAGCTGCAATGATGGCGGTTCGTGTGACACGCCGCGACAAAGTTCTGGTGGCGCGCACGGTTCATCCCGAGTATCGGGAAGTTCTGCAAACCTATACGAGACATCAGGGCATTCCAGTCGCCGAGCTGGGATATGCAAAAAAAGGTTTCCTGGATATCGACGACCTGAAAAGGAATCTCGACGATGAGGTCGCGGCTCTCATAATTCAGACCCCGAACTTCTTCGGAATCTTAGAACAAGTCGAAGAAATATCGCGCATTGTCTTCCAAAACGGCACGCTGCTGGTTGTTGTTTTTACAGAAGCTGTCGCGCTGGGGCTTATTGAGCCCCCCAAGCAGGCCGACATCGTTGTAGGAGAGCTGCAGAGTTTTGCGATTTCGCCCAGCTACGGCGGACCGTATGCTGGCATCATTGCGACGCACGAAAAATACCTACGTCAGCTGCCTGGGCGGCTCGTGGGTGAAACGACCGATGCGGATGGGCGGCGCGCATTCTGTTTAACGCTTGCCACGCGCGAGCAGCACATTCGTCGCGAAAAAGCCACCTCGAACATCTGTACTAATCAAGCGCTCCTTGCTTTGATGGCCACAGTGTTCATGACGGTTTATGGGAAAGAGGGCCTTCGCGAGCTCGCCGAACAGAATCTAGCGAAAGCGCATTATCTGGCAAGCAAAGTCCAAGTTCAATTTGAATCTCCCTTTTTCAACGAGTTCGTCGCGCGAAGTAACGGGAGATCGCCTGAGCAAATAAACGATGCGTTGGCAAAACAGAAAATCATCGGCGGCTTGCCATTGAGCCGCTTCTATCCTGAACTGAAAGGTTGCATGTTGCTGTGTGCGACAGAGATGAGCAAACGGCAGGACCTGGATACCGTTGCTGAGGCGTTCACGAGTCATTAGACGGGAACACGCCCAATGATCAAGAAAGTTTCCAAACATATCGTACAGAACGAGCCGCTGCTGTTTGAGCTGAGCTCGCCTGGGAAGCGCGGCTATCAGCTTCCCGAACTCGACGTGCCCGCCGTGAATGTGGTGGAGGTCCTTGGTCCGGAAAACGTTCGTTCCGAAATTGCCGGGTTTCCTGAATTTAGTGAAATTGCAGCCATCCGCCATTTCCCGTGCCTTTCCACTTGCCCTTACTCCATCGCTTTGGGCCTATCTCCGCTCGTCTCATGCACTATGAAGTACAACCCCCGAGTAAACGAGCTGGTCGCGCGAACCGAAGGTTTGGCATGGGCACACCCTTATCAAATGGAGGAGTTATCGCAAGGTTGTATGAAAGTGATCGCGGCGCTTGAACAAGCTCTGGCTGAGATCACGGGCATGGATGCAGTCACCTTGCAGCCAGCTGCGGGAGCGCACGGCGAATTCACCGGCATTCTGATGATTCGCGCGTTGTTAGAAACGCGTGGCAATCCACGCAAGAAGATTCTTGTTCCTGATTCTGCACATGGCACGAATCCCGCAACGGCAATGATGGTTGGTTACTCGGTTGCGAATATCAAATCGAACGATCGCGGGATGGTGGATTTGGAAGTTTTGGAGCGCGCCGCTACCGAAGATGTTGCGGGATTGATGATCACGAATCCAAACACTGTCGGAGTGTTCGAAGAGAACATTCGCAAGATCTGCGCCATCATGCATGATAAAGGCGCGCTGGTTTACATGGATGGGGCGAACATGAATGCGCTCGTCGGGATCGTGCGTCCGGGTGAGCTTGGCATAGATGTGATGCACTTGAACCTCCACAAGACTTTTTCGACGCCTCATGGCGGCGGTGGACCGGGGTCGGGAGCAGTCGCGGTTCGAGAGGTGCTGACTCCTTTTCTGCCTTCGCCACGGTTGAAACGTGAGGGTGATAGGTGGCAATGGAATCACGATCTGCCGGACTCCATTGGCCGGGTTCGCGCCTATTACGGGAATTTCGGCGTCCTCGTGCGAGCGCTCGCTTACATCATGGCGCATGGCGGTAATGGACTGCGGCAAGCGACTCTCGATGCGCTACTGAATGCGAACTATATCAGAGCGCTGCTTGAGCCGTATTACGAGCTTGCGTATCGAGCTCCGAGTATGCACGAATGTGTCTTCAGCGACGATCGTCAGGCGAAAAACGGTGTACGAACCGGCGATATCGCTAAGCGACTCATCGACTATGGTTTCCATCCATACACGGTCAGCTTTCCGTTAATTGTGCGCGGTGCGCTCATGATAGAGCCCACCGAAACTGAAAGCAAACTGGAGCTGGATCTATTCGCGGATGCAATGATCTCGATCGCCAAGGAAGCTCAGGAGAATCCGGAGCTCGTGCTGAACGCTCCGCATTCGACACGTACCCGTCGCGTTGATGAGGTGACGGCAGCTCGGAGGCCCATCCTGCGCTGGAGACCGGAGATTAAAGCGAGTCAAGCAGCCGATTGACAGCGTCGAGCACGATCTGGATCTCCAATCTCTCAAGCAAGGTCGAGTAGAGAACTGTGACGTTATCGCCACGCGGGGCCCAGTTGAGCCGTGACACGGATCCAAATAAGGCTAATGTGGGAACTCCGGCAGCTGCGGCCAAGTGAGTAATGCCCGAATCGTTACCAATGTATAGGTATGCTCCGCGGATCCAAGTGCCTAGCTCGGCCAGACTAGCGAAGCGGATTGCTTCCGGCAGTTTTTCTTCGGTGCCGGCCGTCCATTCGACTTGAAACGGTAGCCGAGCTGCCAGTTCACGATACAAGTTCAGCGGCCAATTCTTGAGGGGGCTGCCCGAAAATGGATGCATCACGATTGCATCTCGAGGTGTCCACGGTCCGACTTTGAAGTGTGGAACCAGACCCTCGGGCGCGCCAACCTGCCGCGCGAAGAAGTCCGTAACATGCTCCGAGCGGGCTTTGCCCGGCAGAGCCGGATGAAACTGACACTCCACACCGAGCTCTATTAGTGTGTTGCGGAACTCTGGCCGGTTTGCACCGTACCAGCTAACAATTGAGTCAAAGCTTTGAAGACTCCTGTTCAAACGCTGAGGGGTGGCCAAGTCTCCGACTCCAATCAGATCGATTCCAGTCGACGCGATGGGG
>JBPCLH010000105.1:0-115833 GCA_051003475.1 Bryobacteraceae bacterium
AGTTTATAGACGGCGGAAAGACTGGGGGCATCCGCAGAGGTGGCGAGTTCGGTGCCAACTCCAAAAACGTCGATGGGCGCGTTTGAACCGACTAATTCGGCAAGGCGGTACTCATTGAGGTCATTGCTCGCAATGATTTTTGCGTCGTGCAAACCCGCTTCATCGAGGATACGTCTTACTTGGCGGGACAGTGCACCGAGATCACCACTATCGAGGCGGACTCCCCAAAACGGCCGGCCAACGCGAGCAGCGAGACGTGCGCCTTGGATAGTGTCGTATGTGTCAATCAGGAAGACGGTGGAATTACCGAGCAGGCGCTGAAGGGCTCGGAACGATTCTTCCTCGTTGGGAAAAGCCATGGTCCAAGAATGAGCAGCCGTTCCCGACACTGGAATCCCAAACCGCATTCCTGCCTCGGTGTTGCTGGTTCCCGCACACCCGGCGATGAAGGCTGCGCGGCCTGCAAGGATGCCGGCGGCTGGCGAATGGGCTCGCCGGCTGCCAAACTCGACAATCGGGCGTCCTTCGGCAGCAATCAGGCATCGTGCCGCTTTCGAGGCGATGGTTGTTTGAAATGCGAAAGTCGAAAGCAGGTATGTTTCGACGAGCTGCGCCTGAACGAGAGGCGCTCGGATGATTGCGATTGGCTCATTCGGAAAGACGGGTGTGCCTTCGGGAACGGCAAAAAGGTCACCTGTGAAACGAAGTTTTGCGAGAAAATCGAAAAATTCAGGGGGAGTGTTCTTAAACTGATCGAGCGAGCGCAAATAGTCTAGCTCGTCAGGCCGGAACTCGATCGTTGACAGAAACTCGACTGCCTGTTGCAGGCCGGCAGCTACGAGGAAGTTTCGCTTCGCGGGGAGGCGGCGAACGGAGAGTTCGAAAGTAGCAACTTCTTGGGATTTTCCAGCGGCAAAGTATCCTGCCGCCATGGTTAGCTCGTAAAGGTCCGTGTTGAGAGCAGACATTGATGGCCTTGCGGCCGCGCGAGCTTATTTCTTCGGGGCAGGGGCCGTTTGCTTGATCTTACTGCTTGCTTCGAGAATATCGTTTACAGATTTGGCATCGAGCCCATACAGGGCCGGCTCATTCTCGCGATGGGCAATGTAGTCATTCGCGCTCTTCGCGAACGCGACCTTTTCAATGCGCTTGCCATTGTTCGAAGTGACTGCAATGGTCAGCACGGGAATAGTGAAGCCGCTCTCAAGGAACTTGTTGGCCGAGAGGTCCCGGAGTTTATCAATAAATGCCTGAATAGAACGCGGGTCCATGACGTTGCCGTTGAGCTTCCAATCCTGGCCGCTTTTCTGGTAGAGCTTCGCGGTGTCTCCCTGTTGTACCTCTATTTTCGTGGGATCACTGAATCCGAAATCGAAGATCTTTTTGTTACGAAATTCATCAAGAGGCTGTTCCAACTCCTTCCCGAGATCAGAAGCTATTTTATAGATGCCCTTTATAACGCTGCTCTGCGCATAGTAATCGTCTTTACCTTTATGAAGTTCCAGCGTTTGCGTGCCCGTTGCGTCGCTGACCTTCGCAATCGCGATGCGTTGGCCACCGGCGAACGAGGCGTCCATCTTTTTGATATCCGCTGCGTTGCTGGAGAGATCCATTTTTGCGTCCGTCAACTTACGCAAAAGCTCTTCCACCTGGAAGCTATCGGCACGATATGGCTTAGGCTTGAGGATCTGCCACTCGTTTTGATTGTTCTTACC
This sequence comes from Bryobacteraceae bacterium, assembly GCA_051003475.1. Classification (GTDB taxonomy): domain Bacteria; phylum Acidobacteriota; class Terriglobia; order Bryobacterales; family Bryobacteraceae; genus Bog-105. The sequence goes on from JBPCLH010000105.1 coordinate 1,716, forward strand.
AAATTCAATGTCCGACTTACCCGAAATGAGCTCGACGCGTGTTAGCTGGTTTGAATCGAAAGTGAGTAAACGTTTGTCGCGGAGATCGTTGATACCCTTTTCAAACGAGGTTTTTACGGAAGACGATACGGTGTACACTGCCGGAAGAGAATTAACACGGGCGTATACGAGCGATCCGGCCGGAACATCGTCGCCGAACGCGAATTGATCAGTTTTTCCCGCTTTCTCTTTGACAGTGACGGTTAGGCTGGGCGTGGTCAGGCCGTACTTACTCAAATCCGACGGCTTATCTTCGACAATGCTATCCGCCGTAACTGGGCTTAGTGAAGACACAATGGTCGAGACCGCGTCCTGATCGGCTGTAAGAGCTTCCGGAGCAGTTATTGCCCATTTTCCGTTCTTGCGGTCGAGCGTAACTATTGAGCCATCCTTCTTCTTGAGCTCGATCTGCTGGACTACGGAATCAGATATGTTTGCCAGTTTGGGTGCGGGAGGCGTGCTAGCGGTAGAGCCGGCCGATTCGGGATGGCGCTTGGCCCACCACACAACTCCGCTGAGAGCAGCAAGGAGAGCCGCTGCTACAAGTAAATTTCGCGGCTTCATACTATCTTCGCTTCAGGAGAATCGAGACGCCCCACACAATGAGAAGCAGCGGAATCGCAATGAGGTCCGTGTACATGAAAACGCTCATCTGCCGCTGGGTCGCGTTCAGACGCCGATCCTCCGGCTCCTTGGGACGAATCGAAATAAGATCTTCGTCAGAGGAAAGCCAGTTGACAGCGTTGACCGCGAGGTCGCGGTTGCCCTGAAAGCCAATCATGGCATTGTCCACAAAACCAGAGCTGCCAATCACGACGAACCGGCCCGGATCATTCGCCTTGCCGGTGTTGTAGGTGCCGGCCGCGCCGAGAACGAAGGGCCCCTTCTTGTTTCCAGGATCGCCCGGATTGACCTCGTTTGAGTTCAGGCGGGTTGTCGCGATGGCGCGGTCTGTTGTTGAAAACAGCTTATCCACCGTTGTCTTGCCCGCATTTTTAACTTCAAGCGAACGAGAAACCGGAAAACCTGTATAAGCACCCTTCAGATCGTTGACGATGGGCTGGGATTCATATGTTGAGACCAAAGGAATCTCGGGTCCAAAGCCGAAAAGCTGCGCCATCGCATTCTGTTCAAGGACAAGATCGTTGGCAGGAGTAACACCCCAGCTCTCAAGCAGCTTCATGAGACCTTCGTTTTGCGCGATATGCTCACGGGCAAAATCAAGAGGCGGATCGATGAGGAACATCGCCCGCCCGCCACTCTCGACGTAGTTCTTGATTGCGGTTACTTCGTTCGGCGTATAGTCAAGTTGTGCGCCGGCAACTACAACCACCGTACAATCTTTTGGAACCTCTGTTTTGTCGATCAAAGAAATGGGTTCGACCTGATAATTGTCGCGCTCGAGCAGAGTTTTATACCGCGATAATCCCGTTTCCTGAGTATCATCGAGCGCGTGCTCTTTACTGCCGCTCACAAAACAGACCTTTCGAACTCCTTTCAGATCTTTGAGGAACGCCCCCGTGATGCCTTCCTCGGTCAGAGCTTTCGCTTCTTCACGCCGCTGACCAATCTCGACGTAAGCGGTACCGAGAAAGCGCACGCCGTAACTGCGAGCCACAGTGGGCTGTTTTTGTGCATCGATGTATTGCAGATGGATCTTCGGTGAGAGATTCGCATACCGGTCGAGCATGCCCTTAGCTTGGGCAAAGTTACCAGCTTTATCGATGTACGCGATAGTAGCGTCGGATTTGAGACCTTTGACAACCTTTTTAGTCTCCTGGGATAAAGTAAACCTCTTATTGGTGGTTGTGTCGTAGCTCCTGTTGTAGCGGTTCGCGAGCCAGTTCACCATGACCAGGACAGCGATCACGACGATGGTATATAAAGTAGCCGCGGCGCCATAACGAGTCTGGCGCGAGGAAACCGTATTCTTCGATTTACTTTCCGCCATTTACGCCCTCCACCGCAAGGACTCGAGTGAGCGAGTTGTCAGAAAGAGACCAAGAAAAATCATCGATAGATAGTAGATGACGTCCTTACTGTCGATTACACCTCGCGCAAAGCTATCCAGGTGGCTCAAAATCGAAAGATAACTCATGACCTGCACCGTGGGGGAGTTACCGAAGGAGGTTGTCCAGTCCAGGATCCATAACAGTAAGGCCAGCGCAAAGCCGACCGCACCAGCGACTATCTGATTCTTGGTGGTTGTCGAGATAAATGTTCCTAAAGCCAACAGGCATGCTCCGAATAGTAAGACACCGAAGAAACCAGTCACTACCGGCTTCCAATCGGGTTGACCATACATGAAAAGGAAAGAGTAATCGAGGAGTAACACGAGCAGCAGCGCGGAGTACATTATCACGGCTGAAAGCCATTTGCCTAAGACAATTTCTAAATCATGAACAGGCGAGGTGACTAACAGCTCGATTGTCCCCTGACGCTTTTCCTCCGCAAATAGACGCATACTAATGAGCGGAATCAAAAAAAGGCCAATTACCGCGACGTTTGAGAATAGGGGTCTGATGACCTGCTCATTAACGTTCATCGGGAAGGATTGTCCCGTCATCTGGCCTTCCAATGACGCTCTTACAAAACTGGCCGTAATAATGTAAGTGAAAGCCCCGCTCAGAAACGCGAAGATGGTGAGTAAGACCCAGGCTATCGGAGAAACGAAATAGCTGTACAGCTCGCGCCGGCAAATTGTCCATATATTTCTCACTGGATACCCCCTGCAACAGGTGAACTCTGAGGTTCGGGGTTGGATCCGGTTAGTTCAAGAAACACTTCTTCGAGGCTGTAGGTGAGAGATTTCAACTCAAGCAAATTCCAGCCAGAATGCACGACCGCGCGCGCAAGGTCGGCACGAGCGTTCCGATCGGGTAAACTCTCGACTTCGAAGATGAACCTGTCACCCGCAGCCGGTTTATCGAGTACTTTGCTTACTCCCGGAACCTGTTCGAGCCTTTGATGAACCGCGGTTGCGTCGCCATCACCTGCTGTGTCGATTTGGAGTTGAACGGCGTTACCTAGTCCGGCTCGATGCTTAAGATTCTCGACAGAATCAGTGGTGACAAGCTTACCTCTATTGATGATGATTACCTTTTCACAAACGGCCTCCACTTCGGGGAGGATATGCGTGCTGAGAATGATGGTGTGTTCGCCAGACAGAGACTTTATAAGCTCGCGAGTTTCGTTAATCTGCTTGGGATCGAGTCCGGAGGTTGGCTCGTCAAGTATCAGCACGTCCGGATTGTGAATGATAGCCTGAGCGAGACCGACGCGCTGACGGTATCCCCTGGAGAGCTTCGAAATGAGCTTCGGCTTGACATCCGCCACAGCGCAGCGCTCCATAACTTCCTCGGTACGGGTTTTTATCTGTGAGTTCGGAATATTTTTCAAGCGCGCGACGAAACTCAGGTAGTCGGCTACGCTCATTTCGGGATAAAGAGGTGGCGTTTCGGGAAGATAGCCAATGCGCTTTTTGACTTCGAACGGCTGCTCAAAGACATCGAACCCTGCGACCGTCGCTTTGCCTGCCGTTGGTGGCATGAAGCACGTCAAAATGCGCATGGTGGTGGTTTTTCCGGCGCCGTTGGGACCGAGAAATCCTACTATGTCGCCCTTATCCACCGAGAAAGATATGTCATTCACCGCGACAGTGCGCGCGTATTTCTTCGAAAGACCTTCAACTTGAATCATATTATTGAACACCGAAGACTTAGCCCAAAGAAGGACGGCAATCCGGTTCTTTGTTGAGCCTTCGCAGCGCTGCAGCGCGTTAAACACCCAGGATAATGAAGCCTGAAAACCTCTGTCAATTGAGACGAAGCAACGGCCTGAGTGTTAGGCAGACGTATTCTCCTATTCACTCGGGAGGCGTCCACAACCACTGTAAGCCCAGACCGATTATTTGGAATCCCGCATCTACAAATATCGTATTCCCGGTAACTCCCCGGCCGAGATCGCTGGCTAAAAAAACCGCGGTGTCGGCCACTTCGGCGGGATCGGTGCTTCTCCGGAGCGGTGCATTGGCAGCCACGCCATCCAGGACTTTGGAGAAATCTTTAATCCCGCGGGCCGAAGCGGTTTTTATGGGGCCAGCAGATATCGCATTCACGCGGATGTTGGCAGGCCCGAGGTCGCTAGCCAAATAGCGAACGCTCGCTTCAAGGGCGGCCTTGGCAACTCCCATAACGTTGTAATTTTGCACCACGCGAGTTGAGCCAAGGTAAGTCAACGTTGTAACAGATCCACCCCTTGTCATCAACGGGACAATCGCCCGGGATACCGAGACTAGCGAATAGGCGCTTACTTCCTGAGCAAGAAGGTAACCATCGCGGCTGGTTTCCAGAAACGGGCGGCTCAAATCCTCCTTATTTGCGAACGCGATGCTGTGGACAATCGCATCAACAGGCGAACTTTGCTTCAGTTCCGAGACAAGATGATCGAGCTCGTCCGATTTCGTCACATCGCAATTCAGGATCTTCGAAGCTTTCAGCTCGGAGCCTAACTCTTCCACCGTTTGACGCTGGCGCTCGCCTTGATACGTGAGCACTAGGGACGCGCCTTCGCGAACAAAGGCGGAAGATATAGCATAAGCGATGCTCCACTTATTGGCGACGCCGAGGACAAGAGCGGTCTTGCCGGCGAGTAGCTGTGGCATGAAAGTGCCATTGTAGCGTGCTGCCACAATGTTCGGGCGCGTTGGCGAAGAGCCGAAGGCCGGGAATATTTTTCCTTACAAAGACCTGAAGCAGGCGATCATATGGATTCACCTGATGAAAGCTAATGCGCAGTGGGATTGGCCATGCACTTGCTTGTCAGCCCGGCGGAGGAGATCGAAAAACAATGAAATATTTGTTTGCATGGATACTGGGAGTGCCGGGTGGACTTATCTTGCTGTGGTTTCTGTTCAACCATATGCACTGACGATCGACAGCTAGGGAGCGCCGACGCCGACCATCTTAAGAACGTACGCGTCACGGTACGGGATCTTCGAGCGAAGCGATTCAGGGACCTCAACGGCAAGGCGGCTTCCGTGTAGCTGCCATCGCAGCTCGTCCCCCGATTCGAGCAAGCTAACTTTTGCTGTGTGGCGTGGGACGAGGTCTTCAAACCAAACCTGGTTAACAGGCCAGCGTGGCAGGAATGCATATACGACATCTTCCTTGGCGGTGAAAAAAGCCTCCGTTCGCGCGTAACCTGGAGACGGGGCGTCTACTAATTTCGTGATGTCGTATTCGGCCATGAATTGCTTGTCTTCCATTGGCGGGACGGTTCCGTGGCTCCATTGCCGACTTCGTGCGAAGGCGTGCGTCCCGTAAATTGCCTCAGCGTTGGGGCGGAGCCAGTCTCCGATTGCGATCAGGCGCTCCTCCATGATTACGGGGATGCGACCGTCCGCGGTGGGACCGATGTCGAGCAGCAGGTTGCCTCCGCGGCTTACGATATCGATGAGCATCAACACGAGCTCGCGGTTGGTGTGGTAGTCCTGCCACGTCTCCATGCGGTTGTACCCGTACGAAAAACCCATGCCCCGGCTCTCTTCCCACGGATGTTGGGATTGCTGGAGACCCGAAGTGTATTCCGTGGTGAAATAGCCGCCGTCCTTATGGCGCGTTTCTTTCCCCCACCGGTCATCAATCACAACTTCACCGGCAACCGGCGACTCATTGAATAGCCATGCAAGGAGCTCAGGTGACCGCCATTCCGCGCTTGTCATTTCCCATTCACCATCCGAAAAGATAATGGAAGGGTTCACATGCGTGACCACATCTTTGAACTGCGGAAATAAATGTTCGGCCACGTAGCGCTTCTTGTCCGAGAGCCAAAGTGGGTTGTACCACTCGTAGAGCGAATAATAGATGCCCATACGCAGGCCTTTACGCCGCCCGGCTTCGCTTAGCTCTGATACGAGATCTCGTTTGGGGCCGATATCCACGCTGTTCCAGGGCCGCCCCCACGCGCGATTCGCTTCCGCACTGCGCCACAACGTAAACCCTTCATGATGTTTCGACGTCAGCGCAACATAGCGAGCACCGGAGCGGGAAAAGACGTCAGCCCATCGATCAGGATCAAAGAGTTCGGCGCGAAACATGGGAGCGAAATCGAAATATGGGAAATCGCCGCCGTACACGCGATTGTGAAACGCCCACGTAAGCGCGCCATGTCCAGAGGGCCCTTTCGCCTTTTTGCCTTCGGTAAGAGAATGCCAATACCACTCGGCGTACGGCGTCTCGTCTTTTACGTTAACGGGAGCAAAGGCGGGAACGGAATAGACGCCCCAGTGAATGAAGATGCCAAATTTCGCGTCCGTGTACCACGAAGGCATGGGCCGCGCATTGAGCGAATTCCAGTCTGGCGTGTATTGCCCTGGTTGAACGCTAGAGTCAGCTGACGCGGTTGCTCGGAAGTCCGCGGAGAATCCCATCGGTAAAGCCGTCATGGCCTTGAGAATGTCGCGTCTTCGCATCGCTCTGCGGAACATGGTATTTGTTTATGCCAGTGCGTTCTTACAATAGTCGGAAGATTTCTTCACTTCGGCGACAGTATTCATCCCCGGCAATTTTGGCGTCGATTTTCGCAGCCGAGCGAGCGGGCAACCGGGCCAGCTGCCAACACAATCTTTCCGAAGTCTCGTCTCGTGTACATTATCTGTCCTTTTCTTGTATGGCCGATCATTGTTTATCAAAGCTCACCGGCAACGCAGTCAATCCACGGAAGAGAAGATGGCTGCGCCATGTTAGCCCGTCTCGTTCAAGCCGGAGATTAGGTAAGTTCAGGAGACATTCGAGAGCTACACGCATCTCTAGCCGCGCGAGCCCGGCGCCGATACAGAAGTGAGCTCCCCAGCCCAGCGCAACGTGACGGTTGTCAGATCGAGTGACATCGAACCGATCCGGATCTGGGAAACGGTCAGGATCACAATTAGCCGCTCCAAGCACCGCAATAATTGGCTGACCGGCACTGATGTGTTTCCCGTGCAATTCTATGCCATTGGCCGGCATGCGGCCGGTAAGCTGAACAGGCGAGTTGTATCGAAGTAACTCTTCAATAGCCGGGCCGAGAAGCGCACCGTCTCTACGCAGCAGTTCCATCTGCTCGGGATGCTTGAGTAGCGTAAGCAAACCGGTGCCGATCAGATTCTTCGCGGTCTCATATCCGCCCACCAGCATTCCGATAGAGTTCGCGACAATCTCATCTTCCGTTAGCGTGTCTCCATCTACGTTTGTTGTCATGAAGGAACAAACGAGGCCATCATTGGGCGTATTTCGGAACCGGGAAATGCAGTCCCGAAAGTAACTCGTCATCTCGGCGCAGGACTGCAAGATTTCGGATGTACGGGCGGGATTGTGCGTGAAGTTTCCAAAGGTCTCTGCGAAATCGGCCGCCCAGATGCCGAGCTGCTGGTACTCTTCTTGCGGAACGCCGAGCATTACGGCAATCACCATTCCGGGGAAAGGATCTGCGAAATCCGGAATGACATTCATCTCGCCACGGTCCCATGCGCTCGCCAGGAGTTTCCTGGCAATCCGGCGAATCAGATCCGCCATACCGGCAATCTTATCGGCTGTGAACGCCGAAGCCACAAGCCTCCGAATGCGCGTGTGATATGGCGGATCCGAGAGCAGCATCTGTTTTTCCATCACAGAGGTGATTGGGCTGAAGTGATCTAGCCCTCCCTCAGACAGCCGATCCTGCGAGGGAGTCCGATTCGCAGGTAAATTCCGCAGAACCCAAATGACGTCGTCGTATTGAGTGACAACCCAAGCTCGCAGAAAAATGTCCCATCGCACAGGATCGGTCGAACGAATCCGGTGATAAAGCGGGTGCGGGTCGGCCACTAGATCCGGATTCAGCAGCTGGCAGAGGCTTAGTCGGAAATCGGCATTGTCCTCGGGCAACGGTCTCACCGGTACGTAATGATCTTCCCGTTCACGTCAGGAAACACAGTGCGAGAAACCTGATCTCATTTTTTGGTGGCTGTTACAGAAGTTGGTCTGCTGATCCAGTGCAAACTCCTCAAATAGCTCCTTTCTAGAAACTTACTACAGCGGTATTACCACCGTAGAGGTCTTGTGCCTTCTTTAACACGCGAGGCCAAAGTTCACTGACCCGTTGATGCGTCTGAGTCGGCCTTGACATCGATTCCTCTCGCGGATTAGCTTTTTGGAAGTGCAACACAGACCAGCTCAGTTCCCTTTTATCCGTCATGGCACGTTCCAATAAAGGGCTGCCGAACTTCTTCATCGTCGGCGCACCGAAAGCTGGAACTACTTCGCTTTACCACTACCTAGCGGAACATCCCGAGGTCTACATGAGCCCAATCAAGGAGCCGAATTTCTTTGCCTCAGAGATACGGCCTGAGAATGTGAGCGAAGAGCTTCAGGAGGGGGTCAGGCGTGATATGGATGCGCTGAAGCTGTACCTTCAGGGCCCGATTTCCGAAAGCCGGTTCGGTGGGATGGTTCTGGAATGGGAAGATTATCTGAAATTATTCGAGAACGTCAAAGCAGAGATAGCTATTGGCGAAGCAAGCGTTCTTTATCTCTGGTCGAAAACCGCGGCTAAAAACATTTTCTCGAGAATCCCGTATGCCAAGATCGTGATGATCTTGAGAGACCCTGCCGAGAGGGCGTTCTCACAATACCTGCACAACGTTACTAACGGAGTTGTTTGTGAATCCTTCCGCCAGCATATCTACGCCGGTTCGCGAAGGAAAAGCGAGAAATTTACTGTAGGGTATCCGTCTCTCGGGCTAGGCCTATATTACGAACAGGTCAAACGATATTTGGACATCTTCCCAAGAGAGAACATACATGTTCTTTTTTTTGAAGATTATCAGCGGCAACCTGCGCAGATGTTGGAAAAGCTTTTTTGTTTCCTTAGTGTCGATTCGCGTTTTACCCCCGATATGTCCCAAAAGCAGCTCGAAGCTCATGTGCCTAGAGCAGTCGCAGTTGCTCACTTTCTAAAGCGGTACGGCGTGTGGCAGCATCTTAAGGACCTGACTCCACTTGCCTTTCGCTCTCGTCTGAAAACCATCGCCTTCAGAAAGCGGAAATCACTTGTGATGGACAGTAGCGATCGAGATTATCTGCTGAATTACTACCGAGACGATGTGCGAAAGTTAGCGGCTCTTTTGGACCGTGACCTTCGTCATTGGGTTACTTAACGCTCAGGGCAAAGTGCTACTACCAAGCTTTGTGAAACTGTTTTAGTCGGTTGATGGCGCTTGAGTGGTGGGCTTTGCAGGACTCGAACCTGCGACCTTCTGGGTGTAAACCAGACGCTCTAACCAACTGAGCTAAAAGCCCGACGCGGATTTCGAGTGTCCACTTTGCAAAGCAGGCGCTCTAGTCGGCTGATCTTACCGGCCATCCCGCTAATTCTCTAGCTTACAGGAGCCTCGCCCAGTCGACCAGGGCCCGCATCCGCTGGGCTTGCTACGCTGTCGGTGGATACACATATGGCACGCACAGAATCGACCATGCTTGCGCTCGGGACGCCTGCTCCTGAATTCCAATTGCCCGACGTTATATCAGGCAAGACGGTCAAGGTCGGAGACTTCGCTGATAGTAAGGCGCTGCTTGTCATGTTTATTTGCCGGCATTGCCCGTTTGTGAAACACGTTCAGCACGAGCTGGCTCGTCTGGGCAAAGATTATGCCTCGCAATCGCTCGGCGTTGTCGGCATCTCTTCGAACGACGCAGATGCATATCCCGATGACTCACCCGATAGTCTGCGGGCAATGGCTACGGAACTCGGCTTCAATTTTTCGTTGTGTTATGACGAGAGCCAGCAAATTGCGACAGCCTATTCAGCGGCCTGCACGCCTGATTTTTTTCTTTTCGATGAGAAGCGCCGGCTTGCATACCGAGGTCAGTTAGATGACAGCCGTCCGGGGAATGGAAAGCCGGTGACCGGGCGCGATCTGCGGAGTGCAATCGACGCCCTATTGGAAGGCCGCCCAGTTAGCCCGAACCAAACGCCCAGCATCGGTTGCAATATTAAATGGCGTTGAGCGACGCATGGTCCAGTCCTGCCGTAGATGCAAGCTCTGACTAATCCTTCAACCCAAAGCTTCGGACCACAGCTCCGCCGGATGCTTATGCTCGCCCTGCCGGTGATTTTTGCAGAACTAGGCTGGATGTCGATGTCGGTGGTGGACACCATCATGGTGGGACGCCTGGGGCCTGCTGCTATAGGCGCGACGGGAGTTGGCAGCAGCGCCTTTTACTCGTTCGCAATTTTTGGAATGGGCTTGCTACTTGGCCTGGACACGCTAGTGTCGCAATCCTACGGCGCTGGGAACCGGGAAGCTTGCCGCCAGTTCCTGGCGCAAGGCGTTTACCTTGCCCTATGCATCAGTCCCTTGTTGATGGTATTTTTCGCATTCGTGCCGCCCCTCTTCTATGCTCTTGGCGTGAATGCCGACGTCAGTGCACTGGCGGGACCCTTCGTGACAACCCTCAGTTGGGGCACCTTGCCTCTCCTGCTTTATGCGGTCTTCCGCCGATATCTTCAAGGCATAGGACACGTTCGACCAGTCATGTTTGTACTGGTCAGCGCGAACGCCATAAATTGGTTTTTCAATTGGCTTTTGATCGAAGGGCATTGGGGGCTGCCCGCGCTGGGCGTTACTGGATCCGCACTGTCCACGTGCATGGCAAGAATCTACATGGCGGCGCTGCTCGCGTTTTTCATTTGGTGGTTTGAAAGGCAAATCGAGCCGGATCTCAAGAGTCTGCTTCGCAAGCCGGAAGGTGCGCGGCTGTGGCGGTTGTTGCGTATCGGCTTTCCCGCTGCGCTCCAAATTTTGCTCGAGGTCGGTGCATTCGGGGCGGCTGCCGTGCTCGCTGGGCGCTTAACGCCGGTCGCCTTGGCCGCTCATCAAATCGCGCTGACTTGTGCCGCCCTGAGTTATATGGTCCCGCTAGGTATCTCTTCCGCTGCGGCCGTCGCCGTTGGCCACTCCATCGGGCGGGGAGAAGGCCGTGTTGCGCGGAAGAGTGGTTTCATCGCTTTGGGTATCGCCTGCGCTTTCATGTCGTGCTCCGCTCTAGTGTTCCTGCTTCTACCTAAGCAAATCCTGCATCTCTACACGAGCGATCCCGGTGTCGTCCTCGTAGGCACGGGTCTGCTTGGTTTAGCAGCTCTCTTTCAACTATTTGACGGTATTCAAACTGTCGCCACCGGCGCACTGAGAGGCTTAGGGAATACGCGTGGGCCTATGTTGGTTAATCTCGGCGGCTATTGGTTTTTCGGGTTGCCTGTCGGCTATCTACTCTGCTTTCATTACGAGCGCGGGGTCTATGGATTGTGGTGGGGTCTGTCATTGGCTCTGATCGTGATTGCTCTGATCCTCCTGTATTCCTGGGATCGAAACTCTCGCGAATTATGGAGCTTAAGCTCCTAAGAAGTATCAGGGATATCGGCGCTTATCTAGAGTCACCCCACTCGTCCGGGCACCGCTCGCCACAGAGCCTCAAAATTAAGGTATAAAGGTAAATACAACAATAAACTTCGCGCGCACTCGGTTGGAGAGTCGCGCCCAGGAGGTTTCGATGCGCTGTTTTCAAGGGGCGCTGGCGGCACTCGCCGCATCGTTTATTTTTCCGCTGCTCATGTCAGGAGATTCCGGTAATCCAAACTTTACAGGGGCCTGGCAAATGGACACGACCAAGAGTCAGGTTCTAGACGGTCGTCTCGTCACCCTTACGATTGAGAATGTCTCGAACAAACTCAAAATGATTAGGGTCGTTCGAGAGAAGGACGGGAAGGAGGTTACTTCGCAGTTCCTTTGTGGAACTGGCGGCACCGAATGCGAGTACGACGAGGGCGGGCACAAAGCGAAGGTTTCTGTCTGGTATAACGGGCCTGCGCTGGTCGTCTTGAAGACTGACGGACCGAAAGAAGATGCTAGTGATGAGTGGACAATGAAATTGTCCTCGGATGCCCACACGCTCACCATAGCGTTGGAGCACATCGACCCGACCAGTAAAGAAGAAACTCTCGTTTTCAGCAAGCGCGCTTCGCACTAGCAACCCGGCTGGTTCCAGAACCTGCTACTCGTCTCGCAAGGCCGGTGTAGGACGACTAGTGAAGGCGCATGCTAGTAGTTTCAAACCTGATTTTGGTACTTTGTTGTCCCATAATTCTTCAAACCCGATCTAGATGTCACCTATACTGCTGGCTGGAATAGATTTGTATGCCGTCTTTCGGCGATGCAGTGAAAAGATTCATTAGCTCAAGAGTTCTGCCACTCTGGGCAGTGTTTTTGTGCGCGCAGTTCGCTGTCGCTCAAAACGATTGGGGGACCACTGGTGATCTCCGTGTCATAGGCGATTTCGACGGCGACGCGAAGCTTGACTATTCTATCTGGCGCCCGTCTGACGGTACTTGGCACATCTTCGAGAGCACAAACCCTACAAACGCAGTCGTACTGCAATTCGGCCTATCCGGCGATGTCCCGGTCCCCGCCGACTACGACGGTGACGGAAAGACGGACTTAGCAGTTTGGCGGCCCGCTGAGGGGAACTGGTACATCAAACCCTCGACGGGTGTGCCGCCCTACAAAGTGCAGTGGGGAATTCCAGGCGATATCCCAATCTCGGCCGATTATGACGCCGATGGAAAGACCGATCTCGCCGTTTGGCGGCCTCCGATCAGACTTGGCACATCATTCTGAGCAGTGATCCCAGCAAACCGCTTGAACGGCAGTGGGGACTGCCGGGTGATATTCCAGTCAGAGGCGATTTTGATAAGAGCGGAAAACAGGAAATCGCAGTTTGGCGGCCGTCCAACGGAACATGGTTCGTCATTTTTGGCACTACGGGCGCGCCATTCACCAAGCAGTGGGGATTGCCAGGTGATGTTCCCGCACCCGCCGACTATGACGGCGATGGGATTACTGACTACGCGGTCTGGCGGCCATCGACTGAGAATCTACATATTGTCCCGAGCAGTAATCCCGGAGCACCATACACTCAACCGGTGAGATCTCCGACTAATATTCTAGCGACGAAACTTGGCGTAGGCAGCCTTGGAGCGGGTGTCTTTGTTTACGTTAACGGGGACTTCGACGGGGACGGTCAGCCCGATTTCGCCGTATGGCGCCCCTCAGATGGCAGATGGTTTGTTGTCCCGAGCAGTACGCCGACAGCCCCGGTCGCTAGGCAATGGCGACTGCCGGGTGATCTTCCAGTTCCGGGGAATTTCACTACCGCGCGTGGAGGAGCTACTGATTTTGCGGTGTGGCGGCCGGCGAATGGTACGTGGTACATCATGTCGAGTGATGGCGGGACTGCTTCTGAGGTGCAATGGGGCTTAGAGAATGATGTCCCCCTGATCGGCGATTTTGAAGGCTCAGGCCTGACCGACTATGCAGTCTGGCGGCCATCGGAGGGGAATTGGTACATCAAGCCGAACAACCCCTCTACACCTCCCTACGTACGAGCATGGGGCCTACCCGGCGATATTCCCGTTCCGGATCTTTTCACGACGGTCACTCCGCCGGTCGACTTCGCAGTATGGCGGCCGTCAGAGGGCAACTGGTACATCATGCCAAACAATGGCAGCGCGCCACGCACACAGCAATGGGGCCTACCAGGCGACGTTGTCTCGGTCGGCGATGTAGACGGGGATGGCCTAGCGGATTACATCGTATGGCGGCCTTCGACTCAGACTTGGTACTTGCTCCTGAGCCGCAATGGCTACAAGCCCACCCAACAGCCGTCAGGTGGGGACGGTAGCATCATTATCGTGGACACGTACCCTGTGAGTACTGTCGGAGGGCCCTGCGGTGCCGAGGTATGCACATCGACTCAGAAGTGCTGTCATGGCTCTATCTTGAAGAATGGCTGTATCCCTGTTAGCTGGGAATGCTGCTCGACGCGGGGCAGCTGTCCGCCGGGTTCGCATTGCTGTACTACTGTGAACGGTAGTGTCGGTTGCTGCCTGGACGTTGGGGCGGAATCGCATCCCTCTCTTCTCGCGACGGAGACATTGACCGCTTCTTCGTTGCTGCGAGTACCGCCTTCGCGGCTACGCAAGCTCCAGGCTGCGGACGGTCGTTTTCAACCTTTCCGATCCAAAGACGATAGCGAGTGTAGCAGGCACACCCGTCCGTTCTCCTGGCGGTGTTGAGCTACTCGTCTCGCAACGCCCGCATGGGATCGATCAACGAGGCGCGCCGCGCAGGCACATAGGTTGCCAGCAACGTAATCATGATGAGCGTCAACGGCATCACTAGAAAAATGATCATCGCCTCTTCCATGGCCATCCCGGTTGCGCCACCGAACATGAAGCCCAGAATCTTATCCGCCTCCACGCTTCCGACAAGACCGAGGGCGATGCCGATCACAGAGAGTATTAAGCCTTGCTGCAGAACCATTCGCGCTACCTTTGTCCGGTTCGCTCCGATTGCCATGCGAATTCCAATTTCACGTGTGCGCCGACTGACGGAATAGGCCACCAGCCCGTACAGCCCAACCATGGCGAGCAGCAATCCCATGAGTCCGAGGCCAGCGACGGTTTCTATGATTATCGTTCCGGCCTTGATAGCCCGCGCTTTGTAGAAATCGTCCATTGTACGGACACCATAGATGGGCATGTTTTGATCCAGGCTTCTGACAGCCTGTCGGAGAACTGGCGCGAGCGAGGCTGAAGCAGATTCCGATTCCGCAATCAGGGTCATACGTGGTTGCGGGCGTTGGGACAACGGCAGATATATATACTCAGTCAAAGGTTCGGCGATCCATAAATACTTTGTGGTTTTCGCGATCCCGATGACCTGTATAAGTGGACCGCTCGGGCTCGTTAAATGAAATCGTTTCCCAATTGCCTTTTGGTTGGGCCAATAGTGTTTCGCAAACTGCTCATTGACCACAGCGATGCGTGGCGTATCGGCAGTATCAGACGGCAGAAATGCGCGCCCACGCACAATCGAGATACCTATGGTCTCGAAATAGTGGTCGCCCACGGTGTCGGAGAACACACTAGCCGTTTGTTGACCTCGCGGGAACTGATAACTTTCCGGTGCCACGCTATCGCCGTCTTGGTCTGGCATGAAAGGAATATCCAAGGTCCAGGCAGCCGACTTCACTCCAGGGGCTGAGCGCGCTTTTTCCAAAAGGCGTTTGTAAAACTGCTGCGTTTGCGCATCGGTGTAGCGGACCAGCTTCGGATTGAAGCTCATCATCAGCAGATGATCTGTGCGAAAGCCAGGCGATTTGAGCTGCTGGGAAAACCCTCGAAAGAGGATCGTCGAAACAGTGAGCAAGATGAGTGAGATCGCGATTTGGCAGACGACGAGCAAATTCCGGCCCCAGAGACGGCGCCGCGCGGCCGTATCTGCATCAGCAGCTTTAAGAGCGGGAACCAAGTCCGCCCGGGTGCTGCGAAGCGTGGGAGTCAGTCCGAATAGAACTGTACTCGCAAGTGAAACGGCAAGCGTGAAGAACAAAACGCGTTGATCGAGCTGCGCAGACAGCACGATGGGCAGGTCGGAGGGAACCTGTATTTGATTGAAGAATCTCGTGCCGCCGTATGCGACCGCCACACCGAGAGCTCCACCAATGAGTGCTATCAGCAGACTTTCGAACAGCAGTTGCCGGATGAGACGTCCGCGGCCCGCACCTATGGCTAGGCGTACGGCCATTTCACGCGAACGCGCACGGGCGCGGCTAAGCAACAGGCCCGCGACGTTTGCACATGCAACAAGGAGCACGCTGAAGGCCAAGGTCATCAGCATGGCGACCAGCTGCGAGTCGGGCTGGTCTCGTTCAATACGCAACTGAAGTTCGGTTTCCACCCTCGCTTTCTGGTTTCGGTTCGTGTTGGGATAGGTCCGCTCGAGAGCCGACGCAACCGAGACGAGATCAGCCTGCGCCTGCGGAGCTGTGACTCCCGGCCTTAAACGGCCCTTCACATTCAGCCAGCGATTGTCGCGCTTCTCAAGCGCATCTTGCTGCCCGATGCGCGCCGACATCGCGATTGGCACAAATAGGGCAGGTCTGAAATACTGATCGACGCCGGTGAAGTGATTGGGGGCTACACCGATGATCGTGAATTCCGTGCCGTTCAGCCGCACTTTCCTTCCGATAACCGAACGATCAGCTCCGAACTCACTCACCCATAAGTCGTGGCTGAGCACAACCACGGCATCACGCCCCGGAACTTTGTCTTCCTCGGGGCGAAATCCGCGCCCGAGGGCGGGTTCAACACCCAGCACGCGGAAGAAATTTCCCGACGCAAAGAGGCCGTACTTCAGGTGTGTCAGGGCCTCCGGCTTCTCGCTCAGCCCAAAAGGAACGAGAGAATACGCCATCAAGCCATTGAAGCTACGGTTGTGATCCCGAAAGTCAACGTAATCGCGATAGGAGACGTTGTTCGAAGGCTCGGAGGGAGAACTTGAACGGACAGTCACGATTTGGCTGGGCTTCAAAACCGGCAAGGGCTTCAACAGGAGCGCGTCGGCCCAACTGAACATTGCGGAGTTTGCGCCAATTCCGATGGCTAGTGAGCAAACAGCGACAAGCGTAAAGCCTGGGTTCTTCCGCAACATTCGCGAGGCAAAGCGGAGATTTTGTAGCATCAGCGCTCCTGGGATTAGATATGTCGTGAATACTTAGGCAGGTCGAATACCGAACGTGGCGAAGCGATCCAGCGTACGTCATCAGCGACATACGTTACCTAATGTTTGGCAGGCCTGTTCGATTTTGGGATCGGAATCCTCCCTTTTGAACATCAGTTCACTTGTAAATGCGGATATCTCAAGTCCGATTTATACTGGAATCTCTGTGCAACTCACGTACTTCACGTCGACGGAACTTCGCCGATGGAAGTGATCACCATCGATCAGTGGCCTGCGCCTGAACCCTGCGATTACCGGCCAGAGTTGGAGGCCGGAAAGGTTATCTTGTTCCCGGTGACGCCGTTTGCTTTGTCCGAAACGTCCAAGGAATTCCTCCGCGGGCTGGATTTTTCGGGCGGGGCCGTGCACAAAAATATTGCGTACCGACCGGCTCTCGACCGGGTTACCGGGGCTGATCCAAAGAGCGTGGAAATGGCGACCCTCCATAGCGTGTTTCAGGAGTATTCGCGTAATGTAATCGGGTTCGCGCGAGAGTTGCTTCCTCGGTATGCGACGGTCTGGAAAATCGATTATGCAAGTTTTCGACCGCTCGAAGAGAAGGGACGCGATCTGCCGTTGAATAAACGGAACGATTTGATTCACACGGATGCGTTTCCATCCCGCCCTACCGATGGGGACCTGATTTTGCGCGTGTTCACTAATATCCATCCAACGGAGCCTCGCGTGTGGATTACTTCCGACCCGTTCAGTGCCGTGGCGAGGCGTTATGCACGACAGGCCGGACTGGATGACCTAGCCGCCCGAGCGTCGTCTCGGGTGGGTCGGTTCCGCAATCAAGTGCTGCGCGGGCTTCGCTGGTTGCGGTTGCCGGTAGTTCCTCGTTCGCCTTACGACGAGTTCATGCTTCTTTTTCACGATTACCTGAAGCGCAACAAGGAGTTCCAGTCGAGCACGAAGTACCAGTATGATTTCCCGCCTGGTTCCACATGGTTGGCGTTTACGGATGTGCTGCCGCATTCCGTGCAATCCGGTCAGTACGCGCTGGAACAAACATTCATCGTGGCGCGCGAATCTATGGCCGTACCGGCCAATGCTCCCGTCGCAATACTTGAGCGTCTATGCGGGAGACCGCTAGTGGCCGAATCGGTATGAAAATTAGGGAACTGCACCGTTTCTCAACTCGTATCTCCAAACGGTAAGCGACACATGCTCATTTTTCTGTTGTGGTGCCTTCTCTTCGTCTTTTCCTGGCCTCTGGCGATCGTGGCACTTATCTGTTACCCAATACTGTGGCTGCTGCTGATCCCGTTCCGGCTGTTGGGGATCGCTGTGCATGGAGTACTGGCGCTTGTCATGGCAATTATTTTTCTGCCGGTGCGCGTCGTGCGTGCGATCGCTTAGCGGATCAGGGTCCGCAACTCGCCAACGACGAGCCGGTCCAGGTCGAACATGCCGCGTGCGAGGTCATGGCCTGCACCTTCTATGACAACAAGCTGGGTCTTTGCGGTGATCAGGTAAAGGGCAGTGCGCATGTCTTCGACCGAACCGAACTGATCCTGAGTTCCGTGCACGAACAGCGCTGGAACTCTCAGTTTTGACAAATGATCTGTCCGTCGCTGTTTGGGCTTATTCGGTGGGTGAAGCGGATACGAGAGCAGCAGGAGAGCATCAATCGAATCAGGCTCTTCAGCGGCCAGAATGCTCGCCTGGCGTCCTCCGTAAGAATGGCCCCCCAAAAATATCTGCCCGGATCCCAGGTTCCTGACTGCATGGACCGCATCCCTCAATCCGGCCCGATCTTCCGCGGCTGTAAGGGGACTTGGCGGTCCGTATCGCTTACGCTGTCTGAACGGGAGATCGCAACGCAGAACCAAGATGCCTGCCTCGCAAAAAGCGGTCGCAACGGCAATTAGGAGCGGTCCCTCACAGTTGCCCCCGGCACCGTGGGTAAGGACTAGCCCTGCAGTTACTAAGCCGGCCGGTCGGTGAAGAAATCCTCGGACAGAGCCCTGGGCGAATTCACTAACGCTCGCTGGTTCGGTCATCAGAGATCAGTGCACAAAAACCTGCTGTGACGGGAGATCAGAAGTGAGAAACATACTTCGAGAGAAGAGATGCTATATCCTACAACGAGTTCGTTTGCGTCTGGAGATCATTCATGAATCACAAGAAAGCATGTTTGACCATAGTCGCCATGTATTTGTTCGCAGGCGCATCTCTCACGTGGGCCGCCGAGCGCTACGAGATCACGGTCGAGCGCGGTGCTGTCGTGACCATGCGCGACGGCGTCGTACTCCGTGCCGATATCTATCGACCGAAAATCGAAGGACGCTTTCCTGTACTTCTGCAGCGCACACCCTATAGCAAGAGCGGAGAAGCAGATTTCGGTTTTGAGGCGGCAGCGCACGGCTACGTGGTCATCGTTCAGGACGTTCGCGGCCGCTACACGTCTCAGGGCGAGTGGTACCCCTTCAAGTACGAATCGCAAGATGGATACGACACTGTCGAATGGGCGGCATCGTTACCGTATTCGAACGGGAAAGTAGGCATGTTCGGCGGGTCCTATGTGGGTGCCACGCAGATGCTGACCGCTATCGCCCATCCGCCGCATCTCGCGGGGATATGCCCTGTCGTGACGGCCAGCAACTATCACGATGGGTGGACGTACCAGGGCGGCGCTTTCGAGCAGTGGTTTAACGAGTCATGGACGTCCGGGCTCGCACAAGACACATTGAATCGCACCGTGCAAAAGCGCACGAACGCTTTGGAGGAAGCGTGGAAGCTTCCGCTCGCACATTACCCTTTGTTCAATTTCGAGGAATCGCCATCGCCCGCGAGCTTGACTGACTCTCTGGCTCCGTACTTTCTAGACTGGCTCGCTCACGCTAGTTATGACGAGTATTGGAAGCGCTGGTCGATCCAAGAACACTACCGGGATATCACGGTTCCCGCGCTTACGATCGCAGCCTGGTATGACATTTTTCAGGGAGGATCGCTGCGTAATTACGTAGGCACGAAAGCAAAAGCTGGAAACCCGGCAGCCCGCGACGGTCAGCGTCTATTAGTCGTTATAGGTGGTCACGCTGGCAGTGGGCGAAAGATCGGCGACGTCGATTTCGGTCCTGTTGCGGCTGAATTCGATGGAGACGGTGTTACCCTGCGCTGGTACGATTTCCTTCTTAAAGGTATCGAGAATGAGTTTGCGAAGGAGAAGCGGGTGAAGATCTTTGTCCTGGGCGTGAATGAGTGGCGGCAGGAGGATGATTGGCCCCTGGCTCGGGCGCGCAGCACAAAATATTTCTTACACTCGTCCGCAGGTGCGAACTCACTACGCGGCGGTGGCACTCTCGCGACCAAAGCGCCTGACTCGGAACCGTCTGACCAGTACGTTTACGATCCCTCAAATCCCGTTGCCACCATTGGTGGCCCTCTGTGCTGCGATTCGCAGCATTTGGCGCCAGGGCCGCGGGATCAACGGCCCAACGAAGCTAGAGATGATGTTCTCATTTTCTCAACCGCCCCTCTTACTCGCGATTTCGAAGTGACGGGACCTGTAAGCCTTGAGCTGTATGCGAAATCATCGGCGGTTGACACCGATTTCACAGCTAAACTAGTTGATGTCTGGCCTGACGGTTTCGCTCAGAATCTGACGGAAGGAATCGTTCGCGGACGTTACCGAGATTCGCAGGAGAAAGCTCAATTAATGAACCCGGGACAGATCTATAAGTTCAGGATTGACCTGTGGTCGACGAGTAACCTTTTCCGCAAGGGACATATGGTGCGCCTGGAAGTGAGTAGCAGCAATTTTCCACGCTTCGACAGAAACTTGAACACCGGCGAAGATGTTGAATTCGCCCGGCGGCAGGTAACGGCGACGAACACGATCTATCACGACGCACAGCATCCGTCAGCGCTGGTTTTGCCGGTCGTAGCGGAGAAACAGTGACGCGATACGTGAGTCACAAAGTGGCGATGCCAATCACAATCAGGCCCAGCGCATAGCCGGCGAACATAAGCGCAATCAGCGGCGTCGTACCCTTTGGGGCGGCACGAAATTCTTTCCAGATCACTACCCCCCAAATTGCTGCGATAAGTGTCGCCCCTTGGCCGAGCGCGTAGGAGATGGCCGGCCCAGCTACACCCGAGGCAAGGACATTCAGGCTTAATGCAATCATCCAGATTGCCCCGCCAAGCACGCCCGCGGAATGGAGCTTCATCGTACCTGCAAAGTATTGAGCGTACGTTTTGCCGCCCGCTTTCATGAAAATCGTATTCACAACCACATTGCTAGCCACAAGACCGATTGAAAACCAGAACAAGGCGGTGTACGGAGTGAGAAAACCGGGTTGAATTGGATTTGCGTTGAAACGCGGCGAGATTGAGCTTTGCAGCTGGGGGTAGAAAAAGCCCATGAGGCACCCTGCAATCATGCTGAAGGCGAGCCCTTTCGTTCGCGCTCGTTTGCTGGCCCGGGATAATTTGCTATAAGCTAGCGCTGACATGATCATCGCGAAAAGAACCAGCACGACGCCGGAGAAGAGCAGAAGCGGATCGCCTTTGGGCGTCTGAGCGTAGCTCGCGACTGTTCCGATGACGAGCGCCAGCCCAATTCCGACCGGGAAAGCGACGGACATTCCCGCTGTATCGATGGCGACAACCAGGAGAATGTTGGCGAGATTAAACAGAGCGCCGCTAACTATTGCCCGCGCTACCGTCGCATGCGATGCTTGCCGCAGATTCTCAATGGCGCCCATGCCAGTCGAACCCATGCTGCCGAGCGTCAACATGAAGACGATGCTCAGGAGAAGCACACCAATCGCGTAGTCCCAGTAATAGAGCTCAAATGGCCAAGCGGTCTTCCCGGCTAGCTTTTGCGTGTTTGCCCACGAGCCCCACCCCAGCATCGTTACGATGCAGAACAGGATCGCCGGTCCGAGCGATACAACAGTGAACATTCTTGATCCAATGTATCGAACGCCCAAATTCCCCTGACAAGCACGAAAAATGCAAGAATACTGGAACAGAAATATGCTTCGCCTGAGAAATCACGTGCGCGTCGACGGCAGAAAGAATTGGCGAGCCATTTTGATCGGTTTGTTGTTTGCCGTCACGAGCCTCAGCGCGTCCCGAACGCAGCCTTTGCCACAAGGCTGGCGAATCAGTCCTGTGGGCAAGCACATTCAGCTGATGGGAGATTCCACCTCCAGAATTCTCGTGTCCCCAGACGGGAGCCATCTTATGATCCTCACATCCGGATTTCACCATCAAGGCGTAACGGTCATTGATTCGAGGGCTGAGGCGATCGTCTCTAGCGCAAACCTGGGCAAGGTTTACGGCGATATGGCGTTCGATTTTCGCTCCAAGCAACTCTTCGTATGTGGCGGAGGCGCTGTCGACAACGCCAAGCTGGAGAAGCGACTGGCGTCACGCGGCGAGCAAATCGCTGCCCTCAATTTGATGCTGCAGTGCTACGGGCGAACCTCGATGCAGGGAAGCTCTCGTTCGCGGCACCGATCGGCATTGGCGGTTTGGCAGCGAAGGATCGCTTCATCAGTGGGATAGCAATTGGCAAGGACGGAGCCCTTTCGTCGTGAATATCAACAACGACACCATCTATCGGTTGTCCGCAGGTAATTACGAGATTGAAACAAGAGTCGCTTCAGGGTACGGCGCGTATCGGGCTGCGGTTTCTCCGGACGGAATGCTCCTTGCCGTCTCAAACTGGGGGGATGAGTCGATCAGTCTTTTCGGCACGACAGCACTAGCGCCTATCGCTCGCATTAAGGTTGGGATCCGTCCGAACGATCTGGTATTCGGTCCTGACGGGCGGCTCTTCGTCTCGAACGCGGGTTCGAACAGCGTCAGCATTATCCGGCAGAATAGGGTGGTTGAAACCATCAAGACATCTCTTGTTCCCTCCGATCCAGTGGGATCCACTCCGGACGCGGTTGCGGTAAACTGTGATGGAACGCGCCTATTTGTCGCAAACGCAGACAACAACGATGTCGCAGTAATCGATATTTCGAAGCCCGATCATTCTCAAGTCCTCGGATTCATTCCCACCGGATGGCATCCGTCGGCTTTATGTCGGCATTGCAAAGGGATTGGGTTCCCGAGGCAACGCTCCAACGGTGAAACCCTCGAAAGAGGCTGAACCAGACCCCAGGCATCCCTACGACTATGTTGGCGACACGTTGACCGGTTATATCTCTTTCATAAACATGCCAAGTACAAGGCAATTGAATCGGCTGACTAAACAGGTTGTTCATGATTTCCCCGCTCCGGAAGATCGCAGCAAGGCTGAAGCGGTGACGGCGATTCGGGCGCATGTGTTTCCACAGCTTAAGCACGTTCTCTACATAATCCGCGAGAATCGAACATACGACCAGGTGCTAGGCGACTTGGGCCGGGGAAACGGCGACCCTAGTCTGACTTTATTTGGAGAAGCGGTGACACCGAATGCACATAAACTCGCAAGGACCTGGGCAGTGTTCGACAACCTATACGTGAACGGCGAGGTTTCTGAGAATGGACATCAATGGAGCGATGCGGCCTATGCGACGGACTTTGTTTCTAAAGCATGGCTGCAAAGCTACAGCGGACGCGGTGAGCCTAAGTCCGGAGATGGGGAACTGGGAGCCGATGAACGGTTGCGGTCGTCGCCAGGCGGTTATCTTTGGGACAATTGTGCGCGACATGGGATAAGCTTTCGGACCTATGGAGAGTTTGCGTTTTTCCATTCCGGGCGCGATCAGGGTCCCAGGTTCGTTGCGAAGGGACTAGAAGGCCACGCCAGCGTTGATTGGCTGAAACTCGCATCCACGAACTGGACAAATACCAGCCAGGGCCGCGACCCGGATCTGGCCGACGTCTTCATCCGAGAGATGCACGCAGGGGAGAAAAATGATGATTGGCCGCGGTTCATGGTAATGTCGCTCGGCGAAGATCATACTCATGCATTGCGTCCCGGCGACTATACGCCCAGTGCAATGGTTGCATCAAACGACCAGGCGCTGGGGAAAATCATCGATGCAGTTTCGCACTCGCGCTTCTGGCCGGAAACAATCGTTTTCGTGATTGAAGATGACGCGCAGGATGGTCCCGATCACGTCGACTGCCGCAGAACGGTGGGTCTGGCGATCTCGCCATACATTAAACGGCGCATCGTCGACAGCACACTGTACACAACGGCCTCGATGATTCACACGATGGAACTCATATTCGGGCTGCCAACGATGACCCAATTCGACCGTGGTGCGGCCCCCATGTATCGTGCCTTCAGCACAATCCCTGATCTCGCTGCATACAGCAATGCATTGCCTCAAACCGACCTTGTGGCCAAAAATCCAGAAAAAGGCCCCGCCGCAAAAGCTTCTCTGCAGATGGATTTTTCGGAATTCGATCGAGCTGATCCCGAAGAAATGAATCGCATTCTATGGGAAGCACTGAAACCTGGTGTTCCCGTGCCGGCTCCGGTTCGAAGCGCCCTTACAGCCGGGAACGTGGATCGGGAAGATCACGTAGGTAGGTGAAAATGCGAGTGGTGATCGTCCGAAAACGCCGTTCTTGGCGCAGCGGCGACGTCCTGATCACCGCCCTGGAATGCGCGAAATCAGCTGTTCGAGATATTCTGGCGCGTTCGGATCGCCCTCTCTCGGCGCCCAGGTCGCGAAATCCTTGTCATTCATCGCCGAATAGGGCCCTGGCTTGACCTCGAAACAAATTGCGTGCTCGGATAGAACAGCCAACGTATGCCACACGCCGGGCTGGATGTCGATTCCGATGGGGTCGCGGCCCAAACCGTGTAGGGTCTCAACTTGCCCCGAAGCGTCAAACGTGAAGAATGCCAGCTCACCGCTGAGCACGAGGAAAGATTCTGGTTTGGGAGGTTCGCGATGACGATGCGGAGGGATGTAGGTGCCCTTCAACATTACATTGAGAAATCGATGAGGATTATCTTCCATGCTGACGTGGAAGTTATGATTCGTGCGGAGACGCGGAGACTGGCGGGCTTGCTCAATTAACTCCTCGAACAGTTCTGAATCGAGTAGTTGAATCCGCCCATCTGAGACTTCGAATGACACAGTGATTCACTAAGAGTGTAAGTCACGGGACGGAGGCAGGGAATGCCAAATCAAGATTTGTTGCTGGAATTTGAGGGGACCACGGCGATCGTAACGCTTAACCGCCCGAATCGCCGAAATGCGCTATCGCTCAATTTGATGCGCGAACTACTCGGCTGTCTTGAGGAGATTGAAGGGAATGGCAGTGCACAGGCGGTGATCCTTGCTGCGGCGGGAAATGTCTACTGTTCCGGCCACGACCTTAGTGAGATGGTGGGCCGTTCGCCAGCGAGTACCGGCAGCTTTTC
The DNA here is from genome assembly GCA_051003475.1 of Bryobacteraceae bacterium. Classification (GTDB taxonomy): domain Bacteria; phylum Acidobacteriota; class Terriglobia; order Bryobacterales; family Bryobacteraceae; genus Bog-105. The sequence goes on from JBPCLH010000105.1 coordinate 26,723, forward strand.
GACGTTTGCGCCGACCTGATGATGAAGATTCAATCAATTCCCCAACCAGTGATTGCCGAGGTGCAAGGCGTTGCCACTGCGGCGGGTTGCCAGATGGTTGCAAGCTGTGATCTGGCAATCGCATCCGAGCAAGCCACGTTTGCGACCCCGGGCGTTCGCATCGGCTTGTTCTGCACAACCCCAATGGTTGCGCTGAGCCGTGCGGTCGGACGCAAGCGCGCTTTGCATATGCTTCTTACAGGCGAAGTGATCGATGCGGCAAAAGCGGCGAAGTGGGGTTTGATCAATAGCGTAGTTCCGGCAGCTGAGTTAAAGGGAGCCACCCGCCAGCTGGCAACGCGCATTGCTGAGGCGAGTCCGCTCACAGTGAGGATCGGTAAACAGGCGTATTACAAGCAGATCGATCTCGACCAGCCTAAAGCGTATGCTTACGCCAAAGGGGTCATGAGCATCAATGCAATGGCAGGCGATGCGCAAGAGGGCATCTCCGCATTTCTCGAGAAACGTTCTGCATGCTGGTCGGGAAAGTAGACGGCGCTCGCTTGGAGAGAAACATTCAGCGGCGAATGCCTGTCGGCGCCGAAGTATCATCCGACGGGAGTGGAACGCACTTCCGCGTTTGGGCGCCTCAGCGCCGGTCGGTCAGAGTAACGATCGATGGATCACGCGAGCGGGTCGACCTAGCGGAGGAAGAACACGGATATTTCGCAGGTTTTGTCCCGGGCATTTGCGCGGGAGTGCGTTACAAATACCAGCTCGATGGCGGCGAGGCGTACCCCGACCCCGCATCGCGCTATCAACCGACTGGGCCACATGGTTGGTCGGAGATCGTGGATCCAGCTTCTTTTCAGTGGTCGGATGACGCCTGGCCCGGGATCAAGTTAGAGGGGCAGGTGATCTATGAGATGCACCTGGGTACTTTTACGCCCCAAGGCACCTGGATTGCCGCCGCAGAGAAGTTGGAATACCTGCGGGATACCGGCCTCACATTGATAGAAGTGATGCCCGTTGCGGATTTTCCAGGAAGATTTGGGTGGGGTTATGACGGCGTGCAGCCCTACGCGCCAGCGTCCATATATGGAACTCCGAAGAATATGCGCTCTTTTGTTGATCGTGCGCATTCACTCGGCTTGGGCGTCATTCTGGACGTTGTTTACAACCATTTAGGTCCTGACGGCAATTACCTCACGAAATTTTCGCCGTTCTATGTCACAAACCGCTATAAGACTGATTGGGGCGAGGCGATCAACTTCGATGGAGAAGAAAGTGGCCCGGTGCGGGAGTTCTTTCGGGAGAACGCCGCATATTGGATCCGGGAATTCTACCTGGATGGCTTGCGCTTTGATGCCACGCAGGACATCCATGACGGGTCTGAGCCACACATGCTCACCGAACTGACCTGTGCTGCCCGGAATGCGGCGGGTCACAAGGCGATTCTCCTGGTGGGAGAGAATGAACCGCAAAACACTCGTTTGATCAAGCGCATCGAAGATGGTGGGTATGGCCTTGACGCGCTGTGGAATGACGATTACCATCACACCGCGATGGTGGCGCTTACTGGCAAAGCCGATGCCTATTACACGGATTACCGAGGTACGGCGCAGGAGCTGCTATCGGCAGTTAAATACGGGTACTTGTTCCAGGGGCAATGCTATCGCTGGCAACAGAAGCGGCGCGGCACACCGACGTTAGGCTTGCCCCGCGCGGCAATGATCAACTTCATTCAGAACCATGATCAGTTGGCGAATTCCGCTTGCGGTCAACGAATCCAGGAACTGACATCGCCCGGTATGCTTAAGGCGCTGACCGCGCTGACACTCCTAGCGCCTGGTACACCGATGCTTTTCCAGGGGCAGGAGTTTGCAGCTTCAAGCCCCTTCCTGTTTTTCGCGGATCATAAGCCGGACCTGGCAAAGCTGATCAAGGCGGGCCGTGTGGAATTTCTCAGCCAATGGCGTTCTTTGTCATTGCCCGAAATCCAGAAATGCTTCGATGACCCGGTCGCGCCGGAGACATTCGAAAGCTGCAAGCTCAACCATGCTGAAGTGGACAAACATGCTGAAATTTACGCGCTTCATAAAGATTTGTTGCGTCTGCGGCGAGAGGACCCGATCCTTTGCCAGCAGGGCACGGATGGCGTCGACGGCGCGGTCTTTTCGCCTCAGTGCATTCTTCTGCGATTCTTCTCGCCGGGGTTTCAGCAGGACCGGCTGTTATTAGTTAACCTGGGAATAGAACTGGCTTTGGACCCCGCGCCAGAACCATTATTGGCTCCTCCCGCATCTACGGAGTGGGTAAAGATGTGGTCATCCGAGGACCCTCAGTACGGCGGATGTGGAACACCACTGCTGGACACTGAACAAAATTGGAAGATCCCAGGCCAGGCCGCGATCCTCTTGCATCCCCACACGATTGAAGACTGACGAGCAAACTCTGTAACCGCGGCCCACTATATTTCTAATGCAAAACATTTTCAGCCATAAACCTGATGATGCGCTGAGCGAAGCCGAACTGGAGACGTTAACGAAGACCGAGTGGCTAGTTGCAAACGGACTCGGAGGATATGCGTCCGGCACTATCGGTGGAAGTCTCACGCGTGTTTTCCACGGTTACTTGATCGCGGCACTACCGGGCCCATTGGGGCGAACCATGATGCTGAACCAGATTCTTGAGCGAGTGGTTTTGCCGGATGGCCGCACAATCCAGCTAAATGGGCTAGAAAGAGCGCATGGGGCGAACTTTACCGGTTCTCAGTACCTGACGAGTTTCGACCTTCATCTTGGGCTTCCGATCTGGACCTATGAATTTGATGGACTCACGCTTGAAAAGCGCCTTCTTTTGCCGCACGGCCAGAACACGACTTACCTCAATTACCGCATTTCATCCGGTTCCGGCTCTCTAAAACTGCAGCTATGGCCAGCGGTGAATATGAGGGAGCATGAGGCTCCTGTGAGTACGCCGATCGATACGTACACGTTTACGGTTCGAGATCACCATTACGAACTATTGAAAAGCTCAAACGACCTACCGCCATTGCGGATTATGGTGCTCGCAAGCGGCGCCGGACTGGCAGTCGAGTGCGCCCGTATCGAGAACGTTATTTACCCTGTCGAGCGTGGTCGCGGTTACATATGGAAGGGCGATCTATGGAGCCCGGGGCACTTTTCGGCTGAGCTCACCCCCGGCCAAGACGCGACGATTGTTGCTTCAACAGACAGCTGGGACATTATGTCCGCTCTTTCTCCGAAAGAAGCTTGGGATGCCGAACATGATCGAAGACGGCGCCTTTTGCTGGAAGCGCATGCCGGCACGCGTGATGAGACATGTGACGAGCTAATTTGGGCCGCTGATCAGTTTGTCATCAGACCTGTTGGGCGACAGGAAGACACAACGCGAGCGCGAGCCGCAGGAGACGAAATCCGGACCATTATCGCCGGCTACCACTGGTTCACGGACTGGGGCCGCGACACGATGATCAGTTTAGAAGGTCTGACGCTGACAACGGGACGGCAGGTGGAAGCCAGTTATATTTTGCGGACGTTTGCGCATTACATTCGTGATGGCTTGATCCCCAATATGTTCCCCGAGGGCAAGAAAGAAGGCCTGTATCACACGGCAGACGCCACCCTCTGGTTCTTCCATGCGCTTCACAGGTACGTTGAGTACACGAACGACCAACATCTGCTCACACAGATGTTGCCGGCTCTCCTGGACATAGTGGGCCATCATCTACGCGGCACGCGATTCAACATTCACGTAGATCATAGTGACGGGCTGCTCGCTCAAGGTCAGGAGGGCTATCAACTTACCTGGATGGATGCAAAGGTAGGAGACTGGGTTGTAACGCCCCGTCGCGGCAAGGCGGTGGAGATTAATGCGCTTTGGTACAACGCTCTCCGGCTTCTAGAGGACTGGCTCCGGCAGGCTGGCAGACCAGATGAAGCAAACGGTGTCGCGGAGCATGCGGCGAGAGCCAGATCGTCCTTTAACGAAAAGTTTTGGTATGAAAAGGGCGGCTATCTTTACGACGTGATCGACGGAGACTCCGGAAAGCCCGACCCGGCTTGCCGGCCAAATCAGTTGTTCGCGATTTCTCTGGACTACCCAATATTGAATGAGGAGCGCTGGGCGCCCGTGATGCAAGTTGTCACGCGAAAGCTGCTGACCCCGGTTGGGCTGAGGTCGCTCGCGCCGGGTGATCGAGATTTCAAGCCGCAGTACGATGGCGATCTCAGATCGCGTGATGCGGCCTATCATCAAGGGACGGTTTGGGCCTGGCTTATCGGTCCGTTTATCGATGCCTGGCTGAAGGTGTATCCAGACGATCGGGAAGCTGCGCACGATTTCCTCAGAGCATTCAAGCCTCATCTTCGTTCCGCATGCGTGGGCTCGATAAGCGAAATCTTTGATGCCGAGCCGCCGTTTACGCCACGTGGCTGCTGCGCGCAGGCGTGGAGCGTCGCGGAAGTTCTTCGATCTTACGCGAAAACCAGCGGAGTGCTGGAAATCGCCGAGGACAGGGAATCGTTGACGAGCCTCGTGATTTGACCGACGCTATCTCCGATCTTTGCTTGCGGCCACTTGGCGATTCGCATTCTGGCCGAGGCAGCGCATGACTTGTTCACGAACAGTATTGAGGGCAGTCGTTAAGCGATCCGTTTCGATCAGTGCGAACTCGTAAGCCGGCGAGAGATTCTTGCGGGCTTGTAGCAGACGGCTATGATCCTCCCGCAGCTTTGGCAACGCCTCGGACTGAACGGAAGAACCTCGAAGTGCCGCCACCAAAAAGTAAAGCGTGAAATCGACATCGCGGCGAATGTCTGAAACTCCGGTGGAGGTTTGCTGGCTTGGGCTCCAGTCAGTCCTGCTTCTAAAGCCATCATCGCGTGCACTAAAGCGTGTGAGTGGGCCAGTATTGAAGTGACGCAACCCAATTGGTCTCCGGTAATACCTGGCTCGGCGCTCACGCGGTCTACTGATGCTTCAGCATTCGATCGCGCGCGTCTCCAGGCGCGACGGGTGTTCTCCAACTTGGACTCGAGTGATGGATCGCCTCGCTTGAATTTATCTACGATGGCCTGAAAGTAAAACCGGGAAGCATCGAGCATTTCGGCAATCACTTCCCACAATTGTGTTCGCTCCCAAGTGGGCCAAAGGGCATAAGCAAGCAAGGCCAGCATACCCCCGGCTGCGGTGTTTAAGGCGCGCTGAACCACCACTTCTGCCGGCGACACGCCAGTAGCGGCAATCAAGAACACGATCAGCCCGCTGATGGTGAGGCTTAAAACACCGTAATTTGCCGGACCGATGGATCGAAGGAGGAACGTGAAGACGCCGACTAAAATCAACTGCGTAAGCGGAGATAGAGGGAACAGGTGATAGAGCGCGGTTGCAAGAATCAGGCCGGTGAATGTGCCAACGAGGCGTAACACACCTCGGCTAAAAGTTGTGGTGAAGTCCGGCTTGAGGACCACAGCCACAGTCATCGGCAGCCAATATGATCTTTCCCAACTGATGCTGCGCCCAATGGCATCACCTATGGCGACACAGGTAGCGAGCCGAACAGCGTGCCGGAAAGCGGGAGATTTGAAATGCAGGTTTGCGCCTAGAGTTCCCAACCAACTTTGCACCTGAAGTTTCCAAGGCTGCGCTGCTTCCTTTCTGGCAAAATCCACAAGCCCCTCCGGCGTCGTATGTTGCGCAAGGTCGAGCACGGCACGAATCTGGCCAGCGAGGGCGTCCATGGCCAGCGATATCTCATTCGATGGAGGAGGATCAGAATCTGACGATGGGCAATGTGTCTCTTCGAACAGGAAATGCAGCTCTTTCAGCAGATCCGGCGCTCTTTTGATTGGCTCATCCGCGATAAGAGAAACGCCGACGCTGCGCAAGAGCCTTGATGCCGTGTCCAGCAACTTATTCAGGCATTCAATGGTCTTCTGCCGATCGGGTGCGATTTCCCCTCGTTCCTCTGTGAATGCCTGACGGAGGCGTTCTAGAACGAAGCTCGACTATACGGATCCGGTCCGCCTGATCAAATAGCAAACGGTAGCGCTCCCCTTCGATGCTGTGGTCCCGCCCGAGAGCGGAAAGTGTATCTAGAGCCTGAGTGCTTGGCGTGCTCACCGGGAGAGAAGGGGATTTTTCAGGATGCGGATCTACATCCCTGGCGAGATCAAGATAGAGTTGACCAAGCGCTTGGCGCTCGGGCTGCTTATGCCGGATCGGCCACAACAGCAGGGCAAGGCAGGTTTGAAGCAAGCCGCCGGCAAGAACGAGAAGAGCCGCAATTAGGGCGTCTGCCGGGTGCAATGCCGCGCGCTGCAAACACTACGAGGGCGACTAATGTGTTGAGGCCGAGATCGCCCGCTCTGGTGCCTATCGAAACAAGCATTCCAGCCGCGAACGCCCATGCGGCGACCACCAGAATGGCGGCCCAATGATATTTGCCAGTAATCGAACCGGTAAATACAGCCACCGCACCGAGGAAACTCCAGGCGAGCATTCGCCGGGCTCGTTGGGCGTATGGATCGTCGCCGTCGGAAAACGAGACGTTTAATGCGCCGGTCGTAATTGCGACCGCGCCGAGAGGTTCCCCGATTGCGATTCCGATAGCAAGTGGGAGCGCAACGCCGAGCGAATTTCGGAGTGCAATCCATGTATTGATCTTGCTCTTTTCGAGCCGTGTGATGGTCCGCCAAAAGGCAGTCCTAGGGCGCGGCTCCGGCGTGTCTGCCAAGGTCGAGTATAAGGCTTACTTCACGTTATGGAGGATAATTGCTCGATGATAGCGGCAGCCCACGTGGCGCTACTTCGAGGAGTGAATCTGGGTGGCAAAAATAGACTCCCCATGAAAGACCTCGCTCTTATGTTCATGGACGCCGGATGCCACAACGTGAGTACATACATCCAGAGTGGGAATGTCATCTTCAGTGCGCTGCCTACAGTAGCGCCGCAGGTTACTGCATTGATTGCCGCAGAAATCCACAAGTACTTTGAGTTTAAGACTCAGATTGTTTTGCGGACAACTGACGAACTGCGCGACGTCGTGTCGAACAATCCTTTCATCAAGGCAGGGATAGCCGAAGAAACACTGCACGTCTTGTTTCTGGCGGAGCTGCCCAATTCTAGCGACATAGACGATCTAAACCCCGATAGATCACCGCCGGATAAGTTCATTGTGCGCGGCCGGGAAATTTACATGAATCTTCCACACGGCGCCGCGCGTACGAAACTTACAAACAGTTATTTCGATTCAAAGCTCAAGACGATAAGCACCTCGAGAAACTGGAGAACCGTGAAGAAGCTTTTTGAACTCACACAAGGTGGTGCGGTTACTTCGTAAATAGCTAGAAGAGTATCGAAGGAAGATACGCCCCCGCAGGCTCGTTGTAGAGGCCAATGGTCATCAACGTCATAGGCTGGACAAGTCGCAGATCATTCTCCAGACACCAGCGAAATAGCGCCGTGTTACGAGTGGGTACGAGGATGCCCGGCCCGCTGAAACTCTCAGCAGCGGCAATCAAGGCCTGAAGATCCAGGTTGGATTCGGCTACAGCATGCCCAAAGAATCCGACCGCGGACGCGTACCCTGTAACTTGACCGTGTCGTTCGACTACGACGGCCGTATTCTGAGCGATGGCATCACGCAACTCGCCAGCTCGGCTGTGGCCGTGCACCCGCTCACTAACCTGACTACCCGCCTCAATGTCACCTTCTGTTGCGGGCCGGACCGTGCATCCCTCAATGCTCCTCTTGATGGGAGGACCTTGCATGACGGATATCGGCTCACGAGTGACGAAGCCTAATTTCGTGTAAAGCGATAACGAGCGGTTGTGAAACGCCGCTTGCAGCAGCCGGATTCCTGGAAGGCTTCGCTCGTGTGCCCGGTCGATCACGTCCTGCATCAGCATCCGTCCGATGCTTCGGTTCTGAACAGTCGGGTCCACGGTCACCGGCCCGACTCCGCAATAATTGAGCGCTCGTCCAGGCAGTTGCTTCCGACGATCCGTCCATCTAATTCCGCGACGACGCAGTAGAAGTGCGGATGTGAAAACAGCATTTTGAGGAGGCCAACGGTGACTTCAGAAGCCGGGAAGTCCGGGGCGAAGCTGTGCTGAACGTTAATGGCCGCGAAAGCCTCGTAACAGATACGGCCACACGTATCGGCATCTTCGGGCGCTGCACGGCGAATCCAAACCGCGCCAATCGGAGCAGGACTAGACATTGGGAGGCCTCCTCGTATCAATATTCAAAACAGCATATCTCGTGAGTACTGGGATCGTGGATGTCCCGGTACTTTGACCATCACGGGGCGCTCGGCTCAACGGACCCGCTTGTCTCTTCCAAGATCTCTTCACGGTGCTCGTCGAGACGCGGCGCAAGGCGCTCGATGGTTGCTGGTGTCCGGCTGAATCGGACCGGGCTCGAAACAGTTAGAACTTTTCCTTCGGACGGGTGATCGTCCCGCCGGAAGAACCCTACTGCCTGTAGATGCCGATCTTCTAGTAAATCCTCAAGCGACAACACAGGTGCAATGGGGATGTCGGCGGTTTCGAGCAGTCGAATCCAATCGGTGGTTGAGCGCTCGACCAGAATTTCCGCGAGAATGCGATAAAGCTCGTCTATATTTTCACTCCTCGCAGCATGCTCTATGAAGCGAACGTCCGCGGCATAGTGCGGTTTACCGGCAAGCTCGAAAAACCGCTTCCACTGCGCAGTGTTGTAGGGCATCAGCCCGACATATCCATCCTTGGTTCGATGCGGTCGGCGATGCGGCGAAAGAACGCGATCATAACCCATGCTGCCGAGCGAAGGACAAAACGTTTCGCCGGCCAGGTGCTCGACCATGTTGAATGAGACAAGGGTTTCGAACATCGGCACTTCAATCGCCTGGCCCACCTCCGACTTTTCGCGTTCGTACAGCGCGGCGGTAATTGCATAAGCTGCCGAAAGGCCCGCAATCTTGTCAGCCATGATGGTGTTGACAAATTTTGGTCCATTTGGATCGTTGCGGCCTTGGAGTGAAGCAGTACCGCTCATCGCCTGGATCACGTCATCGTACGCAGGACGGCCTCGATAGGGTCCTTCTTCGGAGAACCCGTATGCGCCGCAATGTATTAGACGCGGATTGCGTTCGCGCAGGCTGTTGTAATTAAGGCCGAATTTTTCGAGAGAACGCGGCCGCAAAGTGTAAACGAACACGTCCGCCGTGTCGACAAGTTTCAGGAATATCTGCTTATCTTCCTCCAGCTCGAGATTCAAAACAACACTACGTTTATTCCGGTTTACATTAAGGAATGCAGCACCCATGCCGCGGTGACGGAAGGGCGCCACCTCCCGAAAAATATCTCCTCCCGGAGATTCGACCTTAATCACGTCAGCGCCCATGTCGCCTAAAATCTGCGTGGCGTACGGTCCCATGACAATGGTGGTTAGATCAATGACGCGAATGCCTGCGAGTGGGCCTGGCATGTACTCTCCAATACGATGAAGCGGAAACCTTCGACTATGAAGATCTCACGTCCTTCCCTGCGCACGCGAAAAGCCGAGCACATGGAAACGGCGATTCGCCGCGTTATCCGCCTGATCCCCCGGGGCAAGATTGCCACATATGGACAGATCGCCGAGGCCGCCGGATATCCTCGCTATCATCGCCAAGTCGCACAGGTGCTGCGGAAATATGGTGACAGACTTCCATGGCACCGGGTGCTAGGTTCGGGCGGGCAGATCAAGTGCAAACGGGATGGCGGGTTCGAGCAGCGGCTGCGGCTGGAGATGGAAGGGGTCCGGTTCCGCGGTTCGCGTGTCAACTTGGCGAAGCACCAGTATGTGTTCCGCGGCTTATCGGCTGATTTCTGATTCTAGGCGAGCTTCTGGGTCACCGCTTACCAGATCAACTTCAACGCGAACTGAAGCTCGCGGTTCTTAGCGGCAGTACTGTTGATTGTGTTGAACGAGCCAATTTGGCTGATGTCGGCAGGGCCAATTGGAAACCTGCCGGTCGGATCGTAAGTGGGATAGCTATCCGCGAACGGACTCGGCATTGAGAAAATCGGGTGATTCAGTAAGTTGAAGGCCTCAAACCGGAACTGCAGTTTTAGCCGTTCGGTAATGCTGGTTGTCTTCGTGGCGCTGAAGTCAAAGCTGACAAATTTTGGTCCTCGCAAGACACTCCGTCCCCCATTCCCGAACACCTCCTCATTTGTGGGCAGAGCGAAAGCAGAGAGGTTCCACCAGTCCAAAACCTGGTGAGGGCCATCGTTGGCGTTGCCAATGATATCGCAGTTGTCCTGCTCGAACACGACATTGTTTACGGCCGCGTCGCTCGTATTCAAGCAGGAAGCCGGAAAACCAGTCCGCACAACACTGATCCCACCGATCTGCCATCCCCCGAATAGACCGTCGACCAGACCGGACCAATTCGAGCCCCAGTGCCTTCCTCTCCCGAACGGAAGCTCGTATAACGCGCTGTTCACCCAGTTGAACTTCGCGTCGAACACCGAAGGTCCATAGTCGAGCCTGTAATCGTAGATATGCGGCGTCGCTTGGCCGTTCCCCCCATCGCGCGTAGATGAAGCGGTATCCAGTGTCTTGGACCAGGTGAATGAACTCAGGAAAGTGAAACCATGCGAGAAACGCTTTTCCAGTTTCGATTGAAACGAGTTGTAATTAGCGGAGGTCGCGCTTTCAAATCGATTGTAGAAAGAGGCCAGCGACGGATATTTGGGTGGCAAATAGGTGACAGGCTGGACCACCTGGTCACCGTTCAGCACCGGAAACGGTTGGTTCTGGTCAGTAAGGTGCGGCAGATGCGTGGAAGCCGAACCCACGTATGCCACCTCGAGGATCAGGTTCTGGGCGAGTTCCTGCTGAATCCCGAAGCTCCATTGCTGGATGCGAGGCGTTTTCAAGTGCGGGTCAACGGTGAACTGGGAAGGCTGGATCTTGATCTGCGACGTGTTGTTGAAGATCTGATTGACTATGCTGAATTGTCCTTTACGTATTAATTTAGCCGAGCGCGGGGCGTTGCGGGCGAAATCGAACCAGGGATCTGCATTCATCGGCGAATAGAAGATTCCGGCTCCGCCGCGGATCACTGTCTTGTCATGTGCAAAAGCCGGTGACCAGGCAAATCCCAAGCGTGGCGACCAGTTGGTCTTGTCCGTGAATACTAAGTTATGGCCCAGACGGTTGTCCCGCACGTAAGGCAGGTACGTGGGTGAGTTCGGATCAGAGTCGAAATACGTTGGCGGGAAGCCCTCGTACGGATCGCCGTGACCAGGCCGCACCACAACCGGAATCGGCCCGCTGAAATCGACGTTCACCATGGAATCTCTGAGATCGTGCCAGTAAGGGGCCAGCTCATACCGGATACCAATATTTACAGTCAGACGTGGCGATACCTTGAAATCGTCCTGTATATAGTAGGCCTGCGTCCAGCGAAGCAGGTGCACGTGCGAATCGCCGGTGGCTACCTCGGAATCATTGCTGATACCCAGCAACAGGGAAGCAAGCGAAAGACCGTCGGTCTGATTGATTGCAGACGTTGCTACGGCGGGACTGGTAAACGCGCCTCGCGAAATGTTGTGCGAAAGCAGGTTTAAGTTCTCATGACGCAAGTTGACACCCGCCTTGAGAGTATGCCGCTGGCGAATAAATGACCAGTCATCCCCATATTCGTAAGTAGTTTGAATTTTATGCAAAGGATGACCAAAGGCATCTTCTCCCATGTTGTTGATGAAGTTATCGCCTTCGCCGCCGAAGCTAGGCGTTCCAAAATCGATTGGATCGTTGGATGCACCCGGAATGCCAAGTTGCGCCACAACGTTGGTCTTACCGGCCAATGGACCCAACCGGCTGCTGTCCGCTCGGAGGTAATTGCCTTTGACCTCGTTAACCATCCGTCCTCCAATGGTCCAGGCATGATGCAACGTGAGCGTATCCGTTTTCACCGCTTCAGTTAGATCTCTGACCGGTATCACATTGTTGTTGATGACGTCCTCGCGCCCCCAGGAATATCTACCCCACAAATTCATGCTCGGGTTCATCACGTAGTCGATTCGCCCTGCAGCTTGATCGTAGTTAGTAGGTGTGCTGACCACGCCAACGAAGTTGTTGAGGAGTCCCGGCCGGTTCGGCTGAGGGACATACGGGGAGGCGAGAAACGCTGCAGTCGCAGGATTCCAGCATTGCTGAGGAATCATCATATTGGGCCACGGCACGTTGGTATTGGGATTTGGGTTGAAACAGCCTGCGGGAAGCGAATTGCCGGGACGGAACGTCGATGAACCATCCGGGTTCGTGATATGCGTCATGTATATCGGGATTCCGTAACCTGAGAAATCGCCGTTCTTCACACCCGCGAGCGGAACCGTCCCTGACGAGGCTCCACCGGTGCGGTCACGAAGTCCTTCATAAGCGCCAAAGAAAAACAGCTTGTCTTTTATGACCCTTCCACCCGCAGTCGCCCCAAACTGGTTCCGCTTGAATGGCGGCTTTGGAGCGCCTGGAAAACTATTTATGTCATTGAAATAGTCCTTGGCATCCAACGCAGAATTCCGGAGAAAGTCGTAAGCAGTGCCATGGAGCGAGTTCGTGCCGCCCTTTGTAACTGCATTAACCTGCGCAGCGCCGCGGCCGAATTCTGCCGTGTAAGAGTTCGTCTGTACCTTAAACTCCTGAATCTCGTCGATTGAAGGAATAGCTGCGACCGTATTGAAATCCGGCGAAGTGTTCGTTGCGCCATCCAAAAGGAAATTGGTGTCCTGAGCGCGCGCCCCACCCAGCGAGTACTGATTGTCGACGCGCCGTCCAACATCGCGTACTTCCTGGAAGCGCGTGTTGCTGTCCTTTGTAAAAGTCACGCCCGGCGCCAGCGTAGCCAAATCCAGAAAATTTCGGCCATTCAACGGGAGGTCCACGACGCGCTTGTTGTCGATCACTTGCCCTACCGTGCTCGACTCGGTTTCGAGTATGGGGGCCTCTCCCGTCGCCGTCACCGTTTCGCTCACTCGACCCAGTTCGAGCGTGACGTCCATGCGAGCCTTTTGGTCCACTTGCAAATTGAACGGAGGCACAGAAGCAGTGTGGAAACTGGCGTGCTTCACGGTCACCGAATAAAGACCGGGTTCGAGAGAGGTAACAGTATAGTCGCCAGTACTCGTGGTACGCGTCACATGCGGAGTGTTCCGGGCCGTATTTGTGACCGTCACTTCTGCGTCCGGAACTACAGCGCCGGTAGAATCGTAAACCGCGCCGGTCACCGTGGCCGTTCCAATTTGCCCCCAACCGACGCCTGTGAACAGCGTGACTAGCGCGAAAACAAGCGAAGTGCGCATCCAGATGATTTCTTTGCAGCCTCTATTCGATTTCGACACTTTCTGCCCCTTTTGTTCGAGGATCTCCATTCGGTCCTCGGTGTTCTTTAAGATACAACGTGCTCCCCGCCGTTACTTGCAGCGAGAACAATGCCGCAAGCTATGAGTTTCCAAGAGTATACTTCCGCTCACAGCTTTAAAGCAACCAGTTTTGTATCAAAGGTCGGATGCGCATAGGGAACGTAAACGCAGTTTTTACCCTTGCCCTCCTGATCACTTGGCATACCAGATAAATTGGCCGCGCCCCAGCAGACGAGATACTGTGCGTATGGCATCTCCCCGCTCCCCGAGAAAAAGGAGCTCGACCGCAGCCCGCGCCGGAGTACCCGAGCGCCGCCTTGACTCTCCAGACATCTATTTGAATCCTCACCTCAGCTTGCTCGCATTTCAGCACCGTGTACTCGAAGAAGCTCTCGATCCCGCGAATCCGCTGCTTGAACGGGTAAAGTTCGTGTCGATTCTTGGGTCGAACATGGACGAGTTCTTCATGGTTCGAGTCGCCGGACTGTGGCAGCAAATCGAGACGCGCACGACAGAGATCAGCATGGACGGCAAGTCGCCTGGCGAGCAACTCACGTTGATCCGGCACGAAGTCACCAGCCTGATGGAGGAGATTTACAAACTGTGGCGCGAAGACCTGATGCCGGAACTCAGAGATGCGGGCATTTACATCCTTGAACTAAACGAACTGAACCCGCAGCAGAAAACAGCGATCGACGACTACTTCCGCCGCATCATTTATCCGGTATTGACGCCCTTGGCCGTAGATCAAGGCCGACCCTTCCCTCATATATCCAATCTCAGCCTGAATGTCGCAGCAATCGTCAGTGATGGAGATGGCCAGGAACGCTTCGCGCGGATCAAGGTGCCGGATTCGCTTCCGCAACTGATTCAGGTCCCGTCAACCGGAACTGAGCTCGCATTTGTCTGGCTTGAGCAGATCATCATTGCCAACCTGCGGCTGCTTTTTCCGGAGATGGACATCCTTCAAGCCGACTTGTTCCATGTCACACGGGACGCTGAGCTTGCAATTCAGGAACTCGAGACTGACGATTTGTTGGAAAGCGTGCAAGAAGCCGTATGGCGCCGTAGATTCCGCGATGCGGTGCGTTTGCAGGTCAATAAGGGAATGCCCCAGAAGCTTGTGGACTTACTCACCGGCAATCTCGAGCTCGATCAAAACGACGTTTACCATGTTGATGGTCCTATCGATCTAAGCCGGCTGAGATCGCTTCTCAACTTAGACCGGTCGGCGCTGAAAGACAGGCCTTTCATTGCTTCGGTCCCGCAGGGGTTCACGAACGCTTCCGGTCCAGAGATATTTACAGCCATTCAGCAATCCGACGTGCTTCTGCATTCTCCGTTCGAATCGTTTCAGCCGGTAGTCGATTTTCTTCGTGTTTCGGCGCAGGATCCTGACGTCTTGGCAATCAAGATGACTCTGTACCGCGTCGGCCGAAATTCTCCGATAGTAGAAGCACTGCTCGATGCCAGCCAGGATGGAAAGCAAGTGGCTGTGCTGGTGGAGCTGAAAGCCCGTTTTGACGAAGAGAGCAACATCGAGTGGGCGCAAAAGCTGGAGCGCGAGGGCGTACACGTTGTCTATGGACTGCCTGGTGTTAAGGTGCACGCCAAAATGGCGATGGTCGTCCGGCGTGAGGGTGATTCCATCCGGCGTTACGTGCACCTGGGCACCGGAAACTACAACCCCACGACCGCCCGGCTGTATACCGATCTAGGCTTGTTCACCTGCAACGAGGAGATCGGGGCGGACGTGAGTGACCTATTCAATCACCTGACGGGCTATTCGGCGAAGAAATCGTACCGCAAGCTGCTGGTTGCGCCGCACAGCATGAGGAGCGGGCTGGAACGCCTAATTCGCACGGAGGTCGAGCGACATCGGGAACACGGCGATGGACATCTCATCTTCAAAATGAATGCCCTTGAAGATCCTGGGATGATTCGCCTGCTTTACGAAGCTTCGCAAGCTGGTGTCGAGATTGATTTGCTTGTGCGTGGCGTTTGCTCGCTACGACCGGGCGTTCCTGGAGTGAGCGAGACCATCCGCGTAAGGAGCATTCTCGGACGTTTCCTCGAACATAGCCGTATCTATTACTTCCACAATGGCGGCGACGAACTGATCTACCTCGGAAGTGCCGACCTGATGCCGCGTAACCTAAATCGCCGCGTAGAAGTTCTATTTCCCATTGAGGACCGGTCTCTGGCCCGGCGACTGCGTGACAGAATATTGACCAAGTATTTGCAGGATGAAGTGGGAGCGCGGATCATGCATTCCGATGGCACCTTTACGCGCCCCAAACGGCAGCCTGGAAGAAAGTCGCCATGCACCCAAACCTGGTTTTTAAAAACCCACGAAGCCTGAACCGCTTTCCTTTGAAGGCGCATGAAGCAAATGACGGTAGGAAAGTTGGTCGGCGCATGGTCGGTTTTTTGTGTTTTATCCATCATCATAGGAGTTCTTTGGCTTCGACCGGACCTGATGCGGCAAGGCGCTCACGCGTCGGTGCTCTTCAAGGTGGTTGTACTGCTAATTGCCCTGAGTGCTGGTGGTATGGCTTTCATGTATACGTTTGCGCGTAGATGGTCTTTGCATCTACGGCAACTCCATGACTCCTTAAATGCGCCGCTCGAAGGGGGCGGCAACTTTGCTGAAACCGGACCCCCGGAGCTGCAAAGACTTGCGCTGGCATTCAAAATTACGCAGGACCGGATTCGGCAGATAAAAGAACGAGCGAACCTTGAATCGTCCCGCCGCGAAACAATCCTGGCCGCTATGGGCGAGGGCGTGCTTGCGGTGGACCAGGCCCTCAAAGTTATTTTTTGCAACGACGCGTTTGCGGAAGCGTTCGGAACGCGCAGGCCAGTCGGTGAAGGGAGAGCATTCTACGAGGTCGTTCGGGAACCCGCTCTGCGTGAGATGCTCGAACTGGTCGTCCGCACCGGCACTTCCGAAAAGGATCGGTTTCAGTTGCCCAGTGCAGGCGCCCGCTGGTTTGAAGCACGCGCCCTGCCGTTGGGGAACGCGCCCATACGTGGAGCAGTCGTTGTGCTCCATGACATCACCGATATCCAGCACCAGGAGCAAGTTCGCAGAGACTTCGTAGCAGATGTGTCACATGAATTCAGAACCCCGCTTTCGGCCATTCGGGGCTATGCCGAGACCTTGTTGCATGGAGCCCTCGAAGACACCGGCAATAGCCGGCAATTCGTGGAGATTATACTCGCGCAAACGATCCGGCTGAATAACATCGCCTCTGATCTGCTGGTTATCTCGGAATTGGATTCCGATGCGGCACCAGGCCTGCCCGAGTCGGTCGATTTGCGACCGGTCATCGAGTCAGCGCTGCACACTGTCCAGAGTGAAGCAGCGCTGCGCCGCGTGCATTTGAGTCTGGACCAGTTTCAGAACTGCAGCGTAGTCGGAACCCGCTTTCGTCTCGAGCAAGCATTAGTGAACCTGCTCGATAACGCAGTGAAATTTAATCGTCCGGATGGCGAAGTCACCGTCGAGTGCGGGTGGGCAGATGACGGCCGCGTGCGCATCTCGGTCCGCGATACCGGCATTGGGATCGCAAGTGACGACCTTAAACGGATTTTTGAGCGCTTCTATCGTGTCGATAAAGCACGCTCGCGACGTGCGGGTGGCACTGGCTTGGGTTTGCCGATCGTCAAAGAAGTGATTGAGCGAATGGGCGGGTGCGTTGAGGTGGTGAGCCAACTCGGCTGCGGGTCCACGTTCACCATACTGCTGCGAGCCGCCTGAGCTTCAGCCACTCGGAATTCATCGGTTTGTAACATCCCCGTCACACCCCGTTTATGGCAGTCCCTTGATACTGGGGTCCATGCGCAGGAGATCCGAGTCTTGAGAATCAGTTTCGCGAGTGTGTTGGCTGTTTTGGCATTAGCGGCGCTGCCCATAATCGCACAGACATCGTTGACAGGCGCAGGCGCCACATTCCCGGCGCCCGTCTATCAAAAATGGTTCAGCCAATACCAGTCGATAGACCCCAGCGTTCAGATCAATTATCAACCGATCGGCTCCGGTGGGGGCATCAAGAATGTGACCGAAGGAGTGGTCGATTTCGGCGCAAGTGACGGCCCTATGACCGATGCCCAGATAAAAATGTTCAAAGATAAGCGCGGCTTCAACGTTCTGCATTTCCCAACCGTTTTGGGAGCTGCTGTCCCGACTTACAACATTCCCGGCGTCACTCAGCAATTGAATTTTACGGCGGAAGCGTTAAGCGGCATCTTTCTGGGGAAGATCAAGACCTGGAACGATCCGGCAATCGCGAGCGCCAATCCGGGCGTGAAGCTACCGAGGGATCAAATTGTTGTTGTGCATCGCTCAGACGGTAGCGGAACGACATATTGCTGGACAGACTATCTGTCCAAAGTGAGCGCGGAGTGGAAGTCGAAAGTGGGAAAGAATACGTCAGTAGACTGGCCTGCCGGTATCGGAGGTAAAGGAAATGACGGTGTAGCAGGGTTGATCAAGCAACAGAAGGGCGCGCTCGGATATGTCGAATTGATTTACGCTGTGAAAAATCACCTATCCTACGGCAACGTGAGGAATCGGGCAGGACAATTTGTCAAAGCCGATCTGAAGTCCGTCACGGCGGCCGCGGAAGCTGCAGCGGAGACAATGCCGGCCGATTTCCGCGTTTCCATTACCGACCCGCCCGCTAATGGCGCTTATCCGATTTCCACCTTCACTTGGCTCTTGATTCCAGAAAAAATCCAAGATCCTGCAAAAGAAAAGGCCATTGTCGGATTTTTAAGGTGGGCCATTACGAAGGGACAAAATTCAGTCGAATCGTTAGCCTATGCTAAGCTGCCTGCACAAATCGTGGCCAAGGAGGAGAAGGCAATCGCTCTGATCAAGTAGGGCCTTAGATGACGCGTTTGCAATTCGCCTCATGGCAAGTTCGACGTATGTAGCGCAACGCACTTCTCGTTCTAAGGTTCACGCGTTCTGTCACCAACTTCGCGGGGGCGATGCTATCGCCTATCCCATTACGCTCGCTTGCGCCGCCACCATCCTGGTTATCGTGGCCCTGCTCGTGGACGAACTTTGGACCCACTCACAACCGGCGGTTCAAAAATTCGGATGGCGCTTTCTGGTCACGTCCACCTGGGACCCGAACGGCAGTGAATTCGGCGCGCTTCCGTTCATCTACGGGACGTGCGTTACTTCGTTTCTGGCGCTCCTGATCGCAGTTCCGCTGGGCGTGGCTTCATCGATTTTCCTCGCCGAGATGGCGCCTCCCAGTCTGTCCAACATACTCACTTTTCTTATTGAACTGCTGGCGGCCGTTCCGAGCGTAATTTACGGACTCCTCGGGATCTTCATTTTGGTCCCATTGCTTCGCGATTATCTTGTACCGGTGCTCACCGCGACCTTCGGGTATTTGCCAATTTTCGAGGGAAGTTTCTACGGTGTGAGTTTTCTTTCGGCGGGCTTAGTCTTGTCAATCATGGTGGTGCCTTTCATAATTTCCGTTTCCCGCGAAGTGCTCTTAGCGGTTCCGGTTGAGCAACGCGAAGCGGCCCTGGCGCTGGGCGCAACAAAATGGGAGACAACCTGGCAAATTGTGATGCCCAACGCCAGCACAGGCATCATTGGGTCCATATTTTTGGCTTTGGCCCGCGCGCTTGGCGAGACGATGGCCGTTACCATGGTCATCGGCAACACTCCGAAAATTGCAGCATCGTTATTCTCGCCGGGGTACTCCATTGCAGCCGTAATCGCGAATGAGTTTGCAGAAGCGAGCGGAGAACTCTATACGTCTTCTCTGATTTTCTTGGGTCTGGTCTTATTCGGGCTGACGATCGTGATTAATGCGGTAGCGCGCATTCTCATCCTGATCACCGCGCGCCGAGGAGTAGCCTAGGCCATGATGATGGAGATTTCCCGGAGACGGAGAATCATCAACACCGCCATGCTCTCACTTTCGGGCGTTTGTACGATCCTGGTGATTGGCGTTTTGTTTTTCATTCTCGGGTACTTACTGTGGAACGGCGCCCGATCAATTAACCTGGACTTCTTTACCAAACTCCCCAAGCCCTCTGGAGAACGCGGCGGCGGTATGGCAAACGCGATTGTGGGCAGCGGCAAAGTTCTACTGCTCGCCACGTTAATCGGCGTCCCGATTGGGTTTTTCGCTGGTGTTTACCTCGCTGAATATAGCGGGAAGATCTTCGCCTTCGCTCTCCGCTACACGGTAGATTTGTTGAATGGTGTTCCTTCTATCGTAATTGGGATTGTGGCCTACGCGCTGGTCGTCCAGCCGATGAAGCATTTCTCCGCGCTTGCAGGTGGCGTCGCGTTAGGCATTATGATGATCCCAATTGCGGTACGTACAACCGAAGAATTTCTGCGTGCCGTCCCCAACTCGCTGCGCGAGTGCGCCATGGCACTGGGAGCGACGAAGGCAAAGACGATTTTTAGTGTTGTTGTTCCGGCGGCAATTTCCGGGCTCGTCTCGGGCATGATGCTTAATTTGGCTCGCGTCGCCGGCGAGACCGCGCCTCTCTTATTCACGGCGCTGGGCAACATGTTCTGGAGCCGCGGCTGGCTTCAACCAGTGGCAACGCTTCCCGTCATGATCTACAACGATGCAATCGCACCAGAAGAAGACCTGCATCAGCAGGCCTGGGCGGCAGGCTTTGTTCTACTTACCCTAGTCCTGATTATCAATGTGACAGCCAGAATGATCATTGCGCGAGGGCCTGGGTCGGCAAGGAGATAGCGTGGCAACTCCCCAGCAACAACAAATTCTAAGAGCTCCGGTGATTGCGCCTCAGGAAGGAAATGACGTGCAAAAAACGCAGCCAATGCCGAAGCTGAATGCGAAGGACCTCAATTTCTTTTACGGCAGCTTTCAGGCGCTGCACAATATCAGCATAGACATTCCCAGCAACAAGATAACTGCTTTTATTGGACCCTCGGGCTGCGGAAAATCAACCTTTCTCCGCACAATGAACCGGATGAATGAGGCGCTTCGTAACACGAGAGTAGAGGGAAACCTGCTGCTGGATGGTGAAGACCTCTTGTCCATGGATGTCACAGATGTCCGGAGAAGAATCGGCATGGTGTTTCAAAAATCGAATCCCTTTCCGAAGACGATTTTTGACAACGTTGCATACGGCTTACGCGTGAACGGAATCCAAAAAAGGTCGGTTGTTGCGGAAGCTGTGGAGAAGAGCCTGCAGCACGCGGCCCTCTGGACAGAAGTAAAGGATAAGCTGCATAAGCCTTCAACGGCTCTATCCGGTGGGCAGCAGCAGAGGTTGTGCATAGCTCGTGCGCTGGCTGTCGAGCCCGAGGTATTGCTGCTCGATGAGCCATGTTCGGCGCTGGACCCCATCGCAACGCTGAAAATTGAGGAGTTGTTGTTTGAGATCAAGAGGATCACGACGATCGTGATCGTTACCCACAACATGCAACAAGCGGGTCGTATCGCGGATCACACCGGTTTCTTTTTGCTAGGTAAATTGGTCGAGTACAACGACACAAGAAAAATTTTCCAGAACCCTGATAAGAAAGAAACTGAGGATTATGTTACTGGCCGCTTCGGCTGATTGGCCTTGAATCAGAGGTTGAGGTAAACGTGCGCCATTTTCAACAAGAACTGGAGATCCTCAAAGGGAAGCTTTTGGAGATGAGTGCTCTGGTGGAAACTGCTGTCTATCGCAGTGTTCAGGGTGTCGTCGAAAAGAATGAAGAACTGGCTCAACAGGTTCTTAAGAACGAAGCCCGAATTAACCAGCTTGAAATCGAAATTGACGATATGGCGATCAGCCTGCTGGTACTGCAACAGCCTGTCGCTGCGGATTTGCGCTTCGTGACAGCCGCGATCAAAATCAACACTGATCTTGAAAGGATGGGCGATCTGGCCGTCAACATCGCTGAGAGCGCGCTCTCGCTCATGAAAGAGCCTGTCATTCGTCCGTTGATCGACATCCCACATATTGCGGGACTGGCTCAATCAATGGTCCGAAAAGCCCTGGATGCTTTCGTCAACAGAGACACGGAGCTGGCGCGCAGTGTCCTCGCTTCTGATGATGCCGTCGACAATATGCGGACGGCAAACTATCACGAGCTGATTAGCTTTATGGAGAGTAATCCCCAGCAAATCTCGCAGGCTCTGTATCTTATTTCCGTGGTGCGAAACCTCGAGCGCATCGCTGACCACGCGACGAACATTGCCGAAGACGTGCTCTTCCTTGTGAAGGGTATCGACGTTCGTCACCACAACGAGCAGCAGACAGCCGCGGTTAAAACCTAGATCGCCGGGCTCATCGACTCAGTTTCGTTTTCAGAACCTCACTCACGGCCGCAGGATTGGCTTGGCCGCGGCTCGCTTTTATAACCTGGCCCACCAAGAACCCGATAACCGCAGTTTTGCCGTTCTTGTATTGCTCCACCTGTTTTGCATTGGCAGCCAGAATGTCATCCGCGATCTTCTCAAGCGCTCCAGTATCGGAAATCTGCCTGAGGCCTTCCCGATCCATGATTGCCGCCGGCGAGTCGCCTGTCTCGATCAACTTGGGAAGGATCTCTTTGGCAAGTTTCCCCGAAAGCTCGCTCTTATTGATGAGCGATACTAATTCGCCAAGGTGCTCCGGAGAAACTGGAGATGCCGATATATTTTGTCCAGCGGCCTTCAATAGGCCCATGAGATCGCCGACCACCCAATTGGCAGTTGAGCGCGCATCCCCGCTGATTTTAACCGCCGCCTCGAAATAATCGCCCGTTTCGCGGTTGAGAGTGAGGACTTGCGCGTCGTATTCGCGAAGGCCGTACTCATTTACGAACCTTTGCCTGCGATCGGCAGGCAGCTCCGGTAAATTACTTTTGACTTCATTCAGCCAATGTTTACTAACGCGTAGCGGAACGAGATCTGGTTCGGGGAAATATCGGTAATCGTGGGCGTGCTCCTTGCTGCGCATCCCGACGGTTTGTCCGGTCTCAACATTGTAAAGCCGCGTTTCTTGGACCACCTTGCCGCCCGACTCAATCAGCTCCACTTGCCGCTCAATTTCATAGTCGAGCGCCATTTTGAGGAATCGGAACGAGTTCAGATTTTTGACTTCCGCCTTCGTTCCAAACTTTTCAGCTCCTCTGGGTCGAACCGAAACGTTAGCGTCGCATCTCAGCTGCCCTTTCTCCATGTCGCAGTCCGACACGCCGATGTACTGGAGCATCTGCTTAAGCTCCGTGACATACGAATAAGCTTCACCCGGCGATCGCATCTCCGGCTCACTGACAATTTCAATCAAGGGCGTGCCAGACCGGTTCAGATCAACGTAAGTGTTTCGATCGGAGTCTTTGAAACCTTCGTGAATGCTTTTTCCCGCATCATCCTCCATATGCACGCGCGTGACTCCGATCCGCTTATGGCCTTCAGGGCTGAGAAGGTCGACGTAGCCGTGCTCAGCGAGGGGCTGGTCATATTGCGAGATTTGATAGCCTTTTGGCAAGTCCGGATAGAAGTAGTTTTTTCGGGCGAAGCGCGAAAACGAATTGACGCTGCAATGCAGCGCAATTGCCCCGCCGATCGCCAGTTCAACCGCTTGCCGGTTCAGAACAGGCAAAGCGCCAGGCAAACCCAGGCAGACGGGACAAACGGTGGTGTTAGGAGGTGCGCCGAATTCGACCGCGCAGCTACAGAAGATCTTGGTTTTCGTGCCAAGCTGGACGTGTACTTCAAGCCCTATGACAGCCTCGTATTTGGTGAGAACATCGTCGGCGACGGCGGTGGACGACATGATCTGATTTTAGCGGCGTTGCGCGGGCGCTCACCTCAAACGAAAAACCCCGTCGCAGCGATCACTAGACCCACACACGACAAGGCCAGTCCGATCCCCCAATAGAATCGCCGCTTTGTGAGCAGCGTTGCCGACATGATTACGAGTGCCGCTTCTAAACAGACGTCCCCGGAATCAAAACGGTCAGCGGCACCCTCCTGGCGTAAAACTTCACGTTCCAGGGCGTCGGCCTTGACTCCAATTTCCTTCTGCTCCCGATCGCTTTGCTCGATGCTCTGCCGGAATTTATCTTTCACTTTTCCGGCGCTCACAGGATCTCGCAGCTGAGCAACGGATAAGAAATCAAGAAAAGCGTCATAGCTCGCCCGGCCTGTTACCTTCGATGCGTAGTCGACCCACTCACCGGTGCTTTGATTCTGCGCGAAGATCGTCCGGGTATGCGACCGGTGGCCAAGCAACGAGACAAGCGCGATCAACACCGCCAGGATCGAAGTGCTGATTGAAACAGGCAGAAGGCTAGAGTCATCGTGCTGCGCGGGTGACGCTTCTTGCATTCTTACAGTGCGGGCTGGCTTGGCCCTACTCCGCGGTACATACAGTCCATGTGTATTTCGACGCCTTTCGCTCTAATGGATGCGCCTTGAAATTGCCGTTGCGCATTAGGAACGCACTCGGTTACAAACTCCTGTAGGCTGTAGAATACTATGTTCGAAATGTTTAAGCTTTTCGCGATCCTGTTTTTTTGCTCGCTTCCCGTCACGTCGCTGTTCGGGGCCGAGGAACACGGGGCATGCCAACCGAATGGACCGTGCCCGATTTGCGACCCGCCCCGCACCGGCACCGAGTTGGATGCTCTTCGCGAGGGCAACGCCAGGTTCAGGGCCGATCCCAAGCACCTGCACCAGTCCGCCGAGTGCAGCAATAGGTTATCGTGCTGCCAAAAACCTTTCGCCATCATTAGTTAGCTGTTCCGATTCCCGCGTGCCGCCCGAGGTTGTCTTCGATCAGGGTTTTGGTGATCTGTTCTCGGTACGGCTGGCCGGTAATGTCGCAACGCCCGCCGCACTTGGCAGCATTGAATATGCAGTGGATCATCTGGGCGCAAAACTGGTCGTGGTCATGGGACATCAGCGCTGCGGTGCTGTGCAAGCGGCGTTTTGTCCACGACCTGGTCCACACCTGGACGGCATCTGGGACCTGATCCGGCCTGCAGTTGCATCACCGCTGCCGACTTGCGAACATCACGCGGCCGTCGATGAGAAACAGTGGGACCGCGCCATACGAGAAAACGTGAGCAACATGGTCAAGGTCGTGACAGGGGATCTTCGTAGGGAGCCAAGCAGATCTGATGTCAAGATTGTCGGCGCTTACTACAAGCTGGATGACGGTACGGTCGAACTCCCGAAGTGAGGGGAATGGCACTTCCGAAACCGCATGCAGCGGACCTGCGGCGCTCATTTGTACCGGACCGCTTCATGGCTCTCTTGTTCTTGACTTTCACCACTCTGGTAATCTATTGTGACGATTCGGTACTTCGGTTGTGAAGCCCGGAATCGTTTCTTACTTATGGCCTCGCGCGAAAGCGGCAACATGGAGAGATCTCAAACAACACTCGATTCAACTTTGGAGAGTGTAGATAAGGGAGAGGTCATCGCCATGGATGAGGCCCGCAAGCTCGGGTTCGGTGAAGACGATCAGCACCAGATTGGGATGGCCGTGCGCGAATGCCTAGTAAACGCCGTGGTGCATGGTAACCGGTACAGCAAACACAAGAAGGTTCACTTGGATGTCGAGCGGTCTAAAGACCGCCTTACGTTTACCGTTGGCGACGAGGGCCAGGGTTTCGATCTGAGCTCGCTTCCCGATCCGCTCGCCCCGGAGAATCTCTTGAATCAATCGGGCCGAGGTATCATGCTCATACGCGCTTTTATGGACGATTTCGATCTCCATCCCCGCCCGGGCGGCGGCACGGAAGTTCGTCTTACGAAAAATTTACCGTAGATCTTAGGTTCCGTTTACCAGTGGCTATCCACAGAGGAGGCAGAAGTGAGTATTAAATTGACGTCCCGGCAGGTTGGTGATGTCACCGTAATCGATGCGGCCGGACGAATCACTTTGGGTGAAGGCGCTAGCGCATTCCGCGACATGATCCGCGATCTGGCTGCCAAAGGCAACAAAAAGATCCTGCTGAACTTGAGCGAGGTTTCTTATATCGACAGCTCCGGTATAGGCGAAATGGTCTCCGGGTATACAACCGTTACCAACAACGGCGGACAGCTCAAGCTGGTGGGGCTCTCGAAGCGGGTCAAGGACCTGCTTCAGATCACGAAGCTCTACACGGTTTTCGAAGCTTATGATGACGAAGCTGAAGCAGTTCGCAGTTTCGGCTGATCCAATAGCTTGCATCGGCCTCTTTTCAGGCCAACCGGCGCCCACGTTTGCTGAGATAAAGCCGGATGGAAACGGCACTACATCAGTACGAACGTGTCGACATTACCACGGCCTGCGCCTGCTCAAACAGCCGAAGCTGCGGCTCTTCCGGTCACAGCCAGCGCCGTAGTCGAGATTCTCCTGGCCGATGAATTGACATTGGTAAGGGAAGGTTTGGCGGCGCTTTGCAACTCTCTTCCCGGTTTTCACGTAGTGGCCCAGGCCGGGAGCGCTGCAATGGCTCTGGCCGAGATCGAGCGGCTGCAACCCACGCTCGCTCTGCTGGATCTTGGCCTTTCAGATCTGGCCGCAACTGAGGTGATTCGCCGGGTTCGCGATCGAGGTTTACCCACGCGGTGCGCCGTCCTCTCGACCCGAAAAGACCGTAAGACCGTCCTCGAGGTATTGCGGGCGGGCGCGTGCGGGTTCCTGTTGAAGACTTCGAGTCCCCAGCAAATGGCCGAGGCGCTCGGGCAGTTTACGCAGGGAGGCATTTACGTGTCTCCACAGATCGAAGTAATGTCACTCTTTGGCGATGGCAATGGTCGAAACCCGGGCGCAGACCCCATAGAATCGCTGAGTAGCCGCGAATTTCAGGTTTTCTCGTTGCTGGTAGACGGTGTCCGCGCCAAAGAAATTGCGGCCCGGCTATCTCTTAGCCCGAAAACGGTGGATACCTACCGTTCCAGCCTGATGCGTAAATTGGATATCCACGATGTGGCTGGTCTTGTGAAGTTCGCAATCAAGCGGGACTTAGCCGAACTTCCAGCGTAAGTGAACCGCCGGAGTGCCGGCTCTTAGGCGTGCGCAGTGTGATACGCTACGGTTTGCTCACCAGTTAGAAAGGCAGTCTCTGCTTTGACTCGTCACGAACTCAAGGAGCAACTGCAGCACGATCATTTTACGGATGCAGTCTCCGAGGTTGTCAGCTACGCTTTCTCCAATCCCAAAAGACTCATCCGGTGGATAGTTCTGCTGGTTCTCGTACTCATCTTGGCCGGTGGCGCCCTATGGTTCGCAGCGTATCAGAAATCGATCCGGCAAGAAGCGCTCGCGGCGGCGTTGCACGTCATAGAAACCCCGGTCGCAACCTCATCGAGTCACCTGCCCAACAGCTATCCCACTCAGGAAGCGAAGCAGCAGGCCGAGATCAAGATCTTGTCCAACATGATTACGAAATATAGCGGAAGCCGCGAAGGATTGATTACCCAGTATTATCTCGGAACGGTAAAGGCCGAACGGAAAGACCCCAGGGGAGCTGAATCGGATTTGCGTCGAGTGGCTGACTCGAAGAGCGACTTCGCACCTTTGGCGAAGATCGCCCTGGCACAACTATATGCGGGTGAGAACAGAATGCAGGAGGCAAAAGGACTTCTTCAGAGTATTGCCAACAAGCCTTCCGATCTGGTGTCGAAGGCGCAGGCTGACATCTTACTCGCGCAATTAAATCTGACAACCAATCCACAGGAAGCCAAAAAAATTCTTCAGTCTTTGAGAGGGCCCAACCAGCCGCCGTCGGTTAGCCGGGCAGTTGATCAACTTTCCGGCGAGTTGATGAGATAGCTTGTTTTCGAGTAAATGCTGGGCCGACTTTCGCTTGGTCCGGAGAGTCTGCGCGGCCGCAGATTTCCTGAACCACCGCACGCTTACCGAAGCGACTTTCAGCGCGACCGCGACCGCATTATCCATTCGAGAGCGTTCCGCCGACTCGAAGGCAAAACGCAGGTTTTCGCGGCTGGGCTCTCCGACCACTTCCGCAACCGCCTGACCCACACGCTAGAAGTGTCGCAGGTGGCCCGCACAGTGGCCGTCGCGCTTCAATTGAACGAAGAATATACGGAGACGCTGGCCTTGGCGCACGATTTGGGCCATCCGCCTTTCGCCCACGTCGGCGAGAAAGAGCTGGACCGGCAGATGCGGCGGTTTGGGTGCCGCTTCGAACACAACCGGCACGCTCTTCGAATCGTGGATCTCCTCGAGCAGCGCTACGCGCGCTTCAACGGCCTCAATCTGACATTCGAAGTTCGCGAGGGGATCATCAAGCATTCACGTGAGATCAGCGCAGATCAAGATCCGGAGCTTGAAGAGCTTCTTCCCGGACAGCGCCCACCGCTCGAAGCGCAACTCCTCGATCTGGCGGATGAAATTGCCTACAACGCAGCCGATGTCGATGATGCTTTCTCTGCAGAGATCTTTTCGATGGAAGAGGTGGGCCGGGCCGTTCCGGCTTTTGCGGCGCTAGCCGAACCGGTTGAGATGCAGTTTCCCGGCGCTTCCGATCGTGTCCGGTTCTGGGAGATCCAACGGCAGTTAATGAGTACGCTCGTGAGCGGGCTGATAGAGGGAACAGTGGCGGCGGCCCGCACATCTGGGGTCGAGACCCTGGAAGACGTTCGCGCCCTCGGGCATCGACTCGCCAAGCTGACGCCCGAAGCGGCGGAGATAAACAGTCAGCTAAGGGCGTTGCTAGTTGAGCGCGTTTACTCGTATGTTCAGCTGGTTGCCGACCGAAGTGCCGCCGTCAGCAAGATGGGAGAGCTTTTTAACTTCCTTGTTGAACATCCGGATCGGGTATCGGCCGGTTATCGCGAGAGCTTGAGTGAAATGCCGGTCCATCGGGTGGTTTGTGACTATATCGCCGGGATGACGGATTCGTACTTCACTCGAACGTACGAAAGTCTGCTGGGGTAGCTAAGCTCCGACACGAACCTACTCGCGCGGAACGGCGCTCGACAACTCGGCAGAGCGAACGAAGTATGTCTTTTGGAGCAGCCGGCAAATCTCACCCGCGATGCGTTCCGGTGTTTCATCCTCATCTAATTCAACTTCCACTTTGATGTATAAATCCACTCTCTGCATCTGGCCTGATTCGATAATACTCGGTAACCGATGCCGGAAATAATTCTTTGCAAAATATGCGGCAAGCGCCGGGCGCGACGTGCCTGTCCGGCTGTCGATGGAGACATCTGCCCGCTTTGCTGCGGGACAGAACGCGAGGTAACGCTTACTTGCCCGCTTGAATGCGAATACTTGAGAGAGGCGCACCGGCGCGAGAAGCCCGTGCCCTTTCCGGATAGCCAGCTAGCCAATCCCGACGTTCCCGTGAGCGAGGAGTTCATTCGCTCTCATGAGGAGTTTCTGCTGTTCGCTATCTACTCGCTAGTTCAAGCGGCTCTACGAACCTCGCCAGCAGTAGACTCGGATGTTATCGATGCTTTGGAAGCCCTCATCCAAACGCACCGGACGCTTGAATCCGGACTGTATTATGAAACCAGAGCACAGAATAGGATTGCCGCAGGAATACAACGCGCTTTCGAGGCTTCTTTAGCGGATTATCAGAAGCAGCGCACGGAACGCGAGCATCTTTCATCAGTCCGCAATGTTGAGATTCTAGGAATTCTCGTGTTTCTGCATCGGCTCGGACAGCGGAACCAAAACGGAAGGCCGCGTGGCCGGATGTATTTGGACCTTCTCCGGCACATGACTCCCGAGCCGGGAGTCCAAATGCAAACGCCGGGCATCATCTTATAGAGGGAGTCGTTACGAAGGCCAAATTAGTTAGCTGGGAGGAGTTGGCACCCGAGGTGCATCACTTCGAGTTTGAAGTGCCGGGAGTTGAAAACTTTGCCTTCACTCCTGGGCAATTCGTCTCAGTTATAGAAGACTTACACGGTAAAGAGATCACCCGCGCATACTCGATCGCGTCCCCTCGCGATGGAAATCGGTTTGCCCTTTGCTTAAATCGTGTTGCCGATGGAATCGTGTCTTCATATTTATTCCAACTGAAGCCCGGAGATGAGGTGGAAATGGGTGAACCTCTGGGCTATTTCACACTCCGGCACTCAGGCCACCGTTCAGTTTTCATTGCCACTGGGACAGGAATCGCGCCGTTCCGCTCCATGCTTCTCGAACATTTGCCCAAGGCTCATTCGCGAATCACGTTGCTGTTTGGAGTGCGATACGAAGAGGGCTTGCTGTATCGAGACGAGCTGGAGCATCTAGCGAAGCAGTACGAGAGTTTTCGTTTCATGCCCACAATCACACGTCCTACGGGGGACTGGACGGGGCGTATTGGCCGGGTGCAACAGCATCTGGATGAGGCCCTGTCGATTCCAAGTTACGAAGATCAGAGCACGTTAGACGTGTATGTGTGTGGCCTCAAAGAGATGGTAGATGACGTCCGGGCTGAATTGAAGAAGCGAGGATTCGACCGCAAGCAGATCATCTACGAAAAATATGACTGAGCGATCAGCGCTTACACGATCTTTGTGATCTGTGTGCGCGGGTAAATCTCTTTCGCCTGCTCGAGATTAGCTAGGTTGATGCCCGGTAGCTTGGAAGAGGCTGTTCCCGCGGCTACGCCCCACCGCAGCGCTTCGCCAAAAGATTCGCCGCGATCGAGGGCCCATACCAAAGCTGCAGCCATGGCATCTCCGGCTCCGATTGGACTAAGCGCTTCCACTTGCGGCGGGACGACCTCCAAAACGCCTTCTTGCGAAGCCGCGATAGCACCGCGCCCACCAAGAGAAAGCACGGCGGATTTTGCGCCCATCGCCTTGATTTGCTGGACGGCTTCGATGAACTGCCCCCGAGTGATGAGGGCCCGGTTCAATAAGCGCTCGGCTTCCGATTGATTGGGCTTTACTACCGTAGGTTCTCCCTCGATGCCGTGCAACAATGCATCGCTATCGGTATCCAGCAAGGTCTGTACTTTGTGCTTAGAAGCCAAGCTGATCAACTTCGTATAAAAGTGTGCTTCCAGACCGGGTGGGAGGCTGCCGCAGAGCATGATCCAGGATGAGTTTGGCAGGTGTTTCTCAACTCCCTTCAGAATGCGGTTTTGCTCCGCTTGCGTGACAGTTGGGCCCACCTCATTCAATTTGACGGAAAGACCCTGGCGGTCGGTGATGGTGAGATTGATTCGGATGTTGTGGCGGATTTTGACAATCTCTTTTCCGAAGCTGTCCTGGCGCAACTGTTCCTCGAATTTGTTCCCCTGCCGCCCCGAAGTCGTAATGGCGATTACGTTCGCTCCGAAATTTGTGAGGACGCGCGCCGCGTTGATTCCGCGGCCGCCCGCCGCGTCGCTTCTCGAAAGGATGTATGCCCGGTCTTCGAACACCAGCCGGTCGACTGTGATGGTGCGGTCAATCGCCGGGTTGACGGTCAGCGTGAGAACGTTTTTGATCATTCAGGACGATCGTCGGTCGCGGGTGACCAGCTTTGCCCCAAGCATTCCTCCGAGGCCTGGCAACAGCGTCACCATAAAAAAAGTAGGGATGATGCTGGCCAGAACGCTCATTAGGAATTGGTGAGGGTTATCCAGCATTTTGGCGAGTTCTGGGATATTTGGGAGCGCCTTCATCGCCTCGCGCCCGCCGGGAGAAGAGAGGTAAATGCTGGTCAGCGCGGCACTAACGGCGAACACCACGAACAGCCAAAGGCCCGTCATCCAGCCCAAGCGCGCGCCTGCCGCGGGTGATAACGGCTCCGGCGAATGACCTTTATAGAGCATCGCCGCAGCGAACCCGGCTCCGCACAGCACGACTGGCCATAGCAGCGGGGCGATGAAGGCGGCGGCGCACAATCCCAGCAAAGAGACGGCTGCCACGGCCAAGCTTACCCCGACAGCCCGGGAATTGCGAAACGTGATTCTCGGGGGTGAAACTGCGGGCGGCGGAGCGGTTGACGTGATGACAGGAGCCTCTCCTGCCAGGCGCGCAAGGTCTTCCTCGTACTGGGGTTTTCCACATTTGTGGCAGAAGCGGGCATCGTCGGGCAGGACAGCTCCGCACGTACAGCGTTGTTGCACATCTTTAGTTTACGGCCAAATTACCGAACGAACTCCCGCCGTGCCAACCCAAATTACCGAACGAACCCATTTTTTGAAGGCGCACAACGGGCACCAAACGCCCTGTACGCTGAATGGCTTCGTTTTTTCATCCCGCTAAGATGGCAGAGAGAGTCCCCATGGCGAAACCCAATGTGCTTGTTATCTGCCCGCCGGACCACTATGTTTTGCGGAATCTTGAGCCGATTCGTAATGCAGCTCACATTTATATCGGCGACGAACTGGCCTCCGTCGAGCAGCATGCGAGAGAAGCTGAGATCATTCTCTATTCCGGTCTGGCCGGGAAGACCGTCCCACTGCGGGAGGTTTGGCCGTATGCCAAGAAGTTGCGGTGGATTCATTCGCTTTCGGCTGGAGTGGACAATTTGCTGTTTCCAGAGCTGATCGACAGTCCCGCATGGCTGACAAATGCCCGGGGGGTGTTTAAGCGATCTCTTGCGGAGTTCGTCGTGCTCGGAATGCTGTATTTCTACAAACGAGTGCGGCGATTAGTCGAGAGCCAGCGAGCGCACAGATGGGATGACTTTATGGTGGAGTGGCTTCCCGGGAAAACTTTGGGCGTGGTCGGCTACGGCGAGATTGGGCGCGAGTGCGCGATGCTAGCTAAGGCAGTAGGGGTGAAAATTTACGCAACGCGCCGGAAGGTTGAACTTTCAGCAAACGATCCGGTGCTAGATCGCGTATTTGATCCGGCACAGCTTAAAGAGATGCTGAGCGAGGTGGACGTTGTGTTGGCAGCGGCGCCGCTCACGCCTGAAACCAGGCATATGATCAGCACAGCCGAATTCAATGCGATGAAGCCTTTCGCGATCGTGATGAACGTGGGCCGCGGACCGGTTATCGACGAAGCGGCGCTGATCCGCGCGCTCCGAGAGAAGCGGATCGCCGGGGCTGCGTTGGATGTTTTCGAGGTGGAGCCGCTTCCAGCCGACCACCCGTTCTACGACATGGAGAATGTACTTTTGTCGCCGCACTGCACGGATCGCACGCGGGATCCCGATTGGCTGGATTTGAGCATGCAATGTTTTGTCGACAACTTCTGGAGGTATACCAGGGGGGAAGAACTTAAAAACGTCGTGGACAAAAGGGCCGGATACTGATGAGCGTGGTTGGGCAGTTAATCGGGCAAAGCGTCACTTTCGACGATGTCGCCGCGGCTGCGGAGCGAATTAAACCGCTGGCACATAAGACGCCGGTTCAGACATCGCGGCTTTTCGACGAAGCGACTGGCGTGAAGGCGCATTTCAAGTGCGAGAACTTGCAGCGTGGCGGGGCATTCAAGATTCGCGGCGCGATGAATTTCTTAATGTCGCTTAACGAAAGCGAACGCAAGCGCGGAGTCGTCACGTATTCATCGGGAAATCATGCCCAGGCAGTCGCAATCGCGGCAGCTCACCTCAGAGTAGCGGCGACAATCGTCATGCCGACGGACGCGCCGAAGGCCAAGCTGGAATCGACGATCGCGTATGGGCCGAAAATCATTTTCTTCGATCGAAAGCGCGAGAACCGCGAGGAAATCGCCAATCGGATCGCGACCGAAACGGGTGCGGTTGTCCTGCCTTCATACGACCACCCATGGATCATTGCCGGGCAAGGAACGGCGGCGCTTGAGCTGCTACGAGATAAGCCGGAGCTGGAGGCAATTGCGGTGCCGCTCGGCGGAGGCGGCTTGTTGTCGGGAACTCTGGTGGTTGCGAAAGCGCTACGACCCGACATCCGCGTATTCGGCATAGAACCCGAGCTGGCGAACGATTGGTATGTGTCGCTCCGTCGCGGTGAACGAGTGGAGATTGCGCCGCCACTGACGATCGCGGACGGCCTTCGAACGCCAATTCCCGGAACCGTGACATTTCCAATTGTGCAGGCAATGGCAGAGGGCGTGCTGCTGGTTTCCGAAGAAGAGATCAAAGCTACGATGCGATTCCTGTTGACGCGCATGAAGATTTTGACCGAGCCGAGTGGCGCGGTTGCGGCTGCTGCAGTTCTTCATAGAAAGCTGCCCGCCGATATACGTTCGGTCGGTGTCATCCTATCGGGCGGAAACGTCGACCTTGATGTCCTATCCGACATTTGCAGAGAAGTGGCATAAGGGCGGTGCGCAAAATCCATGGATAACGCAGTCTTCGCGGGTGGCGTACGAGAATGCGTGGATTCGGGTCCGCGAAGATCAAGTTACTCGGCCTGATGGAGGACAGGGCATTTACGGTGTTGTCGAGATCAGGCCGTCGGTTGGTGTTGTGGCGGTGAATGAACGGGATGAAATCGCACTCGCCGGGCAATGGCGGTACTCGGTAGGTCGCTATTCGTGGGAGATTCCACGCGGGGGGTCTCATCCGGGCGAGGCCGATATGTTGTCTGTTGCTCAGCGTGAATTGGCCGAAGAAGCGGGATTACTTGCCGAGCGGTGGGAAGCGCTGGGATCGGTTGATGTTTGTAACGGCGTAGCTGACGACGTACAGAGTTTGTACCTGGCAACCGGGCTGAAGCGCACGACAACGCGATTAGATCCCGAAGAAGACATTGCTATTGAGTGGCGCCCGTTTGGTGAAGCAGTTTCAATGGTGATGGACGGGCGCATTACCGAGGTTTGCAGCGTTGCCGCCATTCTGAAAGTAGCGATTCTGCGGACCCATGCGAGCTAGATGGGCACTCCCGCACAAAAGCGCTTCGCAAAGTTTGCCTGGGCAGTGTTGGTCTATAACATTCCGGTGATCCTGTGGGGAGCCTATGTACGCGTCTCCTTCTCTGGGGACGGCTGCGGCGCACACTGGCCGTTCTGTAATGGACAAATGATCCCGCAAAACATGGGCGCGCCGATGGCGATTGAGTTCACTCACCGCATGATGACAACCGTCGATTCGGTTGCCGTAATTGCGATGTGTGTGTGGGCGTTTCGCGCCTTTCCCCGGCGTCATGTGATACGGCTGTTTTCCTTATTTTCACTGGCATTTCTGTTTGTCGAAGCCTTGTTAGGAGCGGGCCTGGTGCTGCTGAGATATGTGGCGAAGGACCAATCGGCCGGGCGCGCGTGGTACTTGTCGGCGCATTTGACAAATACAATGCTGTTATTAGCTGCGCTGACTGTCACGGCTTGGGCGGCAACCCGAAACGCGGATCGGCTGGGTGTAAGAAATGCCTCTCGAACGCTAATTGGCGCGCTTCTGGTGGTTGTGTTTGTCAGCATTACGGGGGCAATAGCGGCGCTGGGTGACACGCTTTTTCCGGCTTCGTCGCTCTCGGCAGGCATGCGGCAAGATTTCTCGGGCGCGTCAAACCTGCTGCTGCGCTTGAGACTCGCGCATCCGGTGATTGCGGTGCTGGGAGCGGCCTATCTGATATGGGCAGCAACAAGCGTGTTGAAGCAGAACGAAGCCAGTCATGCGCGTACGGCTGCGGGCAGAGTACTGGGTCTGACGCTGTTCCAGTTGGCTGTGGGGGCGATCAACTTGACGCTGCTTGCGCCGGTATGGATGCAGCTGTTCCACCTGTTCATGGCTGACATACTTTGGATTGCGCTGCTTCTGCTGGTGCTTGAAATGACAGTGGTACAAACGCCGATGGATCTTCCGGTGAGCGCGGGATATCGACATGTTTGAACTCCTTAGCTAGGTTGGCTTCAACTGTGGCGCTTCGGACGTTTTCGACGATTCGCGTATGGCTCTTCTTGGCACTCGTGAGCTGCTGTGTTTTCGCCCAGTCGCCGGAAGGCGCCATTGTCGGGACAGTCAACGATTTGACGCGAGCACGCATTCCCGGGGCGCACGTGGAAGTAGAATCGCTTGCGTCCGGCGTAAAGCGCGAAGCCGTCAGCGACAATCGCGGCGAGTTCACCATCTAGTTTCTCTCCCCAGGCGGTTATCGCGCCACAATATCAAAGCCGGGCTTCGACCCAGCAATGGCGTCCGTCAATCTCGCAACTGGTTTCTCTCAAGCTGTGGTCGTGACTCTGCGCCCCGCCCGCCGGACGGAATCCGTCAGTGTGGAAGCAGCGCAATCGTCGCTTGCGGCGCAACCGCTCGATCCTTCGTCTAGCGTCACACAGACAATTATTTCGTCGAAGGACCTGGATTCGATCCCTTTGGCACATCGCAGTTTCGCCAACAACATTGCTTATCTAACTCCCATGACGCTACCGTGGAGCCGTCCGATCCAACGAAGGCCCGCATTACAGCGGTTTCATTCGCGGGCAGCTCAGGGTTGAACGTGGACCTGTCGGTCGATGGCGGTGATAACAACGATGATTGGATTGGCGGTTTCCTGCAAAATATCTCGCCCGATGCGATCGAGGAATTCAACGTCCGAACAGCGCAGTTCGACGCCGATCCTTCACGGACGAATGGCGGCTCCGTGATGATCACCACCAAGCGGGGAACGGACGATTGGCACGGGATGGTGGCGGATTATTTTCGGACAAAGGACCTGAATGCACGCAATACGCTCGATAATCCAGACCCGAACCCCAAGCAACCGTTTTCCCGAAACAATGTGGTTGCGGCGCTGGGCGGACGCATTGTTAAGCAAAAGCTCTGGTTCTACCCCACCGTGGAACATATTGATGAGAATTCGAGCGTGGCCTATAGCAACCGGTCACTCACCGAATTTCACAATCTCACTCAGCTTGCTTCGGCGGGTTTGATTCCGGGGGTGACGTCTATTAATGTGCCGTCGTTCACGCCGGTTCCGTTTCGCGACACACTGTTTACCACTCGCCTGGATTGGGCACAATCCTCGCGTTCGCAGTGGTTCCTGCGCGGCGGCACGGACCGGTACGATACGAGCAACGACCTGATTCAGCAGGCGACACTTCCCTCGACCGGCGCATATTCGCGCTCACAATACTACAATGTCCTGCTACATAACGATTTCATGTTCAGTCCGCAATGGCTGGGTGTTCTGACCGTGCAGGCGAACGGCTTTCATCACACTGAGCGGCGGAATTCGAATTTCGGTTTTGCGCTATCTTTCCCGTTCTCGGTGAATTATCCGACGACCTCCGGTTTCGAAACCTTTTGGCGATAACCAGTTTGCGACGCCGATCACGGCTTTCCCGATCTTGCGCGATCAGCAGAAGTATCAGGTCCGGTACGACGCAGTGCATGCAATGGGCTTCACTCGATCAAGTTCGGC
The DNA here is from genome assembly GCA_051003475.1 of Bryobacteraceae bacterium. GTDB lineage: Bacteria > Acidobacteriota > Terriglobia > Bryobacterales > Bryobacteraceae > Bog-105. The sequence continues at coordinate 63,305 of JBPCLH010000105.1, forward strand.
GTGAACTTCATTCATGAGCCGATTTTTGGGGGTGAACTCGCCAGCGATCCTGAGATCTTAGTGACGTTTCCCCAAAACCCCAGCTTCTATGTGAACAATCCCGCTCAATTTGTGGCGAATTATGCGGCCGGAAGCAGCCTGACGGGTGGAGGCAATGGCACCTTTTCGCAGAACGTGCAGCGCGTCGGTTTCTACGCTCAAGATTCTTGGCGCGTGACGCCGTCCTTCACTCTAAATGCGGGTGCGCGATACGACACCTCGTATGGCCTGTTCACTGCGTCGGGACGCAGCCAGGAGCAGAATCCGGCTTTCATCACGTTGAAGACTCTCGGGATCAATCTCGTTCCGGGCGTTCCTCACGATTATCGTGGCGCAATTGCACCTCGAATTAGTTTCGCATGGTCGCCAGGCGGTTCTGGAAAAACGGTGCTGCGTGGAGGATTTGGCCTGTATTACAACGACCTCGCCCAAAACGGTTGGGTGGATGCTTTCACGGCAGTCAACACTCCTGCTGCCGGCTTGCTCGGCGCGGGGGGATCAGGGCGCATTGATCGATCCGGCCTACAAGACTCCCTATGCGCTAGAGGCCAGCTTCAACTTCGAGCACGCTTTGAGCCGCTCCTGGACACTTGATTTCCGCTACGAGCATCAGCAGGGCAATCATCAATATCGCCGCTATGAATACATCAGCGGCTTCAGCCTTCCGGCAGACGCGCCGAGCATCTCGCTATTCCGTTCGGATAACCGGTCGCGCTACGACGGTGCCGCATTCGGAGTCCGGCACCGGTTTTCAAACCGCTTCGATCTCTCTGCTTATTACACTCTCGCGAATGCGACTACCTGGGGCGCTGTGGTGGGCGAACTCTTCGATTATGTGAATGGCGTCAGCAATATCAGCAACGCGTTTGCACCGGGTGATCATGGGCCAGCGGGCGAAGATGTACGGCACCGCTTTGTTCTGGCAGGCACCCTCATGCTGCCGGGGAAGGTTGAGCTGGCGACGTTATCTCAATTCGAGAGCGCTCGGCCTTTCACGCTGATAACACCCCTGGACGTGAATCAGGATGGAGGTCCGAGCAATGACCGCGCTGTCGTGAATGGCCGGCAGACTTCGCTCGATGAGTTCCGAGGCGAGCCGTACATGCAGGTGGACCTGCGCATCAGCCGTCCGCTGCGCTTCGCCGAACGGTATGAGCTGCGTCCGTTCGTCGAGCTCTTCAACCTCTTCAACAGGACCATCCGGGAAACAATTATGCGGGTGGTGTGGACCAGCTTCCCGTTCCGCCAGATCAGCTCGCGAATGTAACGCAGGTTTGCTTGAATGTCGACTGCACTTCGAGGCGCCCGGTGAGAGTGAACGATCTGCGCGTTCCTGCGGGCGCACTCGGCGATTTCTTTGGGCCGGGGACAACGGTGGGCATTCCGTTTGCGGCGCAGTTGGGAGTACGATTCAGCTTTTAGCTTAACGGGCGCGACGGAGCTGGTAGTTGCGGATATAATGCCGGAGACCACCTTACACGGGAGGGCAACATGCCAACAATTGTGCCCGATTCGTCCGCAGCTTCCGAGACTCTGGCCGATGATCTAGCCGGGATGGGCAGTTTCTTTATTGATCCTCAGGGCGCTGCCCGGCGTGTTTTCCACAAATGGTTTTGGATTGGGCCGCTGATTATTTTTTCGATGATTTCCGTAATTGCCAGCTATCTGATGATGCCCATGGTCGAGCACGTGCTTGAGGTGTCTCCTATTCCTGCCGGCACAAGCCCAGAGCAGTATCAAAGAGGGATGGCTATGGGCATGACGATCCAGCGGGTCAGTATGTACTTTTCGCCGGTGATAGTGGCGGTGATCCTGGGGCTGCAGGCGCTAGTCATATTGGCGGCATGCTCGATCTTGACCATAGACGCAAAGTTCCAGTGGCTTTTCAATCTGGTTGCCGGGTGCTCGCTGATCCAAGTGCTTGCGTCGATCGCGAGTCTGGCCATTTTGAAGGGCACCGGGGAGATCTCGACAATGGCGGAGATGCGTCCGGCTCTCGGCCTCGACATCTTCTTGCCCGAGGGGACAAATAAGTATGCGACAGCGTTCCTGGGCTACTTTTCGATTTTTGAGATTTGGTGGATCGTGATGATGGTGCTGGTATTCAGTGCCGCATTCCGAGTCAGCAAAGGGAAGGCGTTCGCAGCCGTTATGCCGCTGGTTGTAGTGAGCATCTTATTTCGCATCGGCGCTGCGGTGTTTCAAAAATAACTGCAGTGTACTTGACCGCACACAGCGCGCCGCCGTTCGGGCTGCACCGTCGAATACAATTAAAAGGTTAAGGCGGGAGGTTCCATGACACTTGGCGGGCCTGAGCTTCTGTTCATTCTTGTCGGGCCTGATCTCATCATCATTCTTATTGTTGCGATCCTGTTCTTCGGCGGCAAGAAAATTCCGGATCTGGCGAAAGGTTTGGGCCAAGGCATCCGCAATTTCAAAGGCGCGGTGAAGAGCGAAGACGAGTCGAACGAACAGAAGAAGCTCTAAATAGATCTGCTCCGGAGCCCGGTTTTCGAAACAGCAAAACCCCACCTAGGGCAGCGGGGTTTTGCTCTGCGTGGGAAGGCAGCGGGGCAGGTGGTTACTTCGCAGGTGCTTTCTTAGACGGCACGATCGCGTCTTTCACTGACTTCGCGACGCGAAACTTAACAACCCTTTTTGCTGGAATTTTGATTGCCTCGCCAGTTGCGGGGTTGCGCCCTACTCGAGCTTTTCGTTCGGCACGCACCAAGCGTCCGATGCCAGGCATGACGAACATGCCATTTTTCTTGGTCTCTCGCACAGCGAGTTGCGCGAGCGATTCCATGAAGTGTTTCGCCACGCGATTGTTAACACCGGCGGTTTCCGCCAGTTCCCTGACGATCGCGGTTTGGGTCATTCTCTTGTTCTCAGCCATCTAGCCTCCATACGCCGTTTACAGGGCTATTGAAAGAACCGCACGCGCTTGTTCGCCCTCGGCAGGTATCAAACAAAACCGTGCAGAAATGTTCCAGGGCCCTTCCGGTCTACTCGATCATAAGGGACTAGAAGCGGCTTGTAAAGCCAAAACAGCAATAAATCGGCCTTTTTCGGCGGATTTTTTCATGGATGAGATGCGGAAGGCCGATGAAACGGGCCTGCGCGATCTCAAGCCTTCAGCGACCGCCATGTTTTTAGGGTTTTCGAGCCTAAACAGAGGAACGCGAATTCGTTAATTTCTGTGGCCGGCGAGATCCATGCGCGGACACCGGTTTATGCCGTACCGGGATAGCTGAGCGCGTGGCGGTGGTACCCGCGTCACGGGTGCTGATGTGTACTGTTACGGCGCTAAAACCAAACGCCAGCGCTGGCGTTGAACCGTGTGCCGGTTTGATCGAACAATGGGACATGGGACCCACGAATCTTAATTTGCTGTACCAAAGAATGGCAGTGGCTAGTGAGCGAAGGTGCGAGTGCCATGAGCGCGGCCCGTAGCAACGGCGCGTCCGCGGCAGAATTGCAGAGCGAGGAGCGGCGCCACGGCTTGCGGATTGATGCGGCCTATGCCCGCCTAAAGCGGGCTGAAGTGCACAGTGCGGAATATCAACCTTACAGCCGCGCACATACGGAAGTAGATTCGAAGTCGCTTTATTGACCGCGCCCATAGAGACAAATCCCAGGGTAACGGGTCCCAAAAACCACATTACGGTGTATCGCAATGAATTTAGCCCGGCTCTCATGGTACTCCCCCGGCCACGACTAAAGACCCTATCTACGCTGTTGAGCCATCCGCGTCAAACGAAAGGGTACGGTGAAGCTCACAAACGAGGGCAACCGGACACGGGAGAAGATACATGCTTACGAAGAGACCACAGATTGTAAAGTTCGCTATATGTGCGGCCTTGTGTGGCATTCCTGCAATTCTGGTTGCCGCGCGCGCACAGGACCAGACGCCGCCGCCAGAGCACAAGCAACACGATAGAGAAAAGAATCGTACTGCCCAGGATGAAGGAAGGCAAAACCGTCCCGGCGAGACACAGCCACGCAGCCATGCCGCGCCAGCCCGGCAAGATCATCCCGCCGAAGCCCAGCCGCGAAATCGTAGCGCTGAGCGTCAACCAGAGCGACCGAGCCATTCGGCTGAAACGCAGCGACGAAATGGCGGCGCTGAACGCCAGGCGCAGGAGCGACAGAACCGTGCCGCTGAAGAACGTCCAGCAAACCGCGGCGCGCAACCGCAGAATCGGGGGACACAGGCCGCGCACGGCGGCGGCCACAGGCCGGCACCCAACGCGCACTACCAATTCAGGCAACAGGATGTGCCGAGATTGCGGCAGCACTTCCAGAGTCAGCTTGCTCATGTGGATCGCAACCACCGCCCGCACCTCGCTGGCGGCGGGTATTTGCCGGGCAGTTGGCAGACCTACATCGTACCCGTCCCTACGGAAGTGATTACCTATCTGCCACTGGTTCCGGAGGGTTATCAGTTGGGTTTTTACGATGGGTACATCATTGTGTACGATCCGTACTCGGGTCTCGTGCTGAATGTGATCGATCTGTTTGCGTATTAACGCTTAGCCAACGAGAATCGTCGCGTCGCATCTTGGGCGATCGGAAGACGTGATTTCGGGTCTGGCAGGAGCGAGCGATACACTCCTGCCAGCGTATCCGGGTTAGCGGCGCGTAAACCTTCCTTCGGCAGATTCGAGCAATTTCTCTTCCGCCGCGAACCAATCAAACTCGGCCGACCCGCTTGGACAGCCACGCTGTTGCCAGAGGGCATAGGCGAGCTTGGCAATATCCTCATGCATGGACTCTTCCGGAAGCTGGGATTGAGAGGCGCGTGCCGTAACGGTAGGCTTATTTGTACTCATTTCAGACTCCCGTTGAGCGGGACTTGGGTGTAGCTGTCATTCTTGCACTCATAACTGTGTTCTTCCTTGAGAATTGAAGTTCCCGGGGGACAAGGGGGAGGAATCCTGACAACTCCTGCTTGGCAGCTTCAGGGTTCAACGGATTCAGTGATTATAGCTCCGATCAGGGTGGCGAGGCGCTCGTTCAGTGACGACCCAGGTCGCGGTATGCGCTACGAAATCGCGCGGCATGTATGATCGACAACAAGCATGAGCTCACTTTTAACAAGGCGAAGAGCGCTTGAGAGTCTAGCCCTAACGGCATCGCTCGTAAGAGACGCTCTGGGCCGGCGCGTTGGTTCCGGTGACGGGATGTATCTCTCGCTCAATAGCACCCTGCTTTCAGATAGGGTGCCATGGCCGGAATTCGCACGTCTGGCGGCGCGAGTCGGGTATCCAGGCACTGACGTGATGCTTGAGGCGGCCATGAAGGCGGGTGTTGGGCCGACAAAGCAGTTGCTTGGAGAACTGAGGATCAAACCTGCTATTTTTAATCTCCCGGTTGAGTTTAGGAAGGATAACGCGGCGTTCCAAGCGTCACTATCGAAGCTAGATGAAGCCGGGCGATTTGCCGCAGCGATTGGGTGCCCACGAATGATCACGTGGATTCTGCCCTCGAGCGAGACACCGAAAGATGAGCTCCGGCGGATCTATAAGCAGCGGTTCACGGAGAGTGCGCGTATCCTCGCGCGGTCTGACGTGCGATTGGGGCTAGAATTCTTGGGACCGCTTCATCTGCGGAAGATGTACCCGTATGAATTCATCTGGCGTATGAATGAGATGCTCGCCTTTGCCAAGGAGTGCGGTCCAAATGTCGGACTGCTACTTGACGCCTGGCATTGGCATCATGCGGGCGCTACAGCAGAAGACATCGTCTCGGCGGGGCGAGAGCGCATAGTTCACGTTCACTTTGATGATTCGCCCAATCTTCCGCCCGAACGGATTCGGGATGACGAGCGATTAATGCCGGGCGAGGGAGTGATCGATCTGGTCGGTTTCTTGAAAGCCCTTCAAAGGATTGGCTACACAGATGCGTTAAGCGTGGAGATATTCGGTCGCGGGTTGAAAGACATGACGCCGGAAGCGGCAGCGAAGCTAGGCCTCGAAACGTCGCGCGCAGTGTTTCGCAAAGCAGGAATTAAAGAAAAGCCGAGGGTCTCTTAAGAGCTGGCACTGTTCAGCACGTAGGGCGAAAGCGCTTCTTGAAGCAATGGCGTTTCGGGATACGGGTGAGCGCGATATTGCCGAAAGCCTTCTCCGAAGGACAGCCCGGCGAGGGCGCCACAGGCGCGTGTCCAATCCTCCATCTGCGCGAGATAGTTGTCGATATTGTGCTGCCGTTTCAGCCACGAGCGCTGAGTTTCATGCTTCGCAAGCATTGACTTCTTAGTTTCGAAGCTCAGGTGGACATCGACAGTGAAATCCGGAACTACACGGTTACCGGCGCGGTCCAGCATACCGATGGGATCCATAAAGTAAAGATGCGGAATCTCAAGGAGCGCACTGGCGGCACACTCGGTGAAGTAGTTGGGGAGTGCAGCCCCAAAGCAGGCATCGCGAACAAGCTGGCTGGTGGCCTCGTGATCGCAGAGGTAATCTTCGGGAGAAGACGTCAGCACCACTTGAGGGCGGACTTGCCGCAAGAGCTGGGTGACCCTGCGCCGGGAAACATCATCGTTGAAGATCGCAAAGTCCCGAAACTCAGCGCACGAGTATTCGGCTCCTATCAGCGCTGCCGCTGCGGCTGCCTCAGCTTTGCGAGTAATGGATAATTCTTCGGGTCCAAGCTCATCAGATCCGCAGTCGCCGGCCGTCATCGTGATTATGGTTATTTTATGGCCCGCGTTTGCGAGAAGAGCTAACGTGCCGCCTGCCAGGATTTCCGCATCATCGGGATGGGCGTGAATACAAAGGATGCGCATGCCCGCCCGTGCAAATCAGGAATTTCTCGTCCAGCTTTCCCCGTCAAAAGTAGCATCTTCTTCGTTCCAGGGTCCAAATTTGGAGGCCATTTGTCCACCATCGACGAGAAGAGTGGCGCCAGTGATATAAGAGGCGAGATTGGAGGCGAGAAATAGGACAGCTTGTGCCACCTCGTCAGGTTCGCCACCTCGGCCGAGCGGGATTTGCCGGAAATAGGCGGCCAGGGCATCTCGATTGGAAAAATGAGGCGCTGTGAGGCGCGTGCGTATCAAACCTGGGCATACGGCGTTGACGCGAATCCGATATGGACCGAGCTCGTTCGCGGCGGTATGCAAGAGGCCGAGCAACCCAGCTTTGCTCGCGTTGTATGCGGCCAGGTTTGGTTCGCCATCGTACGAATTGGTTGAAGCGGTAAGTACAATTGAACCTTCACCGCGCCGCTTCATCCGCTCGGCCGCTATCTGGACCGTGTGGAAGGCGCCCGTCAGATTCACCGCAAGAGTCCGGTTCCAAAGCTCGGGTGTGGTGCTGCTGAACGAACTTGTCGAACCCACGCCCGCGTTGACGATTACAACATCGGGGTCGGGAGCCTGCGTAAATGCGTGCTCGAGAGATTGCCGATCAGTAACATCGGCCACAAGTCCCCGAGCCCCAAATGAGGTTGCAATTTCCGCAGGCCTCTCGGTCGGAAGATCAAAAATCCAGACCGAACCGCCGGCGTTTGCAAAATTTCGGGAAATGGCGAGCCCGATGCCGTTCGCTCCTCCCGTGACAATCGCGGTTTTGCCGGTAAAATGAAGCTGCATCAGGATTGTTTGTGCGGCGGATTCGTCCTGTATAAGCGATCTTGTGCCGGTCTCGCGGTCTACTTCTTTTGGCTGAACCCGACTGTTACGCTGCTTTGGCCGTTCTCGACGTTGTACCCGATCAGCACAGTACGATTTTTCGCCTCGTCTTCAGCGCTCAACGCGCCACTCGCCTTTCCTCCGGCCTCAGTGGTCGTAGCGCCGAGTTTGAAGCCTGCCAGAGTTAAAGAATTTTTGTAGAACGTGGCGACTTTTTCGAGGGCGTCCTTCGTGGCGAAGTGGAAGCTGCCAGTGGTCGCCTCTGCGGTATCGGCGCCGACCAGCCCTTCGGGCTGCGAACCCGGGTAAACCGGCAACCAGCTTGGGGCATTGGCTGCGCTCGCCCCTAATTTCGTAGTCCCGTCCGCTGTTTTTATATCGAGCGTGCCACTCTTTTCGTCACCTGACGCGTTCAGGGTCAGGGTGTCCTTGCCGTTACTCCGGACGACTACCTTCGCTTTCTGTCCGTCGCCCGTCGCGGTCAGAGTCACGGCATCCTTGCCATCCTCCTGAAACACCATCTTCCCTCGCTTCGCGTCTTCGAAGTTCATGGTGTAGGTCCTTCCGTTCTGCTTATCGCGAATGTGGATGATTCCGCGCGCCTCGTCCACGTTCAGCACCTCGGTATTGGGATTTACCGTAGTGATGAGTTTCGTGACTGCCAGGCCAGGGTTTCTCTTCATCAGGTCGGGATCGAGTCCGGCCTGCTTCACTTTATGAACGATGAACAAACCACCTGCCACGATCGTCAGGACGAATAGTACGAATAGGCTGCCGAGGATAATGAGCACCCATGCCAAGGGGCCAAGCCCTTTCTTGACCGGCGGCGGCAAGGCCCCATACGTTTGTGGATTTGCGGGAGGTACAGTTGCCATGATTCACTCACCTTTCGCCACACCGTGGGTCGCGTTCGACGCAGTGCCTTTAAGGGTACCCGAAGCTCAATTTAAATGCGAGTACCAACTGGTTGACTTACTCTGCATACGTTGCGTTGGCGACTGAGAGTCCGGCGCGGGAGTATTCATTATCATGAGACTTATGAGACCGGGAATCGGGATCATTTAACAGGACCTCTCGATTCAAAAAGCCCGGGTGGCGAAATCGGCAGACGCAAAGGACTTAAAATCCTTTTTCGCGCAAGCGGAGTGCGGGTTCAAGTCCCGCCCCGGGCACCAGCGACCTCTTCTTTGCGCCAATGCCAAACGAGCCATGTTCTCCTACGATGAGATTGCTGGGATGTAACACGCCCTATGGGTTGACTGGTATCTTCCGGCTGCAAGGCCAGCACTCGAAAAGCTGTTCTTCTCACAGCTAGCTGCGGGCGCGGCGGTTCTAGATGTCTGCTGCGGATCAGGACACGTTACGAAGGAACTGGTAAAGCGAGGTTATGGTGACCGCATTGATTCAATTAACTTCGGGAGCATGTTTTATCAAACGCTCAACTTCACTCTCCGGCATACCTCGGTTGTTCAGTTCGGAACGCAATTCAGCCTCAGACCGGAAGAAGTCCTTCACTCAGATCTAGTTCAACGATCACAAAGTCTTTAGAACCCTTCATCTTTCCGACATATTGGGCCATATTGGGGGATAGTGTATCAACCACTCATCGACCAGCGACCTCATGGGATCGCCAAGCGGTGGCTTAACTCAGGTCCCAAGCGAGATGCTATTTTCAATAAAAAGGAATCGACAGAATGCTTCTATTGCAGCTTGAAGGTGCGGTCTGTGTAATCCTTCTAATTTGGATTGCCCGGATAGTTTTCATTAATTTTCAGCGTACGGAAAAACGGGAGCATACTCTGCACTTCACGAGAACGACATCACACCCGGCTTACACCCGCTACCAAGTTGAACGCGCACTCCTCGATTTCGCGCAAGCAGACGAAAAGTGCGATGAAGCACATGAGAAATTTAAAGCTGCAAATCGCGACTACAAAGCCAATGCGACGAAGGAGGTCCGTGAGGCATTGCGATATTCTGCCCGTCGAATGCTAGAAGCCGATTCAACACGGGAGGAGCGCCTTGCAATCCATTTCTTCATGATGGAAGCAAACAATCGGGTGTTATCCGGTCTAGCAACCATTGCCCAGATCTGCGAAGAATATAAAGAGAAATTTGCTACAACTTCGCGGTACCTTCGCATGAACCAACAAGTGAAAGACTTTGACGAACAATTGGATGACGGCAGCACAGAGCTTCCAGTTCTTTGTAAGACAGAAGGCGACGATAGCGACGTAAGCTAAGCAGTAGTTTCTCAGCGCATCTTCGGGCGGTCACATATCAGCTATGCGGGCGGTTTAACTGACTTCAAGTCCGGGAATATCGTTGGATCAATTTGTTTGGAATAGTGGTTGCGATTTAGCTTTCATCATCCCTGGCCGTCAGGTCAGACCGTCGAGTATGTAACTTTCCACGGGATTATTATGGAGCTGTCATGTCTGATTTGCCGCTGAAAACAGTGTATGACAGATTAAGCACTGTGGCGTGATTTCAAATACTTACAGCCCGCAAAGGTTATCCTAAGCTCAGCGGTTCAAGTCTCGCCCCGGGCACCAGCGACCTCTTCTTTGCGCCAATGCCAAACGAGCCATGTTCTTCCTACGATGAGATTGCTGGAATGTACCACGCCCTATGGGTTGACTGGTATCTTCCGGCTGCGAGGCCAGCACTCGAAAAGCTGTTCTTCTCACAGGTAGCTGCGGGCGCGGCGGTTCTAGATGTCTGCTGCGGATCGGGACACGTTACGAAGGAACTGGTAAAGCGAGGCTACCAAGTGACCGGCATTGACTCGTCAGCGGCGCTAATAGCTGAAGCTCGAAAGGACTTGCTGCAAGTGGACCTCCACGTCCAGGATGCACGAGCTTTGCAGTTGCCGATGCGCTATGATGCCGCACTGTCTACCTTTGATTCGCTCAACCATATTATGTTCATCAATGAACTTCGCCAGGTGTTTGAGGGGGTTCATCGCGCGCTGGTGTCTAACGGGCTGTTCGTGTTCGACATGAATGTAGAGCGAGCCTATTTACACGAGCAGCGGCGATGGACAGTGAACATCACTGACGAGAGCGTTGGCCTTGTGCGCGGGACTTACTCTCCTCAAGAGAAGAAAGCTTCGACAGAGATTATCTGGTTCGTAAAGGCCGGAGAGAATAACGTGTGGAAACAGCACCGGAGCGTTGTGGAACAGAGATGTTACACACGAGCAGAGATCGTCGCGGCACTTAGCGATGCGAACTTCCGCGAAGTCGAGGCAATTTCAGCCGAGGATCTGGAGGTCACTGCGGACCTTGGCTTCGGCCGAATTTTTTTCGCCGCTCGCGCTTAGGAGTGCGGAAATACTCGAACGTCAAAGCCTTCCGCGGCACGAATCAAACGGTCGAGATCGGTACCAAAAGCGCGTTCCCACCAGCTTTCATGCCCCTTGTGGCCGACGTAAATTTGAGTGATTCCGCGGCGACGGGCGAAGCGCAGAATGCTATCGACTGGATCCTCGCCGTCGAGTTCGACAATCTCGGCCCTTTTTGCCAGCGCAAGCTCCACGCCTTCTTTTACCTTCTTACTCTGTTCAGCTGTCCACTCGGGCCAGTTCAGGTGAGCCGCTATCAGCTCACCGTGAAATCTGTCGCGATTCCGCGCAGCACTCTCAAGCATGCGTTTCGCGTCGGCATGCGGGGAGAGACACACCAGAATACGTTCCTGGGTGCCCCAAAGCTGTTGAATGCCATGGCGCGCAAGATAATGCTCGAGTTGTTTATCCACCACGTCGGCGGTAAGCAAGAGCGCGATTTCCCGCAATTCTGAGAGCTGTTGTTGGGTCAGCCGTTTGAACGTACCAGAATCGCCGTCTTCTGAGATCCGCATGCCCGTCGCCGGCGGCGTATCCACCATCACTATTTCATGAGCAGTGCTCAAAAAACCGAGCGGTACGGTCTGGCTTACGTGTTTGCCAGTGATCGCCTCGACTTGGTCGCGCTTTTCTTTGATGTGCTGTAAGTTGACGGAAGTGATGACTGAGATTCCAGCGTCTAACAATTGCTCGACATCCTGCCAACGGCTTTCGTGAGGCGAACCCGGCGGATTGTCATAGGCGAGACCGTCGACGAGACATACGCTAGGCCGGCGCCGAAGAATGGCGGGGACATCCATCACCGGCTTGCCGTTCACCTGCTGCAAAGGTATGACCTCAAGAGCAGCGATTGCCTGTTGAACATCTGGAGAAAGATCGGGCTGAACGGCCCCGACGACAACATCCTGGCCGCGTTCATAACGCCGGCGGCCCTCATCGATCATCCGAAAGCTCTTACCGACACCGGATGCGTAACCCAAAAAAACCTTCAGGCGACCGCGTGATGCATGCTCGCCTTCAGACTCCGCCTGCTGAGAAATTTGTTCGGGCGCCGGCTTACGGTCGCTCAACGTTGCCACACTCCTATTATCAGCATCGGACCGCGGCAGCATATAGGAAGTCATTGGTAAGGGGCAAGAACCAAGCCCTAGTATGAATGCGGGGTTGAATTCGGTATGCTCCGGGGGTATGCTATTCTGCCAGTGTCCGACGTTTATGCACGTATAAAAGGGGACGTAGTTCAGTTGGTTAGAACGCCGGCCTGTCACGTCGGAGGTCGCGGGTTCGAGCCCCGTCGTCCCCGCCATTCCTTTGAGCCCGCACCACGGTGCGTCGTAACCGCACCCATGGGAATGTGGGGTAAGAGAACAATATGACACCGGGACAGCCACAGCCAAAGTTTCAACTCACGACGACCGCGGATTACCGCGAAAGCTATGCCAACAGTGTGCAAATGCGCGTCAATTTGTGGGACTTCTTTCTGATGTTTGGAACGATCAACCAGACTGCCCCGGACGCGGTCACAATCCAGAATTTCCAAGGAGTTTATTTGAGTCCTCCGCAAGCTAAGGCTTTATTGAACGTGCTTCAGCAAAATCTGAAACAGTATGATGCCGCTTTCGGGGAGATTCGCCTAGAAGCGCAGCCTCAGGGGGACGTTATTCAATAGGAAAAGCGCATGGCGACTCAGTATCGAGTGCCTGAACCAGCTTCGGTTGCACTAACGCCTACAGAGCCGGCTCGGAAGCGACAGTATTATCTTCTCGTTTTCCTGTTTTTGCTGGAGACGTTGCTCGTGATTCATCTCCGCGTGCTAGCGTTACCTTTCTTCTGGGATGAGCACGGGCAATTCATCCCGACGGCCCTCGATTTGCTGCGGAGCGGATCGTGGATCGCACACTCGACTACTCCGAACGTGCACCCGCCAGGTGTAGAGGCATACCTTGTGGTGTGGTACAAACTGCTGGGCTTCTCGATTCCAGTGACGCGCGTGGCGATGTTACTGCTAGCCGGTTTGGGTTTGCTTGTCACGTTCTTATTGACACTCGATCTAAGCCCCCGGGGATCAGCGGCAACTCCCGCATTCTTAGCGTGTCTGTTTCTCGTCGCATCTCCTCTCTTTTTCACGCAGAGCATGATGGCGGAACTAGATATGCCGGCAATGCTATTTACACTGCTAGCGGTCATGTGGTTCTTGAGGGAAAACTACGCCGCTGCCGCCGTAGCAAGTGTCGGGCTGGTTCTGATCAAGGAGACCGGGTTAGTAGTCCCAGTTGTGTTGTGCCTAATCTTGCTCTCACGTAAGGAGTGGCGGCGTGCGGGGTACTTTTTTGCACCTGCTGTCGTGCTGCTTGCGTGGGTGATTTTCCTGCACGGCTCGACGGGTTATTGGCTCGGTAATCCGGGGTTTGCACATTACAACGTCACGTATGCGCTGAATCCAGCACGTATGGCGATGTCCTTCGCGAGACACATTTATTATCTATTTTTTGCGGAGTTTCGATGGGTTGGCACGCTGGTTCTTCTGTTTACCGTCAGGCGTGCCAAAGAGTTTCGAAAAAACGCTTGGCGCGTTGTGATTGCCGTAGCGGCTGCCAATGTGATGCTGGTAACGGTGCTAGGCGGGGCGGAACTGGAACGCTATCTTCTTCCGGTGCTCCCATTCTTCTATATAGCTGTCGCGATCGCGTTAACCTGCCTCCGGCGTTCGCTTCGGGTCGCAGCGACCACGGCGATTGCAATTGGGCTGCTTTTTAATCTGTTTTGGAATCCGCCTTACCCGTTTCCGTACGAAAACAATTACGCCATGGTTGACTTCGTTCGGCTTCAGCAACTCGCTGCCGGTTTTGTGGAGCGCAACTTAGCGAATCGCACGATTGCGACGGCTTGGCCTTACAGTGCCGCGCTCAAGAGCCCCGATTATGGTTTCGTCGACCATAAGCTGAAAGTTGTTGAGACAACCGATTTCCACGTTTCCTCCATCCGCGCGCTGCCCGCAAGAAGCTACGATGTGTTGATTACGTACACGCGTACGTGGGCACCCAGCCGGGGAGTGATCGCGATTCCGATCGTGCGCCAGTTCTTGAGGCGGTTCTATCAGTTTGAACCTGAGATTTCATCAGATCAGTGCAGGCAGCTAGGTCTCAACAAGGTCGTGTCATGGAAACGGCGCGGACAAGAGATCACGATTTATATGCGGAGGGGAGCAGCGGCCGTCTCCGGGATGGCGATTCTATAGATTACGCCATCTGGCTTAAACCGTGATTGTAGCGCTCCAGCGAGCGCCTAGGATGCAGCGTACACTTCGGAGATGAGGCCCACCAACGTTCACGCTGCGTGGTGGGGGACCATTCTTGTCTTCCTGGTGCATGGTCTGTTGGTCGCCACCTGGGTATCCAGAATTCCGGCCATTAAGTCTGCGCTAAAGCTCAATGATGCGGGGCTTGGCCTCACTCTACTGAGCAGTGCGGTCGGGGCCGTTTGTGCGATTCCGTTCGCGGGCCGCTTTGTGAGCCGCTACGGTAGCCGGAAAGTGACTGCGATCAGCAGCATGGCCTTTTGCTTCAGTCTCGTTCTTCCGGGTCTGGCCGTGAACGCTTTAGGTCTCGCGTCAGCACTCTTTGCGTTTGGCGCTACGGCAGCTTCGATGGACGTCTCCATGAACGCGCAGGGCGTCGAAGTCGAAAAGCGGCTAGGCAAACCCACCATGTCCAGATTCCATGGGATGTTCAGCCTAGGCGGCATGATTGGCGCAGGTGTGGGCGGAATCGTTGCGGCCCGATCCATACGCCCAGTCATACATTTCGGAGTGAGCGCGCTCGTGTACCTGCTCGCAATAATTGTTACTGCTCCGCTGTTATTAGAGACCCACGATGGTGTTCAGGCCGACGAACGCAGAGTCTCCTTGAAAAGGATTCCTCGAGCGCTAGTGGCACTCAGCGCAATCGGTTTTTGCATTCTGCTTTCAGAAGGCGCGATGGCAGACTGGACCGCCGTGTACCTGCACCAGGTGCTGAATGCGGGGTCGGGCACCGCCGCGGCAGGTTACTCTGTGTTCTCCGCAGCAATGGCAATATTCCGTTTTCTGGGCGATCTGATCACGTCTCGCCTCGGGCCGGCACGCACGGTGCGCATAGGCGGTCTGGTTGCCGCATGCGGGATGCTGTGGACATTATCAGTGCGATCGGCCGCATGGGCGATGCCGGGATTTGCGGCGGCTGGCGCGGGTTTCTCAGTCATCATTCCACTTGTGTTCGGCGGGGGCGGCCGCGTGCAATCCATCAGCCCAGGAGCGGGTATTGCGACTGTTACGGGTATTGGGTACATCGGCTTCATTGTCGGACCGCCGGCGATTGGATTCGCCGCACAAGTTTTCACCTTGCGCTACGCCTTGGGCCTTGTTATTGTGTGCTGTATCATCGCCTCGCTGCTCTCCGGCTTCATTGGCCAGCTGCAGGGGAGTAATGAGACTCAAATCGTGAGGGAGGCTCGGGCGTGATTCGTTTTGCGCCGAGTCGCACTGTTTTGGCATAGCCGGTCATCTCCAGATAGCCGACTCCGCTCACCGGTTGCGCGTGAACGTGGCCCGAGTAGGTGACGGCGCCTTCCCAATAACTCGGGACAGTTTGGTCTCTACTGAACAGCTCCTGGTTATTCAGCGAGGTGCGCTCGGATAGTTCAAGATCGATTGACGGTATCCTGATTTCCCACTCGAGCGGGTAACGCGCTCCAGAATTCGGGCTCTGCCACACGGCGCCTGGGGATAACGAGAACTGTGACCCGTGCAAGAAATGCGATTCGCCATGGGCATCGACGTACGTTCCGGATGAGTAGGGAGCCGCTTCACCAGATTGTTTTCTCAGCCGATAGAGCATCAATTCTTCGTTGTTTTGAAGTTGAATTGCGAACCAGTCCCATCCTGCGTCTGTACTATTGATTCCTTCGGTGAAAAATTCGTGATCCATCCAAGCGAGGCCACTCAATGAAAGGGAAGCGCCGTTCCACCGCAACTGTCCGCCCGCGCGAAGTCGCGTGAAAGAGATGTAGTGCGATGCCTGCCCAATCTCTGGTCCCTTCTGACTGACCCCGTTCTCGCCATGGATGACCAACGGCTTTTCTGGAGTAAGATCGAGTTGCAGCGTGAAGCGGCGGCAAACGGCTTCGAGTTTTTGCGCTCCGGTCACGGTAGGAATCCAGCGAACTTGCCAGTTGCCGTTCCAATATCGACCTTGGCCAGCGTCTACGCCCGCTAACCCGGGTCCCGCACGGTTCAACCGTTCCGTGTGATAGAACTCCCTGCCATCAATATCACTCAAGGCTAAATGCGCAAGGTAAATTTGATCAGGCCGCCATATCACGTCTGAGCTGGCCGCGATTGGTTTGGGCAGATCCACTTTGGGCAAATTCAGCGCCTGCCGGAAAAATGTCAACTCAAAACCAAAGCGATGCCCGTCAGGGGAGCGCAAATTCCCGGTGTAATACCACCACTCGGTTTGATAATCCGGATGACTGAAGTGATCACGGGGGAACTGATACCGATATCCGGGCAAAGCAAGCTGCCACTGGACGGCCCAGGCGGGGAGCAGGAGAACGAGGAGGCCAGCAGTCAGCCTAGTCTTCATGAATCACCTCGATCGGATTCAGTTGCGTCGCCGTAAGTGCCGGATAGAGGCCGGCCAAGACCGTCGCTACGTATACGCCTGTTAGCGCGGCCAACAGTAGAGCGATGGGCCAATGGAACTGAATGGTCCAGCCAAACGATTGCTTATTGATTACGAAGATCAGGATGAGTGACAACCAAGTTCCAAGGACCAGGCCAATGCCATTTCCCATGAGGCCCAGCAGTCCTGCTTCGCAAAGAATGATTCTTCGGACCTGAGGCTTAGCGGCGCCTAAGAAACGGAGAATCGCAAATTCCCGCCGCCGATCAATTACTAGGGCGAGCAACGCTCCGGCAATCCCCAGGACTGCGACAACTACCGCCACGGCCTCCAGCGCATACGTGATGCGGAACGTCCGATCAAACACTGCGATGGCGTCACGCCGCAAGCGGCCGTTTGTGAAAACCATGACCGCCCGGCCGGCAATAGATTCATCGATGCGACGGCGTACAGTGCTGGAATCGGCTCCGGGCCGCAGAAAGACAGCGATGTTCGACACGGCTGGATCGGGAAGATACTTCAGCAGAGTATGCCGGTCGAGCACAACGAAACCGCGTTCAGTCGAGTAATCGTAATAGATCCCAAGCACCTGAAACGACTGTTTCCTGCTGCCGAGTGGAAGCTCAACATTGCTTCCAACCTGCACGTTGTGCTTGTTTGCAAACGGTTCACTCACGACAGCGTAGTCGCCGGTAGGAAGCTTTGAAAATATGGCATCGCGGTTTTCGCCGGGGAGAAATCGTGTGCTCGAGTGGCTTTGCGCCTTTGTCTCGCCTCCTGCCAACGTAGCGGGTAAGCCCTGGTAAGAGATTGAATAGGCTCGAAAACGATCTACGGCCGCAACACCGGGGAACCGTTCGATCGCGTCCGCAATACACACGCTCATCGTGGGATGGCGGTCACCGCCGGCACCACCCGCGGGGCGCAGATAAAAGTCGGCCTTAAGCTGGTTGTCCATCCATAGCCAGACCGTTTCTCGAAAGCTGCCAACCATAATGCCTACGCTCGCCGTCATCGCTACTGCAGTGGCCAAAGCGCCCGTGATCACAGACGTTCGTCCGAGCGATGCACGTAACGAGCGCATGGCGAGCAATGCCTCAAGCCCAAGCAGTTGTCCCACGGCTCGATTTACGGTTCCAGCGAAAAACGTAACGATGTTCGGGATCACCGCCGCCGTACCTGCAACCAGGAAAATTGCGGCGATATAAGCAAAGATTGGCTGCCGGTTTACGGGTGAGAGCTGCGAAAGGCCTGCAGCAGCCACAAGCATGAGAAACGCCCAAACGATGTTTCGGCGCGAGCGCACTGCGGCGACGTATTCCTCGCGACCTCGCGCCATAGCCTCGACAGGGGGCACCCCTGACGCCTCAATTGCTGGCACAACTGCGGCCAAAATCGATACGCCCAGACCAATTGCAACGCCTGTGAATAAGCTGCCCCAGGTGAGCTCCACGGGCGTGGGCTGACTGCTCACATACAGTGACTGCACCGTGTTCCCAACCAGCCGTACTGCGCCTTCCGCCATGATGCGCCCGATCAAGACGCCAGCGATGCTTCCGGCCAGACCGAAAAAAAGTGCTTCTGCAAGAAAGGCATTGGTCACCATGCTTCGCGTGGCACCGAGCGCTCGCAGGATTCCGATTTCACCCCTGCGTCTGACTACTGAAATTGAGATGGTGTTGTAAATAAGAAATGCTCCGACGAGTAGAGCGATGTAGCTCAGAACGTGTAGATTCCAGCGAAACGCCGCTAGCATCTTCCGATTTTCATCTGTGCGAGCGCCTTGTGGTTGTATGCTAAACGCCGCGGGCAGTTTCCTCATTAGCAGCTGCCGCCAATAATCCAGCGAGTGGTCGGGTGGCACTGTTACGTCGATGCTGTCAAGCTTGTGAAGCTTGCCGGTGACCTGCTGAGCGAGGCCGATATCGGCAACTATGGCGTTGTCTTCTCCGATCTCACCCGCGCGATTTTTCAGCACGCTCTCGACCGTAAAGTCGTGCAAAGAGTCGTTGATCAGCAAGGCAACGTGATCGCCTTGATGGAACCCTAGACGCCTGCCGACCCAGATCGGATCTCCTGCCGTCAGGCGCCGGGCGGTAAATTGCAGATCGCTATTCTCCGATTGCTGTTGCCTACGATGTCCAATCAAGTCGAGTCCGATGAAAGGGAGCGCCGCACCTTTTCCGTTGATGGACGCAAAATCTTCTATTCGCGGGGCGAAATCGAACGCATAGGGCAGTTGAACGAGCATTCCTAGAAGAGTCTGGTCAATTCCACCCGTTGCAGTAATCACCAGGTCGCTGTTGCCCGCCAATGATTCAAGCGAAGAGTGAAAGCTGCCGGCCGCAGCTTGGCCTGCGAGATCAATCGCGATCACCACCGCGACGCCCAAGGCCACTGCGAACATAGTTAGCGCTGTCCGCAACGGCTCACGCGCAAGGGGCCGGAGCAAGAGACGCGCGAACAGAAGGTAGGCAGCGTTCATCGAAGGGCCACGGCTTCTTCCATCCTGCCGTCGCGAAGGTGGACAACTCGATCAGCGGCTGATGTTGCCTCTGCACTATGTGTGGCAATCATTACGGCCACGCCGAATTCACGGGCTGCGCGAATTAGCAGCTTCAGCACAATCTCGCCGGTTGCCGTATCGAGATTTCCCGTTGGTTCGTCGGCGAGCACCAAACGCGGATCGTGCACAAGGGCGCGAGCGATGGCAACCCTCTGCTGCTGTCCGCCCGAGAGCTGATGCGGCAACCTGGCAGCATGTTGTTCCATATCGAGCCACCTCAAGCGCTCGAAGGCGGTTTGTCGCGCGTTGCTTTTCTGCGCCAAGAGCAGTGGCAGCTCCACGTTCTCTACAACGGTAAGGGTATGGAGCAGTTGGAAAGATTGAAAAACGAATCCGACCTTGTCACGCCGAAGCCGGGTGAGGTCGAAGTCCACCAAGCGCGTCGTTACTTGACCATCGAGAACGATCTCGCCGCTGGTTGGGAAATCCATTGCGCCGCACAGATTGAGCAGCGTCGATTTCCCACATCCGCTTCTACCTACGAATGCGACGATATCGCCGGCATCAAGTTCGAACGACACATCCTGCAAGGCGATTACGGGCCCACCCTCGCCGGGATACAACTTAGTCGCGTTACGCACTTCGAGCAGGGCCATATACATTTAGAATCTAACGGCTGCCAGGCCCGATCGTGCCTTGGTTCCCGCTGGTGAGTGAAACGTTCGTTACACTCGAAGGCGCTTGGCTAAGATTCTTGTCACTGGGGGAGCCGGTTACATCGGCTCTCATACCCGGTACTTCCTCGAAAAAAAGGGTCACTCCGTCATAGTCGCCGACAACCTGTCCCGAGGGTATAAGGAGGCTGTCCCGGCAGATCTGCTTCACATCATCGATGTTGGTGACACGGATGGGATGGCAAACCTTCTCGGGAACGAGCGGGTTGACGCCGTTATTCATTTCGCCGCATATATCGCCGTCGGTGAATCGACGCAGATTCCCGAAGTATATTTTGTGAACAACGTCAGTGGTTCTCTGTCTCTGTTTGAGGCAATGCTACGTTGCGACGTGAAGCGACTGGTCTTTTCTTCTTCGGCGGCGGCGTACGGGATTCCACAGCAAGTGCCGGTCACAGAAGATCAACCATTCGCCCCGATCAATCCATACGGCGAGTCAAAGGTAATGGTCGAGAAAATTCTTGAGTGGCTCGATCGCTACCGCGAATTTCGAAGCATTCGGCTCAGGTACTTCAACGCTTGCGGCGCGGAGCCGGAAGCAGGCCTAGGTGAACGACACGATCCCGAGACGCATTTGATTCCATTGCTTTTTCGCGCGATTCAGACCGGTAAGCCGATGACTCTTTTTGGTGCCGATTATCCGACTCCGGACGGCACCTGTATTCGCGATTACATTCACGTCAGCGATCTTGCCGAAGCGCATGTGCTTGCGGTCGAACATCTTTTAAGAGACGGAACATCGGAAGTCTTCAATGTGGGAACCGGCGCGGGTCACTCCGTTTTGGAAGTCTTGACTGCCGTCGAGCGGATAGCCGGAAAAAAGGTGCCATACACGATTGGCCCGCGGCGTGAAGGCGATCCGCCCAGCCTTGTCGCGGATCCTCAAAAACTGCAGCGTGCATTGGGCTGGCGTCCCGAGTGCGTCGATTTGAACAGGATAGTAGCGGACGCGTGGCATTTCGCGACCAGACACTCGTTCCCGTCCGGCAGTTGAAAGCGCAGCGACAGAATGAATGAAACGACGGGACCAGAAAAACCGAGGGCAGCGCGGGAGCCAAATGGAGCGGGAGACGGGGTTCGAACCCGCGACATCAACCTTGGCAAGGTTGCACTCTACCAGCTGAGTTACTCCCGCGTAGAGTGGCTATTCGACATTCTCCGATGAGTTTGTTCCAAAGTCAATTCATGTGATTGCAACATTAGATCTTACCAGAAACAGGTCGACTTGGAAGCTAGTTGCGGCGCCTCTTTAAAGCCCTCGCACTCACGCGTAAATCACCAATTTCCAAGGACTTAATTAAAAGTGAGATTTCTCTTTTAAAACGCGGAGCCTATGTTAGACTGTGGTTTCCAAAGAAACGGAAACGGTTTCCCCCAGCCCGTAACGCGTCGCTGTTGTCGATCGCAATAACTCAAAAAGTAGATTTGTTGTTTTCCACACGAGTGGAAAACCTGTGGGAAAGTGTCGCCGTTCCATCGGGTGAAGGAGCGCAGCTGGTTGGGCGACGTTTGGCAGGAAATCAAGAACAAGCTGGCTGTCAAGCTCAGCGGTGTGGCATACGAGAATTGGATTTCGCGAACTGCTCTTCACTCTTTCGAGGGCGGTCGGCTTACGGTGCGTGTTCCAGATGCGGCAACGGAAGAATGGATACGCCAGGAATACGCATTTCAAATTCGAGCGGCGATTCAAGAGCTGGACCTTCCGGTTCTTCATGTTCATTACACCGTTGATGCGCCTCCTGCACTTGCCAGGGCTGCTGCAGCCGCCTCGATGGACAGCGGTTCGAACGGGCACACGGCGTCGCCTGAACCGGTCTTCGAAAAGTCTGCTTCGTGGCTCAACCCGCGGCTTACTTTCGAAAGCTACGTGGTGGGCTCGTCGAATCAGTTAGCCCACGCAGCAGCTCAGGCGGTCGCCAAATTGCCATCCCGCAGTTACAACCCATTGTTTATCTATGGTGGTGTGGGGATTGGCAAAACCCATCTTATCCATGCGATTGGCCGCAGCCTGCTCGATAACTATGTCGGGCTCAACGTTGTTTACACGTCAAGCGAACGCTTTATGAACGAGATGATCACGTCGATCAAGCTCGATCGCATGTCGCTCTTTCATCGCCACTATCGGTCGGCAGATGTGCTTCTCATCGACGACATTCAAGTGATCGCTGGCAAAGAGCGCACGCAAGAAGAATTCTTTCACACCTTCAACGAGCTTTACGATCATCGGAAACAGATCGTCCTGTCAAGCGACTCGGCACCCAACCAACTGCCCGGGCTTGTTGAGCGGCTTCGATCACGTTTCGAGTGGGGTCTTATGGTCGACGTCCAAGCTCCAGATCTGGAAACAAAGATGGCCATCTTGGATAAGAAGGCGGAATCTGATGGGGTGGCCCTGCCTCAAGACGTTCGGATTTTCATTGCGACCAAGACAAAGTCAAATGTACGCGAACTCGAAGGCGCTTTGACGCGATTGATGGCTATCTCGTCGTTGACTGGACAACCGATCACTCTGAGCATGGCCCATCAAACGCTGAAATATCTGAACACTAGCTCTGAGAAGAAGATTTCGATGGAATCGATTGTACGCGCAGTGGCGGACCGTTTCTCAACATCACCGGCTCAACTGAAGCTAAAGAGCAATACGCACCAGATCGCTTACCCGCGTCAAGTGGCTATGTATCTGGTGAAAGAACTCACACATGCTTCGTTGCCCGAGATCGGGCGCTACTTCGGGGGCAAGCACCATACCACTGTCCTACATTCGATTCAGAAGATCGAGAGCTTACGACAGCGCGATGAAGATTTAAACAGCTTAATCCATGCTGTAACCGACTCGATTCATTGAGCTTATGGCACGTTTTTGCAAACAGCCTTCGAGTATGTTGTTGGAAGCTGTGAGAACTGGGTTCCCGCCCGACTTTTAAAAAATGCGCCGACCTGATATTCACAGTGCAAAGTACGAGAAGCAGCAGATTTTGCTATAATTTAGAAGGATTTCAACAATTCCACAAGCCCTACTAATACGGTTCTCTTTAGTACTAAATGTCTTTCCAGGACAGTAGGAACCCGGAAGCAAGGAGCTTACTTAACGACACTATGGAATTCTCGGTTAGCAAGTCAGACTTGGTGCGGGAACTCGGGCTCACGCAAGGGGTTGTGGAGAAGAAAACCACTATCCCGATTCTGTCGAACATTCTGGTTGAAACAGACCACGATCAGGTTTGGCTAACTGCTACGGATTTGGAACTGGGCATTCGATGCGCTTGTCCAGCACGAATTAAAAAGGAAGGCGCAGGCACGATTCCGGCGCGCCGCTTGCTGGATTATGTGCGGCTGCTGCCTGATGCAGATCTTCAGGTGAAGGTGGCCGAGAATCAATGGGCGAGCTTTGTATGTGGACGATCACGTACGCGGATTGCTGGCATGTCCCGGGAAAGCTTTCCGGAGTTGCCACAGATGCCGGAGCCGCTTGCAGAGATTCCTTTGAGCGTTCTATCGCAAATGATCGCGAGCACCATCTTCGCGATCTCGGCCGAGGAATCGCGTTTTACGTTGAATGGCGCCTTACTGATTTTGCAGGATACCGGCATTGTGATGGTGGCGACGGATGGTCACCGTCTGGCTATGGTGGAGAAGCGCGTGAGTCTTCTAGGGCTGAGTGGCTCTTATCGCGCTTTGCTGCCGAAGAAGGCCATGGCGGAGATCCAGAAGCTGGCGAGCGATGATTCAAGCAAGCAGATCGAGTTTTCCGGGAACGATAATCACCTTTTCTTCCGGATCGACAAACGCCTGCTGTTAAGCCGAAAACTAACGGGAAATTTTCCCGATTACGAACGTGTGCTGCCGAAAGATCATCCACATACAGTGGTTGTGCAACGCGAAGAGTTTAAGTCAGCAATCGAGCGAGTGGCGCAGTTTGCCGATGAACGTTCGCGCGCAATTCGCCTCCAGATTGTAAAGGAGGAATTGAAGGTTCATTCTTCGATTTCAGAAACCGGGGAGAGTGAGGAGACAATCCCTGTAGAATTTAGCGGACCTGATCTCGAAATCGGGTTCAACGCCCAATATCTGCTCGATTTTCTGCGCTCAGTCGACCAGAGCGAGGTGGAGTTTCAATTCAAAGATTCCAACAGCGCCGGCGAGTTGCGACCGCACGCTGCGAGCGCCGACACAGTGTATCGCTATGTCGTGATGCCGATGCGCATCTGAGCCAGTGAAGCGCGCGAGGTAGGTTTTTACCTGCACTGGTATCGGGCCGTGAGCATTCGGCCCCAAGTTAGTGCGTTTATTGGTCCTGAAAACTATGGCTACAGTGGTTCAAAACGAAAAGTACGATTCGACTAGTATCAAGGTTCTCGAGGGTCTTGAGGCCGTCCGTCTACGTCCTGCTATGTACATAGGCTCGACGGGAGAGCTCGGCCTGCATCATCTCGTGTATGAAGTTGTTGACAACTCTGTTGACGAAGCTTTAGCCGGATACTGCACGGAAGTCAGCGTGACCATCCATATCGACAACTCGATTACTATCGTTGACAATGGCCGCGGGATTCCGGTAGATATTCACGCCGAGGAGGGCGTCTCGGCAGCGCAGGTTGTTTTGACAAAACTCCACGCGGGTGGAAAGTTTGATTCGAACAGTTATAAAGTGTCAGGCGGTTTGCACGGTGTTGGAGTAAGCTGCGTGAACGCCCTTTCCGAGGCGCTGCATGTTGAGATCTGGCGGAAGAATTCGACTTGGGAACAAGACTATGAGCGAGGGATTCCGAAAGGGCTGCTCACAAAAACGGGCAAATCGACGAAGACGGGTACGAAGATCACTTTCAAACCAGACGCCAGCATCATGGATGCGACGGAGTTTAACTTCGATACCCTGGCGCAACGACTGCGTCAGCTCGCGTTTCTCAACAAAGGGCTGAAGATCACTTTAACGGACGAGCGTGGCGAAGATATCCGCACAGAAGAGTTCTACTACAGCGGCGGCATCGCCGAGTTTATCAAGCACCTGAACCGCGGTAAAGCTGCACTTCACGAGAAGCCCATTCACTTTGAAGGCGACCGCGAACTCCCGAACGGCGGAGCACTGACCATCGAAGTTGCGCTGCAATACAACGACTCCTACTCGGAGAACGTGTTTAGCTTCGCCAATAACATCAACACGGTTGACGGTGGAAGCCACCTCAGCGGGTTTCGGAGCGCGCTGACCCGCACGATTAACGCGGCTGGACAACAGGCAGGACTGATCAAGGATCCAAAAGAGAATCTCACGGGTGACGATGTTCGCGAAGGTCTCACCGCCGTGATTAATGTCAAGTTGCCGCAACCGCAGTTCGAAGGGCAGACGAAGGGAAAGCTTAATTCGGACATCCAGGGTTACGTGGTGCAGTTGATTAACGAGAAGCTCGGAGAGTTTTTCGACAAGAATCCCGCGGTGATGAAGAAGATCGTCACAAAAGCGATCGAGGCCGCCCGAGCCCGCGAGGCAGCTCGCAAAGCGCGCGATCTCACACGTCGAAAGGGCGCGCTGGATTCTGGAGGATTGCCGGGCAAGCTAGCAGACTGCCAGGAGCGCGATCCGGACCGCTGCGAGTTATTTCTCGTCGAGGGCGAGTCGGCCGGCGGGACTGCGAAATCGGGCCGCGACCGTCGCTATCAAGCCATTCTGCCCTTAAAAGGCAAAATTTTGAATGTGGAGAAGGCTCGCTACGACAAGATGCTCGGGCACGAAGAAATTCGGGCCATGATCACGGCGATCGGCACCGGAATCGGAAAAGGTGAAGACTTCGAGATTGCAAAGCTGCGGTACGGGAAGATCATCATCATGACGGATGCCGATGTAGACGGCTCGCATATCCGCACATTACTGCTTACATTTTTCTTCCGGCATATGCAGCAGCTTATTACGCGCGGGAAACTGTTTGTTGCGCAGCCGCCCCTCTATCGGATCAAAAAAGGGAAGAGCGAAAAGTACATCAAAGACGACAAGGAATTTACGCGCGAAATCCTGCGCCGGGCGACGGAAAACTTGGCGGTCGAGTTGGGAAGCGAACCAGAAGCTCTACGGATTGAGGGAGCGGAGCTTCGCAGCTTTTTGATGTCGCTCGATGAGCTTGCACAAATTTGGCGCCGGCTGGAACGGCGAGTCCGTGACCCACGTGTAGTCGAAGTGCTCTCAGACATGACTCTGCCGATCGACACGAAAGCCGATCTGCAGAACGAAGAAAGCGTAAAGAGTGTCGCCGAGCGCTTGAGGAACGCGAAGCTCGAGGTTACGATTGAGCGCGAAGAGGAGCACTCGGCCTGGATGATCGGGTATAGAGATCCGACAAATGCAACCCGCTTTATCAATACCGAGTTCCTGTCGCTGCCCGAGTTTCGACGGCTGCGCGCGATGGTAAAGCAAGCGGCGCGCCTAAACAGGCCGCCATTCACTATCATCAAAGATTCTCAGAGACAAGTGCTGCCGAACTGGCGCGATTTGCTGAGCACGGTTAAGAATGAGGGCACGCGCGAAGTGAATGTGCAGCGATATAAGGGCCTCGGCGAAATGAATGCCGAGCAACTCTGGTCGACCACCATGAACGCTGAAACCCGGACGCTGTTGCAGATCGATTTAAAAGACTTTGTGGAGACCGAGCCGATCTTCTCAACACTCATGGGAGAAGATGTGGAAAGCCGCCGCAAGTTCATTGAAGAGAACGCGCTCGACGTTCGCAATTTGGACGTGTGAGCCCGGCAGGGGCGCCGTCGGACAGGCTCGCACTCTCACTGGTAACGGAGCGCTTGGGATGGATCAATTGAAGCAGCGCGGCGGGCCGGAAAGTAGGCCGCGGCGAGTGCCACGACGACCAAGAGAACGATTACTGACAGG
This sequence comes from Bryobacteraceae bacterium, assembly GCA_051003475.1. Classification (GTDB taxonomy): domain Bacteria; phylum Acidobacteriota; class Terriglobia; order Bryobacterales; family Bryobacteraceae; genus Bog-105. Next base: position 90,097 of record JBPCLH010000105.1, read on the forward strand.
TAGGTAAGTGGGTCACTCGGCTGTACCCCATAGAGAAGCTGCGACAGAAGATGTGAAATTCCTAGCGAGCAGAGCACGCCTACCATGGCCCCGAACAGAGCCGGCATCACGCCTTGCCGCACAATCATACGCAAGATAGCGGATCGTTCCGCGCCGACCGCGATTCGAACACCGATCTCATTGACGCGCTGCGTCACAGAGTACGCAACCACGGCGTAAATCCCGATGCAGGCCAACGTGATCGCAATACACGCGAAAACAATTAGGAGTGAAGTGTGAAAGGCTCGCCAGCCCAGTTCTCGACTTTCAATCTGTTCCATTGTTCTCGGCAGGAAGACGGCTAATTTGGAATCTACTGCATGCACGTGGGCTTCAATGGCCTGTGTGAAACTGAGTGGATCGCCATGGGCCCGAGCCACGATTGCGAGCCACTTGAATTCGTCCTGGGCTAAAGGCGTGAACACTTCCGGAACGGTTCCGCTCTCAATTCCGTGCTGCCTCACATTTGCAACGACACCGATTATTTCTTTCCAATGAGGATGATTCGAAAAATACGCGAGATGGTGGCCCATAGGATCTTGCCCCGCAAAGAAACGATGTGCGAATGCTTCATTAACAATCACGACTGGAATGGAATTTACCGTGTCCCGGGTGCCGAAATCCCGCCCACCCAACATTGGAATCTGCAGCGTGTGGAAATAACCGGGGGAGACCGGGTTGAACTGGACAAACTGTGAATCCGGATTTTTGGCAGGCGGCCTTCCCTCAATCAGGATTGAGCATAAACCGCTTCCCAAGAAAGGCAAGTTAGTACCGATAGCCGCGGCCCGCAGGCCCGGAATCGATCGAATCCGCTCGACAGCATGATAAACGAACGGGCCGACAGTCCCTGGCTTGCCATATCGAGATTCCGGAAGAGAGATCTGCAATGTGATGAGATGGTCCGTCTTGAAGCCTGGATTTACGCTTGACGCCTTCGCAAAACTCTTGATGAGCAATCCCGATTCGATGAGAAGCAGTGCTGACACGGCGGTCTCCAGGCCAACAAATAAGTAACAGAGCCGATGCTGCCCTCTCGACCTGTTCACTCTGCCGCCCGACTGCTTCAAAGCGTCGTTCACGCGAGTCATCGAGAGACCAACGGCCGGAGCAACTCCAAAAGCGATGCCGGTGACAACACCTGTTCCAACGGCGAAGAGCAGCACGCGCCAGTCCACAGTAATCGTTTCGGGGTGAGGGATGCCGGTGTTTTCCAGGCTCCTTACAATGCGGACTGCAACCGCGGCCAAGCCAACGCCTGCCAAAGCGGCCCAAGAAGACAGGAGAACGCTTTCCGTCAGTAATTGGCGGCACACTCTGGCGCGGCTCGCACCGATTGCCATGCGCACCGAGACTTCGCGTTGACGAACTGACGCTCGAGCAAGCAACAGATTCGCCACATTGCCGCAAGCGATCAATAGTACGCACGTCACCGCCCCGAACAACATAATCAAGACGGGCCGAATGTCCCCGGTTAACGAATTTTGCAACGTTATCGCCAGAGCGCCCATGTCGGCATTCTCCTTCGGGTACTCGGCGGCGAGTGACCTGGCGATTGTTGCTAATTCAGCGTTGGCTTGGGGCATTGACACGCCCTTTCGAAGCCGGCCAAGTGCCGAATACTGGTGATAGCCCCGCGCGTTTTGCGGCTGCGTTAAGTCAAAAATTATCGGCACAAAGAGGTCTCTATCCCCGAGCGCGAAGAAGCCGGCCCGCAGAACTCCGACAATCGTATAGGGGTTGTCATCTAGCAGAATCTTTTTGCCGAGCACGTCTCGACCGCCAAAGTGACTTTGCCAAAATGATGAAGTCAGAATCGCGACAGAATTGTGTCCGGGCTCATTTTCTTCGGGGAGGAAGTCCCGTCCCCGCACTAAGGCTGTGCCGAGCAGGCGCAGCATTGTTGACTCGCATAAGAATATTCGGACGCGCTCTGGATTCGAGTCGCCGGTAAGATTTGCTTGGCTTTCGCGGTAAATTGCAAGGTCTTCGAACGACTTCAGATTTGTCTTCCAGTCGACATAATCCGCCATGCTGATGTCCGCCTGCCGGGCACTTCCCTTGGTTTCAAAGATCCGAACAACTCTGTCCGGGTCCCTAACGGGCAATGGCCGCAGTATGACACTGTCAGCGATGCTAAAGATTGCGGTAGTCGCGCCGATGCCAAGCGTCAACGCAACAAACGCGGCGAGCGTGGAGCCTGAATTCTGCCGAGCGATACGTATCGCATAGCGCACGTCGTGCACGAGATTTCCCGGCAATAAAAGCAATGCTGTGCTCTCTCGTCGATGGACACGAGCTTAGCAACACGAAGATAAGGCTCGTTTCAACTCGTGCAACAAGTTCGCCTATTTGTTCCAATGGGCCATGCCGTCCCTACCGACTGTGCGGGTGAACCGAAAGGCAGCGGATCGTGTTGCGTCGGGCCACCCTTGGATTTTCGCGGGCGATGTCATCGATCATGGTTCGGCACAGGCTGGAGACGCCGTACGCGTAATTGATTACAAAGGACGGATTCTTGGGACAGCGCACTTCAGTTCCAGCTCGCAGATCTCACTGCGCGTTCTTAGTAAACACGTGGAATGCATTGATGAAGGCTTCCTGCTAAAACGTATCGAGGCCGCCCGTGCTTTCCGCCAGCGCATTGTATCGAATTCAGACGCTTATCGCCTGGTACACGCTGAAGGTGATCTTCTTCCGGGCTTAATCGCGGACCGCTACGGCGATTACGTAGTCATACAACTACTCGATCAAGGAATGGATCGACTCGCGACTGAAGTCGTGACGGTGTTTAGTGCGCAATTTAAGCCGAAAGGAATCGTTGCACGGAATGAGGTCGCAAGCCGGGCAAAGGAAAATCTGCCGCAGGAGACGCGTATCCTGGCGGGCGAAGTGCCCCAGCGAGTCGAGATCCACATGAATGACCTCATCTGGCAGGCAGATCTTCTGAGCGGCCAAAAAACTGGCGTTTTCCTCGATCAGCGTGAAAACTATCTCGCGGTGTCGCGGTATGCCCGTGGACGAGCATTGGACTGCTTCACGGGAACGGGAGGATTCGCGCTTCATCTGGCAAGTGCCTGCGACTCAGTGGAGGCAGTCGACAGCTCGGCAGCGGCACTCGGGATCGCAAAATGGAATGCCGCAGCTAATGGCTTGGGGAGCGTTGCCTTTGTTGAAGCGGACGTGCTGGAGTATCTGCCGAGTCTGGTGAGCGCGCACCGGATGTTCGACGTTGTGATTATTGATCCTCCGGCGTTCACCAAAACGCGACCCGCCCTGGAGAATGCTGCTCGAGGTTACAAGGAGATCAATTTGCGAGCAATGCGGCTTTTGCAACGAGGAGGAATTCTAGTCACCTGCTCGTGCTCGCACCACATGAGCGAAGCGCGTTTTCTGGAAGTGATAGCGTCCGCCGCACTCGATTGCGGCAAGCAACTGCGCGTCCTCGAACGACGCACTCAGGCACAAGATCATCCGATCTTGTTGACCGTGCCCGAGACTCACTACCTGAAATGTTTAATCTTTGAAGTGCTCTGAAGGCCTCGCTCAAAGCACGACACGTGCGTCCCCGTCGCGCTTGGTTACGCGCTCACGGTCCAGATATTCGAGCAGCGGAATGGCATATTTTCGAGAGATTTGCGTCCATTCTTTAAATTCAGGAACCGAGAACCTGCGGCCCTTGTGACCTGAAAGCGACTTTCGAATGTGAGTGATCGTGTCTGCGTGAAAGATCAGATCTTCTGAAATCCGGACTAGCGTCTTGCTCTTGACGAGCGTCTCGAGTAGCATGCGCGCTTGCTTTGAATCGGTACCGGTCGAGTCCAGGACCTGTTTGGGAGGCGGAGGTTGGAAACCGGCTTGCCTAAAGATGCCTTCTATTTTCGTTAGCGCCCGAGTATCATTGTTGCTGAATTTCGCCTTGTGATTTGCCAGGGAGACAACATCCGCCTGCACCCGTATCGCAGCGAACTGATCGAAAACTGCGGCTGCGAGTTGCGGGTCGAGTCCAAGCCGTGCAAGAGCAATCGGAGCGCCTGCCGCTGAAGGATGTTTCGTATGGAATGCTGTCAGCCAGTTTACGAGTTTACTCCGCCTCTCCGCGATCCATGCCTCCGTCACCACACGCTGCGCGCTGTCAACAGAAACTAAAGTTGAATTGCGAGCTGCTATGGATCTGAGATGCGTTTCTACTACGCCCGTCATCCGGACTAGCCCTTCGAACCGACGGCCTGTGGCGCTCTCCTCGACAAGAATATGCACGCGCTTTGCGAGATCGGCTTCCACCAGGGTTTGCAAACGGCCGATGGTCTTGGCGCGATTGAGGCGAGGGGGAGGAAACGGGTCGATAACGAAACCACCTGCAACGGTGTGAGCTGGCGACGGCCGCCGCAGCACGAAATGATCGCCCGGAAATGCGAGTACAGGTTCCGACAACCACAGCCGAGCAAGCGTTTGAGAGCCTTGGCCCATGTGAAGAATTTTTATGGCCACAAATACTTCCGTAGTTCCAATGTGAAGAAGGAGCTGCTCGCGTCTTCGAGGGACTTCGAAGTTCTCCAGCCATTCCACCGAAACGTCGATGAGCTTCGTCATTTCGAGTGCGCCGGAATGGGTCAGTACAAAGCCGCGCCGGATTTCCGTGCTCTCGATTCCGGACAGGTTCACCGCCGTGCGCTGGCCCGCAATTGCCGAAGCCACTCCCTTCCCGTGCACCTGAAGCCCTCGAACCCGGGGCTGCCTATCAGACGGATGCAACTGCACCACATCGCCAACGCGAAGCTGACCGCTCCCAAGAGTGCCTGTCACAACCGTGCCGAAACCGCGCAGCGCGAAGCTGCGATCGATCGGCAACCGTGCGAGCCCGCTATTGTCTCGGGGCGGAATGCGCTTCGCTAGCAGCGACAATTCCGCTCTAAGTTCATCGAGTCCTTGACCAGTCGTGGCGCTCACAGCAAGGATTGGCGCCGCGCCGAGGAAGGATGCAGCGCATAAAGCTTGCACCTCTTCGGAAGTTTTCCTGATTTGTTCGGGGGGTGCAAGGTCGATTTTCGTCAGTACGATAATGCCGTTGCGAATAGCCAATAGCCGGCAAATGTCGAAATGTTCGCGGGTCTGCGGTTTTACGGATTCGTCAGCGGCAACGACCAACAGAACAGCCTGAATGCCCGCTGCGCCCGCGAGCATGTTCTTGACGAAGCGTTCGTGGCCAGGAACGTCGACGAAACTGATAATTCGTCCATTCGGCAAGTCTAGGTGCGCGAACCCGAGATCGATTGAAATGCCCCGGCGCTTCTCTTCAGGAAGCCGATCCGTATCGATTCCCGTTAACGCCCGGACGAGAGCGGTCTTCCCATGGTCGATGTGCCCCGCGGTTCCTACAACGACTCCAGACGACGGGTCCATACTACTATCTGACATGCGGGAACCGATCTTTATCGTCGCATTCAGTCGAATGCGGGATCGTGATCACGAACTATGAGCGCAAATCGACTCGAGGAAGTACGCCGCCGCCATGCACGCGCCGAAGAAGGCGGAGGAGCCGAGCGGAACCAGCGCCAACATCGCGAGGGCAAGCTGTCGGCACGTGAGCGGATTGAGCTGCTTCTTGATGAGGGCACGTTTGAAGAATTGGACAAGCTGGTTCGCCATCGTTGTTACAACTTCGGGATGGAAGAGAACCTGATCGACGGTGATGGTTTCATCACTGGACATGGTCTGATCCATGGCCGGCAGGTGTTTCTATTCGCTCAGGATTTTACAGTGTTCGGCGGCTCCCTCTCCGAAGCAAACGCGCAGAAGATCGTTAAGGTCATGGACCTCGCTCTCAAGACGGGTGCCCCTATTATTGGTCTCAACGATTCGGGTGGTGCGCGCATTCAAGAGGGCGTAGTTTCGCTCGCCGGGTACGCAGATATTTTCTTGCGCAACACGCTTGCAAGCGGCGTAATTCCGCAGATCTCCGCCATTATGGGCCCTTGCGCCGGCGGCGCGGTTTATTCACCGGCTCTCACGGATTTCGTTTTTATGGTGGATAAGACGAGCCACATGTTTGTGACTGGCCCCGACGTGATTAAGACAGTTACGCATGAAGAGGTCAGCAAAGAAGACCTGGGTGGCGCCGTCACGCACAATTCGACCAGCGGGGTCGCACAATTGCTGGCGGCCGACGATGAAGATTGCCTTCGGAGTATTCGCGAGTTGATGCGATTCTTGCCGCAAAACAATCTCGATGGCGCGCCGCGTGTGTCAACCAAAGATCCCGAAGGCCGAGCCGATCCTCAACTCGACACGTTGATACCCATCGAATCGAATAAGCCGTACGACATCAAAGACATCATCTCCCGCGTCATCGATGACTGCGATTTCTTCGAGATCGCAGAGCATTTTGCCCGAAATATCGTGGTCGGGTTCGCGCATATGGGGGGCGAGGCAATCGGCATTGTGGCGAACCAACCGGCGCATCTTGCCGGATGCCTGGACATCAATTCATCTACGAAAGCGGCTCGATTCGTCCGTTTCTGCGATGCCTTTCAAACTCCGATTTTGACGTTTGAAGACGTGCCGGGATTCCTGCCGGGAACCGAGCAGGAGTTCGGCGGCATTATCCGCCACGGGGCGAAGTTGCTATACGCCTATGCTGAGGCGACCGTTCCCAAGATCACCGTAATCACGCGCAAGGCTTATGGGGGCGCATATTGCGTGATGGGCTCGAAACATTTGCGTACGGACGTAAACTTCGCGTACCCCACGGCGGAGATCGCGGTCATGGGACCTGAAGGCGCGGTGAATGTTCTTTACCGCCGCGAGTTGCAGGCATCCAGTAGTTCCGAGGAGGTTCGGCAGAGCAAGATTGAAGAATACCGGGACCGCTTCGCGAATCCGTTTGTTGCAGCCGAGCGCGGCTATGTCGACGATGTCATCGAGCCGCATGAGACTCGGCCAAAGATAATTCGCGCGTTACGAATGCTGGCAAACAAGACCGATACCATGCCGCGGAAGAAGCACGGGAACATTCCGCTTTAAGTGCAACGCTCACTCCCCGCTGCCAACTTTAAGCACTGCCAGAAATGCTTCTTGCGGAATATCGACACGGCCCACACGCTTCATGCGGCGCTTACCCTCCTTTTGTTTTTCCAGCAACTTGCGTTTTCGGGTGATATCGCCGCCGTAACACTTCGCGAGCACGTTCTTGCGCATGGCGGAAATCGTTTCTCGGGCGATGATTTTGTTGCCTATCGCCGCCTGCAGAGCCACTTCAAACATTTGACGGGGGATGAGCTTTCGCAGGCGTTCGATCAGCCCCTTACCGCGTTCAAAGGCGAAGTCTCGGTGCACGATGATGGAAAGCGCATCGACCGGCTCCCCCGCAACTAAGACGTCGAGCTTCACCATCGGTGACACGCGGTAACCCGACAAATGGTAGTCAAGCGAGGCATAGCCGCGAGAGGCGGATTTCAGCCGATCGTAGAAATCGAGCACAATCTCATTGAGCGGCAACTCGTATAGCAGAAGCACGCGGCCAGTGCCTATATACTCAAATTTCTTCTGAACACCGCGCTTTTCTTCGAGCAGCTTTAAAATTTCGCCAATGTACTCCTCGCGCGTAATGATCGTCGCATCAATAATGGGCTCTTCCACCTGCTGAATGGAGGAAGGCTCGGGAAACTTCTGCGGGTTATCGACCTCGATCACCTCGTCAGCCGTGGTAGTGATCCGATATCGAACCCCCGGCGCCGTCGTGATCAAATCTATCTGAAACTCGCGCTCAAGCCGTTCCTGAACGATTTCCAAGTGCAACAGGCCAAGAAAACCACAGCGGAACCCGAAGCCAAGCGCCGCGGAACTCTCAGGTTCGAAGTTGAACGCGCTGTCATTCAATCGAAGCTTCTCGAGAGCATCGCGCAGCAATCCGTGTTCGTGCGATTCCACTGGATATAGCCCGGCGAACACCATAGGCTTGACTTCCTGAAAGCCCGGCAACGGTTCGGCAGCGGGATTCGTGTCGTCCGTGATCGTGTCGCCTATCTGCGCATCAGAAACGGTTTTGATGTTTGCGAAGACGAAGCCGACCTCGCCTGAAGTGAGTTGATCGCAAGCGACGGGCTTCGGCGATTGGAACCCGAGACCCTCCACTTCATAACTTGTTCCGTTCGACCACAGGCGAATCTTTTGTCCTTCGCGTAACGTTCCATCCACAACGCGCGTGAGAATGATTACGCCGCGATATGGGTCGAACCAAGAGTCGAAGATTAGGGCGCGCAGTGGAGCCTCGGGATCGCCTCTAGGGTGCGGCACGCGCTCGACAACTGCCTCAAGTGTTTCTTTGATCCCGACACCGTTCTTGGCACTCGCGAGAATCGCGTGGCTGGCATCGAGGCCAATTACCTGTTCAATTTGCTCTCGAATCCGTTCGGGCTCCGCGGAAGGCAGGTCAATTTTATTGATAACCGGGATGATCTCCAGATCATGATTGAGCGCAAGGTAAGTATTTGCCAACGTCTGTGCTTCGACGCCCTGTGACGCATCGACCACCAGTAGCGTTCCTTCACACGCTTGCAAGCTGCGCGAAACCTCATATGTAAAGTCAACGTGCCCTGGGGTGTCAATCAGATTCAGCTCGTATAGATTGCCGTCGTCGGCTTTGTAATTCAACCGGACCGCATGCGCTTTGATGGTGATGCCGCGTTCGCGTTCCAAGTCCATTGTGTCGAGCACCTGGTCCATCATTTCGCGCTGGGAAAGCGCGCCGGTATATTCGAGCAAACGATCGGCAAGCGTTGATTTCCCATGATCGATATGCGCAATGATAGAGAAATTGCGTATAAAGCGGGAATCCATGCGGTAGACTGAGGGGTAAATCGAATTATCCCATAGCGTGTGCCTGCGGTCTTCGTGTGCCCGCGCCTATTCATGCCGTTTAAAACCTTCCAAGGATCGCTCGATGCCACCGGCTTGCGCGTTGGCATTGTGGTGAGCCGTTTCAATGGCTTCATCACCGAGCAACTGGCCAAAGGCGCGTTAGAAATTCTGGAGAAACACGGCTGCCCTCATGAAAACATCAGCTTTGTTGAGGTGCCTGGAGCCTGGGAATTGCCAATTGCAGCTAAGAGTCTGGCCTGCCACTGTGACGCAATCATCGCGCTCGGAGCTGTTGTGCGTGGTGATACTCCGCATTTCGAATACGTCGCGGGCGGTGCGGCTAATGGGTTGAGCCAGGTGAGTCTTGAAACAGGTGTGCCGATTGCGTTCGGTCTTCTCACAACCAACGACCTGCAGCAGGCAATGGACCGTGCAGGCGGGAAAAGTGGCAATAAAGGATCTGAAGCGGCCGAAGCGGCCATTGAGCTTGCAAATTTGATCAAACTGCTGAAGGAAATCCGCTGAGCATGGCGGCCCGGCATAGATCGAGAAAGCGAGCTCTGCAGGTTCTGTTCGAGTGGGACATGCGCGGCGAGCCCATCGAGCGAGCGATCTCGCACTACTACGAAAGTCTCTATTCCGAGGAGAGCGAGACACAGCCAAGGCCCGATAAATTCATGGAAGAGCTGGCTCGGGGGACAGTTGCCAACGCAGGGCAGATCGACAAGAGCATCGAAGCGAAATCCGAGCACTGGCGCTTGGAACGCATGCCCGTCGTAGACCGCAACATTCTTCGTTTGGCGATTTATGAGCTGAGCCAGCAGGCCGTGCCCGCGCCCGTAATTATCGATGAAGCGCTCGAGTTAGCCCGCAAGTTCTCGAACGATGAATCAATCTCGTTCATTAATGGCATTCTTGACGCCGTGCACCGGCAAACCTTGGCCGCTGGTGGTGGGTAGGATCGACTTCAGGCGCCAGACTGCAACGCGGACAGGATCCAAAGATTCCACGCAACCACGCACGTGTAGAGGATATTTGCGAAACGCAGGACCCAAATCCGACGGTTGAGCAATAGAATGAGAAGGACAAGAGTGGCCTTGCTTATCAGCACCGCCAAAATCATGCCGGTCCATGGCATGAGGGCCCGCACGATTGGGTTGAGCTCCACTCCTCCGTGTGAAAACACCATCCATGTGGTGAAAAGGTCCAGGCACTGCAAGCCGATGAAAATCACGACCGCGAGCCTTATGGCTCTGGTTGCGAATCGACGCGATGTTTGCGTCACCAAATTTGCCTCGTTTGCCAATTCAAGTTGCAAACTACTATAGCCTCAATCCTCTTTTGACTCAGATAAGCCGATCGGCCTTTCCTGCAAAGTTCGCTGTCAGGCGAGACTAGTAGTGGGCATCCTCTGAACTGACACGATCAGGCCTCATTCAACAGTAGTTCGCGCGCGGCATCCAGCTCCTTACGCTTGGCTTCGTCTACACGCGGAAAGGTAAGGTGTAAACTTTCGAGGGTTTGGATGATCACAGATGCCACCACCATCCGTGTGAACCACTTGTGGTCAGCCGGTACCACGAACCACGGCGCGTGCGGGGTGGCGGTATGGCGGATCATGTCTTCATAGGCTTGCATGTAGTCCTCCCAGTGCTCGCGCTCTTTGACGTCAGCTTCTGAAAATTTCCAATTCTTGTCCGGCTCGTCCAGTCTGCTCAAAAATCGATTCCTCTGCTCCTTTTTCGATAGGTGCAGATAAAACTTCCGCAGCAGCACGCCGTTACGATTCAGATACGTCTCGAACGAATTGATGTCTTCGAAGCGCTCCTTCCAAATTTTTTTGTTCCCAATGGAGTGTGGTATTTGCTCGTTCCGTAGAAGTTCCGGATGCACTCGAACCACCAGGACTTCTTCGTAATATGAGCGATTAAATATCCCTATGCGGCCCCGTTGCGGCAGCAGCTTCGATGCCCGCCACAGAAAATCGTGATTCAGATCCTCTTGGGAGGGCTGTTTAAAGGAATACACTTCACAACCTTGCGGGTTCACGCCTGACATGACATGCCGGATGACGCTATCCTTGCCTGCCGCGTCCATTCCCTGAAGAATGACCAAAACCGCCCAGCGGTCCTGAGCGTATAGCTTTTGCTGCAAATCGCTCAGGCGTGCAACTCCCCTTTCGAGAAAATCCCTCGCTTGCTTTTTAAGGTCAAGCGCTTGGGTGTCGGCCGGATCTACGTCCTTCAGGCGAAAATCTTTGCCATGCTCGACGCAGTAAGTGCTTATGAATTTCGATGGATTCGGCAGTTTTAATTTCATTCGGTTTCCCTTCCATTTTCATCGGCATGGAATGCGAGCAAGATTTTCCGGAACTCTGAAACGATCTGAATCGTATGAAGCCGTATGGAATCTCTCGCCGCCGACGTGCGCCAATCGTTTCGGATGATGCGCAAAAGCCCTACTTTCACGGCCATTGCCGTGACTGCACTGGCGCTTGGGATCGGGGCGAATACCGGGATCTTCAGCGTCGTCGATAAGGTCTTGCTTCAGCCCCTGCCCTACCCTGAGCCCGACCGCCTCATGAGACTCGGACGTAAGTATCCACAGGGCGAGGGCTACTCGAACTCGATTCCGAAGTATATGGCGTGGCGGCACAATAGCGTCTTTTCTGCTATGGCGCTCTATGATCAACAGGGCCCTGGACTCAATCTCAGCAGCGGAGACAAGCCGGAACAGGTCAAAGGTGTCCATGTCTCCGCGGACTACTTCAAAGTGTTTGGGACCGGTCCTGCTCTGGGTAGAACCTTCACCGCATCAGAGGATTCGCCGAACGGTCCGAAGGCCGCCATTATCAGCGAAAAGCTTTGGAGATCTCATTTTGGAGGACAGCTACGAGTTCTTGGAAAAACGATCATTTTGAACGGTGAACCATATCCTGTGGTGGGCGTGTTGCCGGATAGCTTTCTCGCGAGTCCGCCTGCCGACGTTTGGATCCCGTTGCAGGCCGATCCGAGTAGTGCGAACCAGGGGCACTACCTGTCGGTCGCGGCACGTTTGAGACCTGGCGTGACTCTTGAGGCTGCTCGCGCCCAGATGAAAGTTGTCGGAGAGCAGTTTCGCCGTCTCAATCCGAAGTGGATGGATAAAGCTGAGAGTGTCGCGGTCGTGCCCATGCGAGATTCCGTCGTGCGCGACGTTAAGCCGGCTCTGCTCATTTTGCTTGGCGCAGTTGCTTTTGTGTTGCTAATCGCGTGTGCAAATGTGGCGAATTTGTTGCTTGCGCGCGCGGCCAGCCGTCAAAAGGAACTCGCAATTCGCGCAGCAATGGGCGCCACCCGCTGGCGCGTGGTTCGGCAATTGCTCACAGAAAGCGTGCTGCTTTCGGGGCTCGGCGGCATCGCCGGGCTTCTGTTGGGTGCATGGGGCGTTCGGACTTTGCTGGTACTGGTGCCTGGCAATCTTCCACGACTGACCGATTCCGGCAACGCGCACGGTGTCTTTTCTGTTCTCGACTGGCGCGTAGCTGCGTTTACAGTCGCCGTATCGCTTTTAACCGGAATTCTGTTTGGACTGTTTCCCGCATTGCATATCTCGAACCCTGATGTCGCATCGACTTTGAAGGAAGCAAGCGGAAGGTCGAGTACCGGCCGGCGGCAGAATCGTGTGAGAGCGCTGCTGGTAGCGGGCGAGATGGCGCTCGCGCTCGTGCTGCTTGCATGCGCGACGCTTTTGATCAGGACCTTCGTGGGTCTGCAGACAGTGGATGCCGGCATCAACCCTCACCACGTGCTGACAATGCAGACGTCACTTGCGGGCGCCGAGTTTTCCAGCACGCAAAAGGTCGACAACTTCACAACTCAAGTGCTGCGTCGGATTGAAGGCCTGCCTGGAGTGCAGGCCGCCGCAACGGCAATTGTGCTTCCCACCGACAGTGAAGTCGACCTGCCGTTTAACATCGCCGGAAAAGCGCCCAAAGCGGGTCAGGATTTCAACGGCGACGAACAGTGGCGTTCCGTTTCGCCGCATTACTTTTTCGTGTTCAGGATTCCACTGCTGCGAGGACGATTATTGAACGAACGGGATATAAGCAATTCGGCACGCGTTGTCATCATCAATCATGCGATGGCCAAGAAATATTGGCCCAAAGAAGATGCGATCGGTCAAGTCATAACTATCGGGAAAGGCTTGGGTCCACAGTTTAACGATTCGCCGCGACAAGTTGTCGGCATTGTAGGTGATGTGCGAGAGACTGGTCTCGCCGGCCGGGACGTTGGCGTGATGTACCTCCCGGCCAGCCAAGTGCCGGAAGGTTTGACCCAACTCGCTAACAGCGTACTTCCCCTTTCGTGGTGCATACGTTCGGCAATGGATCCCATGTCGCTCCGAACCGCGATCGAACGCGAGATCCAAGCTGTAGATGGGCAGATGCCCGTTTCTAAAATACGGACGATGGATCAAGTGATTGCAGAGGGAGTTTCCCGGCAACATTTCAACATGCTGCTGCTCAGCATCTTTGCTGCGATTGCGTTGGTTCTGGCAGCGATCGGCATTTACGGTTTAATGTCCTACTCGGTTGAGCAGCAAACTCAGGAGTTGGGAATCCGCATGGCTCTGGGTGCGGGCAAGGGACAGGTTTTGAAATTGATCGTAGGACAAGGGATGCTGCCCGTCGGGATTGGCGTAGCGGCCGGGCTTGCGACTGCATTGGGCGTCACACGACTGCTTTCAAGCCTGCTCTATGGTGTCAAGCCGAGCGACCCTGTGACGTTTGGAGGTGTCGCTATTGTGCTAGCCTCGGTGGCTCTGCTTGCGATATACATTCCAGCGAGGCGAGCCATGAAGGTAGATCCGCTTCTCGCGCTCCGCAACGAATAAATTCATTTCTCAAGCTGAAATACCGGCAACCGGGACATTTGATAACGTCGAGTGATGTTTGATTCTTCGCGCAGACAGTTTCTTCGAATAGGTAGCGCGGGTTTGGCAACAGCCGCCCTCGCTACGAGTCATCCATCTGACGCCCAGGTAGTAACTTCATCTACCGTAATTAATCTGCCGTTCACGCCGGCTAATCCACGTATGGGGATTATCGGAACCGGCGGGCGAGGCACGAACCTTCTCGAAAACTTCTTGGCCGCTGACGTCCAGGTGAATGCACTGTCCGACATCGTGCCGGAAAAAGCCCAGAACGCGCAGGCTCTGGTTCAGAAATCTGGCCAAAAACCACCAGCGCTCTATACAAATGGAGACCACGCCTTTGAGGGTCTCGTGTCCCGCGACGATCTGGATGTGGTGGTGATCGCCACTCCTTGGCGGTGGCATACTTCCATGGCGATTGCGGCCATGAAAAACGGCAAGCATGCGCTGAGTGAGGTTCCCGCGGCAACTACTCTCGAAGAGTGCTGGCAACTCGTCGATACCGCCGAAAAGACTCGCATGCATTGCATCATGCTTGAGAACTGCTGCTACGGCTACAACGAAACGCTTGTGCTTCGAATGATCCGGGCTAAGCTCTTCGGTGATCTTCTATACGGAGAAGCGGCATACATTCACGATCTTCGCGGAGAAATGTTTTCGAATAAGGGCGAAGGTCTCTGGCGGCGTACGGTGCATACCGAACGCGAGGGCAATCTGTACCCCACGCACGGACTCGGACCGGTCGCAAATTATATGGGAATCAACCGCGGCGATCGCTTCGATTATCTTGTCTCGATGAGTACGCCGGCAAAGGGACTGGCCGCGTACCGCGAATCTCATGTGCCAAAAGACGATCCGAAGTGGAAGGAGAACTATATCGAAGGCGACATGAACACATCACTCATCAAAACTGCGAATGGCCTGACCATCAATCTTCAGCACGATGTTTCGAACCCACACCCCTATGACCGTCTCAACTCGATTGCCGGGACGAAAGGCGTTTTTAAAGATTATCCGCCCCGCATTTACTTTGACGGGCAGCAAGGCGCTGAAGAATGGAGCAGCAGCATCGATTCATACAAGGAACTTTACCAGCACCCTCTTTGGGCTAAAGAAGGAGAACTAGCGCGGAAGCTCGGCGGCCACGGCGGCATGGATTTTATTATGTGTTACCGGCTGATGGAGTGCATGCGTCAAGGACTGCCGCCCGACATGGACGTCTATGATGCAGCCGCCTGGTCTGCGCCCGGTCCGCTGAGTCAGGCATCGCTTGCCCACGGCAGCGCGCCGGTACAATTTCCGGATTTTACTCGCGGACGCTGGAAAGAGCGAAACGGCTCTGCAATTGCCGCAACCCCCTCATGAACGCTATAAGCATTGGCGGCAGGTAATTCGACTAGGTAATTCTGCATGAACGGGATGAGTCCTATTCATGCAGTACGAAAGGATTTCGTTAAATGAAAAAGACTCTCAATTCATTCATCTTGAGCGCGGTCGCGGTTCCGTTAATCGCGTTTGGGTTGCCGGTGTCCCAATCTGGTTCCGGATCGGGTTCGAGCGGTGGTTCCGGGCAGAGCGGTAGCGGCAGCGGCAGCGCTCAATCAGGCCAGAGTCAGTCGGGTAGCTCTGGGCAGAGCGGCAGTAGTCAGAGTGGCAGCTCCGGGCAAAGCGGCTCATCGGGCCAGTCCGGTATGTCTGGACAATCTGATACGTCAGGTCAATCTGGCACGTCGGGTCGTAAGCATCGGCACAAGAAAAACAAGAACTCAAGCGACACAAACTCAACGTCGGGTCAGAGCAGCACCTCGCCACAGTAAGTCTGCCTCCCTCGATTGCGAAATGCCGGCGGACCTTATGGCGTCGCCGGCATTTTTATTTACTACGCCTGCTAACCGAGCTTGGAGGCAAGAGCGCACGAACATGTTTCGTTCGCCATAACCGGGTACTCTGAAAGTATGGCCCCCACCAGGACAGAGCCCCGCATCTTCACGTCGATCAGCGGAGTTCCAGTTGAGGCTCTCTATGGACCCGAGCAACTGAAAGACTTCGATTCCGCACGCGACCTCAGCGAGCCGGGCGAATTTCCCTACACTCGTGGCATTCATCGCGATATGTATCGTGGGAAGCCCTGGACAATCCGGCAATTCTCCGGCTTTGCGACTCCGGAGGAGACGAATCGCCGTTACCATTACCTGCTGGAACAAGGGCAAACCGGGCTTTCGGTGGCTTTCGATCTGCCAACCCTGATGGGGTACGACGCCGATCATGCCATGAGCGAAGGGGAGGTGGGTAAGTGCGGCGTTTCCATCTGCTCGCTCGAGGATATGGAGATTCTCTTTGAAGGAATTCCGCTCGGTGACGTTACGGTTTCGATGACCATCAACTCGCCCGCACCGGTCCTGTGGGCAATGTATCTGGCCATTGCCGAGAAGCAGGATGTCGCTTGGCAGCGCCTCTCCGGAACACTTCAAAACGACATCCTTAAAGAGTACATCGCGCAGAAAGAGTACATTTTTCCGCCACGGCCTTCCATGCGCCTTGTCACCGATACGATCGAGTTTGGCGCGCAGCAGACCCCACGCTTCAACCCGATTTCGATCAGCGGATACCATATTCGCGAGGCTGGGTCGACAGCCGCGCAGGAGCTGGCGTTCACACTCCGAGACGGTATCGAATATGTTGATTGGGCGCTCGGCCGCGGATTGCAGATCGACGAATTTGCGCCTCGCCTCAGCTTTTTCTTCAATGCGCACAGCGATTTCTTCGAGGAGATTGCGAAATACCGCGCTGCCCGCAAAATCTGGGCATACGTTATGCGGGACCGCTACGGCACGGAAAATGAGCGCAGCCTGAAGCTTCGATTCCACGCCCAAACCGCTGGTTGTTCCCTCACGTGGCAGCAGCCGTACAACAATGTAGTGCGAACTGCCTGGCAAGCTATGTCGGCAGTGTTAGGTGGAGCCCAATCGCTCCATACTAATTCACTTGATGAAGCGTATGCCCTGCCGAGCGAGCAAGCTGTAACCCTGGCGCTTCGCACGCAACAGGTTCTGGCGTATGAAACGGGCGTGGTCAATACGCCTGACCCGCTCGGGGGCTCATATTTTATCGAGAAGCTGACCCTCGACATGGAGGAAGCGGCGAACGATTACATTCGGCGCATCGACAATCTCGGCGGCATGATTCCGGCTATCGAAGCGGGGTTCCCACAGTCGGAAATTGCTGCCGCCAGTTATCGATACCAGCGTGAAATCGAGAACGGTGAACGCGTGATAGTGGGAGCGAACCGGTTCCAATCGGACGACCAGCAGATCGAAATCCTGCAGATAGATCAGAATGCACAGGAGAAGCAGGAAGAAAAAGTGGCAAACCTGCGAGCGCGCCGCAACGGGGCAGCGGTTCAGAAGAGCCTTGATGCGTTAAGCCGTGCCGCCGAAGCGCCTGAAAATACAATGCCTTACATCATCGATGCTGTACGCTCTTACGCCACGCTCGGCGAAATTTGCGATACGTTGCGTCACGTTTTCGGGACGTACACCGAAACTACGCACCTTTAGATGCCGCGCGATGGGCGCATTTCAGATATTCAACTTATCCACTAGGCCAAAGGTGAAACGAGTTCACCTTCGACCTCTTGATTCTCAAGGAATTGACAACATAGCCGTTCTTCTTAAATTCGTTGAGCGCCTGGGAAATTTCAGCGGAGATCTCATCCGCATTGCGGGCCGTGTGAACGTGGCCAGAAACTGCATTTTCCAATCATGGGGACTTCCCTTTCTTATTAGGAAATGATAGTCCGCGCGGTTCGTTGGGCGATAAGCTATCGCCTCCGAGCTGTTTTCTTGGAGGTGGATTTTCGTCCAGAGGATTTCTTGCTTGTACTCTTCTTTTTCGCCGTGTTCTTCTTCGCGCGCTTTTTTGGGATCTTGGCGCCGGACTGACGCGCCTCACTCAAACCGATAGCAATCGCCTGTTTGGAGTTGTTTACCTTTCCTGCTTTTCCTCCAGGTCCCGATTTCAGCTCGTGATGCTTGAATTCATGCATCGTCTTCTGCATCTTATTGCGGACGATTCTCTTCGACTTAGGATCAGAGCCTGAAGACGATCGTTTCGAAGCCGTTTTCTTTTTAGTCGCCATAATTCCTCCCTTATCTCCTGGAGACATTCGCGAGCGAATTTGTTTCATCGAACGAATATCGACGGGCCCCCCGAGAGCATCGTGGTTGATATCCTGAGTTGCAGAGGTGGTTTTGTCCCGACTCTCTGCAGCTTTCAGAAGTTTCTTTTCAATCCTTTTCAAAGGCTTATTGCCCGACGATATTGCCTTTGAGTTTGGATTCACGAAGGCGAAACCTGCTTCGGCCGCTGCCGCGCAAGAGCAACCGAAAGTGAGTGATGGAGCATTACAGGTCCTGCATCTTTTACAGCGCGATTCGAGACTGATCGACTTTCTGATGGAAGATATCACCTCATACGCCGACGATCAGATCGGCGCGGTCGTGCGCACGCTTCACACGGAATCCAAAGCCAGCCTGGCACGCCATTTCATGCTGAATCCAGTTATCGATGGCGTCGAGGGTACGTATCAAAGACTTGACTCATCGAAGTTTCCAGACCCGAATCGAATCAAGCTGATTGGGAATGTGCCCGCAAATGGAATGGTGGCCGGTGGTACTCTCCGGCACCGGGGTTGGATGGCTTCATCCGTCAATCTTCCCCCGCTCGGCAAACAAGATCTAACGATTCTTGCTCCCGCAGAACTGGAAATTGAATAAGATCCACGAGCATGCCGGAATACGTAATTGGCATCGATTTAGGCACGACTAACTGTGCTCTTGCATACGCGTCGGCCACATCCTTGAACGGCGACCGTCCTGAAGTAAGATTGTTCGCTGTTCCGCAGCTTATGAATCCAGGCGAGGTGGCGGAATTGGACCTGCTGGCGTCCTCCTTGTATATACCTGGCGAGAGCGAGTTCGTGGAAGGAGCGCTCGCACTTCCCTGGAACGAGAGACCGGTGTACATCATGGGCCGCCTCGCCCAGGCGCGCGGTGTGGAGAATTCGACGCGTCTGGTCACTTCCGCAAAATCCTGGTTATCAAATCAAAACATCGATCCGACTCAGCCGCTGCTTCCGCTCACAGCGCCCGACGGCGTGAAGAAGATTTCTCCAGTCGAGGCATCGCGCGAATATCTGCTTCATCTTCGTAGCGCCTGGGACGCGCGGCACCCGGACGCCAAGTTTGCGAATCAATCGATCCTTCTCACCGTTCCTGCTTCCTTCGATCCAGCGGCGCGAGAGTTAACTCAACGTGCTGCGAAGCTGGCCGGTTACCCGGAAGCAATCATTCTGGAAGAACCACAAGCCGCGTTCTACGCCTGGATCGAACGAAACTCAAATTGGCGGGAGCAAGTGAAACCGGGAGATCTCATCCTGGTTGTCGATATTGGCGGCGGAACAACAGACTTCACTCTGATAGCAGTTACAGAGCAATCGGGTGAGTTGCAGCTCGAACGGGTGGCGGTTGGCGAACATCTGCTCCTGGGCGGCGATAACATGGATCTCGCCGTCGCTCGCTATGCGGAGCAGCAGTTCGCGCAGAAGGGCGCCAAGCTCGACGCAATCCAGTTTCATTCACTTTGGCAGCAATGCCGCACAGCCAAGGAATTGCTGCTATCGAGTGATTCGTCAGCGACCAAAGAGCAGCCGTTGACGATACTCGGGCGAGGCACAGGGCTAGTCGGTGGTACGATTCGCGGGAAGATCACGCGCGATGAGGTTCGCAACCTGCTGCTCGAAGGTTTTTTTCCTATGGTGCCATCCGATGCCGCGCCGCAACGCCAACGCCGGATCGCTCTTTCGGAAGTGGGGCTGAACTATGCAGCCGATCCCGCCGTTACGAAACATCTCGCGCAGTTTCTGCGAAATGCAGCCAAGAACGCCGGATCGGATGGATTTGCGCACCCGACTCATCTTCTACTGAACGGCGGCGTGTTGCAAGCTGGCGCGATTGAGCAACGCATCGTTGAAGTGGTGAACGGCTGGAGTAACGAAGCCGGGGCCGCACGCGTGATTGAACTGCAGAATGAATCGAAGAAAGCGGACCTGATGCATGCCGTAGCGCGGGGCGCGACCTATTATGGGCTGGCGCGATCGGGTAGAGGCGTGCGTATTCGTGGTGGCGTTCCGCGCACCTATTACGTCGGAATAGAGAGCTCGTTACCAGCGGTGCCCGGCTTACCCGCTCCCATGAAGGCGCTTACTGTGGTGCCGTTCGGATTGGAGGAAGGCTCCCGAGTGGAGTTGCCGCAACGCAAGTTTGCTTTGATTGTCGGAGAGTCTGCTGAATTCCGGTTTTTTTCTTCCTCGTCACGCAAAACTGACGATCCCGGCGTACTCATTGACGAGATTTCTGAGGACCTGGAAGAACTTGCACCGATTGAGGTGTTCTTGACCCCGCAAGGTGATGGAACACGAGAACAGGTTGTGCCGGTCACGCTTGAGAGCAATGTTACGGAAACGGGCATGCTTGAGCTTTGGTGTGTTGCCGCGGATGGACAGCGCTGGAAATTGGAGTTCAACGTGCGCGAGCGTGCCGGAGCGGCGGCATGACTGTTAGCCCATGAACGTCGGTATCGATCTAGGCACCACGAACTCTGCACTCGCTTACGTAGATCCGCAAGAAGCCGCTGAGGCGGATTTCCCACCCATTCATGTCTTGCCCATCGAACAGCAAATCGACGCAAATCGCAACGGAACTTTGCGCACGCTCCCGTCCTTTCTTTATCTGAGCGACCCGCCGGTTGTAGGTGCGTACGCGCGCGATCAGGGCGCTTTGGTGCCCACTAGAACTGTTCATTCCGCTAAATCGTGGCTCTCGAACTCGGAGGCGGATCGAACCGCGAAGATCTTGCCCTGGGACTCGCAGGAAGAAGGCCGCATCTTGTCGCCGGTTGAGGCGTCGACCCGATATCTTGCGCATTTGAGAGATTCCTGGGAGCGCTCGAAGGCTGCTCCGTTAGCGAACCAGCAGGTGGTTCTCACCGTTCCCGCAAGTTTCGATGAAGAGGCGCGTGAGTTAACGGTACAAGCGGCTCGCGAGGCCGGAATCGAAAACCTGACCCTCATTGAAGAGCCTGCGGCCGCTTTCTACGCCTGGATCTCCGGCCATCTTGCGCGGTCTAATAAGGAACTAGTTGATGGGCAAATCGTTCTGGTATGCGATGTCGGCGGCGGCACCAGCGATTTCACTCTGATCCATGTCGATCGTGAAGGTGACCGCGTCCAGTTTACGCGCACGACCGTCGGCCGTCACCTGCTGCTAGGAGGCGATAATCTAGACCTCACCCTTTCCTGGCTCGTAGAATCGAAGCTCGGCAAGACATTGTCACTGCGGCAGCGCAGCGCTTTGCGCCGGCAATGTTCGGCCGCCAAGGAGTTGCTGCTTTCTGAAGGCGGTCCATCGAGTGTTGAGGTCACGGTTCTTGGCAGCGGCGCTGCGTTGATCGGCGGAACTCTCAAGACGAGCATCACTCGCGATGAAGTTCTTGAACTCGCACTTGGCGGATTTCTTCCGCCCTGCCAACTGACGGATCTACCTCAGCAGGAGAAACAAAGTGTGTTTCGTGAGCTTGGTCTGCCGTATGTATCCGATCCTGCTATCACACGGCATTTGGCCGAGTTCCTGCATAACTCACAGGCCGCGGAACATGGCGTCGACGCGATCTTGTTCAATGGTGGTTTTTTCATCCCGCAAGTATTTCGTCAACGTGTTTCTGATGTTGTCGAGCATTGGTTCGGCCGCAAACCGCTGGTCTTTGAGAATCAGGACCTCGATCTGGCAGTCGCCATGGGTGCCGCGTACTACTCGTATGTGCGGTCAACGGGAAGCGGAGTGTTGGTTCGTGGCGGATTGCCGCGCGCTTATTTCCTCGGTCTGCAAGATTCTGGCTCATCAGCGGTTCAAGCCGTTTGTCTAATGCCGCGGGGGAGCGAGGAAGGACAAGAGATCAAGCTGGAGGAACCCGAGCTTCAGCTTTTGGCAAATACACCTGTGGCATTTCGACTGTACAGCTCTCTGAGCCGCGTAGAGGATCGCGCCGGTGATGTGATTTCGTTCACTCCTCCTGCCGATATGCTCGATGCGGCGAGCGATCCACGGTTACATGCGCCTCTCCGCGCTGTGATTCGATTTGGCAAAGGTGGTGAACGGCGAGTCCCGGTCACACTCGGAGCTCGCCTGAGCGAAGTGGGAACGCTTGAAACTTGGGCCGAGTCGAAGATCAGCGAACATCGATGGCGGCTGCAGTTCCAATTGCGCAAGACTGCGGATAATGTGGAATCTACTCCGGCCGTTGCGGCCGTACGTTCTGGCACCGTGGTTAGCGCAGAGGCGCTAAGGAATGCGGAATCGCTGGTAGACCAAGTATTCAGCGTTCCAGGCTCTGGGCTTCCTCCCGAACAGCTTCCCGCGCGTCTCGAACAAGCATTAGGGCTGGGGCGGCTTTCGTGGCCGCTGGCGACGATCCGCGGTCTAGCTGACAAACTTCTGGCGCTTGCACCTGGCCGGACCAAGAATGCTGCTCATGAGGCGCGCTGGCTCAATTTGACTGGCTTTTGCCTTCGACCCGGCTTCGGGTCTCCAGGCGATGACTTTCGTGTTGAGCAGGCCAGGCGGATCTATGCAGGCGGCCTCACTTTTAGCAATCAGGCGCAATGCGAAATAGATTGGTGGATCTTTTGCGGGCGTATTGCAGGCGGGCTCAACCGGAATCAGCAGGCCGACATTTTTCAGCGTCTCTCGCCCGTTCTTTTGCCCAGGCAGAAGCGCACGCAACGGATGAATCAGAGCCTTTATCGGGAGATGTGGCGAACTGCGGCGAGTCTCGAATTGCTCCCGCCGCAAACGAAGACTCAACTAGGCGATAATCTGCTGGCGATGGTTAAGCGTGGCGAAATGATCGAAGCCGCGGTGTGGTGCCTCTCACGTTTAGGTGCGCGGAAGCTTTTTAGTGGTCCTATCAATTTGGTGCTGTCTCCCTCGGTGGTGGGCCGCTGGGTTGAAGCTTTGCTGGCGTTGCCAAACACTCCGGCAGTGCTCGATGCTGTCGTGCAGATGGGACGGCAGACGGGCGATATAGCCCGCGATCTTCCGCCCGTGACGCTCGAGACGATTCGCCGTGCTTGCGAGAAAAGTCCTCGGGCGGCCGATCTGCTCTATCAGCTCGCGGGGGGAAGCGACGACCTGGCGTCATCGAGCCGTGTGTTCGGGGAAGAGCTACCGGCCGGGCTTGCACTTGCCAGTTCGGCAGCCGAGTGATTGTTCTGATGCGCGAGACGGCACTGGTTCGGCGCATTCGGACGTTAGCCGAATCGGGCGCGTGCGATACGTCGATCATCAGAGGCATCGGCGATGATTGTGCAGTCCTTCGTCCGCGATCCAACGAAGATCTTGTTTTCACTTCGGACTTTGTGCTGGAAGGCCGGCACTTCACGCTTGAAACACATACGGCCGCGCAAATTGGTCACCAGGCGCTAGCACGCAGCCTTTCTGATTTAGCCGCAATGGGTAGTGAGCCTGTGTTTTGTCTGGTATCGCTGGCCGTGCCGGCGCGACTCGGTAGCTCGTGGATTGACCGCTTCTACAAGGGCTTGCTGAGCCTCGCAGCTAAATACAGTGTGATGTTGGCGGGCGGAGATCTTGCGCGCTTCGAAAATGTCGTAGCCGATGTGATGTGCTGCGGACGAGTGCCGCGGGGGAAAGCAGTTCTACGTAGCGGAGCAAAGCCCGGCGATGGAGTTTATGTAACCGGCGCATTGGGTGGAGCAGCACATAGTTTTACGCTCGATAGGAGAACCGCAGATCCCGAGCCGCGCATTCAAGCCGGGGTGGCATTAAGGCTTGCGGGTGCCTCCGCCGGTATGGATTTGAGTGATGGACTATCTTTGGATCTTCATCGTTTGTGTCTCGAATCGGGCGTAGGCGCAGAACTCGAATCGGATCTGCCGATTGCTCCGGGTGCAAGCCTTCAAAATGCACTGCATGGGGGCGAAGATTACGAGCTTCTCGTTACGATGCCGTCAAGAAAGAAGGTCCCGGCGCAAATCGCGGGATTGCCTTTGACCAGAATCGGGAGGGTCACGGAAGGCCCCGCTGGCGAAATACAGTTTAAAGGCCGCCCGCTCAAAACAAAAGGATTCGACCACTTCAGATGAGCGGCCAAGCCGACGCATCAGTCATTTTGGAATTGATCGGAGCATTCCGGCGTTCGAAGGCCATGTTTACGGCCGTGCGGCTGGGAGTTTTTAATGAGCTCGAGCGCGAGCCGCAAACCGCTCAAGCGCTGGCAGCGAAATTTGAATTGAATGCAAGCGCGTTATCCAGGCTTCTGGACGCGTGCGTATCGCTCAGTCTTCTGCACGGCGCGGGCGAAAAGTACCACAATACGTCTACAGCTTCGCGATACTTAGTCGCTTCGAGTTCAGATACACTGGCCGGGTACATTGCCTATTCCGACCAGTCGCTTTATAATCTGTGGTCACATTTGGACGATGCGATCCGCGAGGGCACAAACCGCTGGGCCCAGACATTTGGCAGCCGGGACGCGTTATTCTCGCATTATTTCAGGGATGAGGCTTCGAGCGCCGCGTTTCTAGGCGGCATGCACGGTTTCGGGCAGATCACTTCGCCTTTAATCGTCGGCGCTTTCGATTTGCAAAGTTTCACACACCTGGTTGACCTGGGCGGGGCGACTGGCCATCTTGCAATTGCTGCTTGCGAAGAATATCCAGCTTTGGCAGCGACCGTCCTCGATCTCGCGCGGGTTGAACCATTCGCACGCCCTCACATCAGCCGCTCCCGAGCTGCAGAACGAATCAAGTTTGTTGCGGGGGATTTCTTCGAAGACGCGCTACCGAAAGGTGACCTGTATGCGCTCGGCCGTATCGTTCACGATTGGGGTGAGCCACAGATTGCCGCGCTACTTCGGAAGATTCACGATGCGCTTCCGGCCGGTGGCGGTCTGCTCATTGCGGAGACTCTCCTGGAGGAAGACAGATCCGGTCCAGTCTACGCGCTGATGCAGGATCTGAACATGCTTGTTTGTACCGAAGGCAAGGAGCGCACGTTCAGCGAATATCGCGAGCTACTCGAAAGAGCAGGCTTTGCGAAAGCAGAATATCGCCGGACAGGATCGGTGCTGGACGCGGTGCTTGCGACCCAGTGAGCCGTTCCAGGCAGTACGATAAATAAAGACCCCAGTACGAATGCCGCAGCTGCGTTACACCACCCCGCATGGGATCACTGTCACTCGATCCGCCTCAAAGGTTCCGTATGCCCGTGGGCTCGGATGGCTCCTCAAGCAGCTCGACACGAAACGCGGGGCATATCTCTCATCCGGCTATGAGTACCCGGAGCGCTATTCGCGGTGGGACGTTGCGGCCGTTTCTCCGCCTATCGAGATCTTAGGGCGCGGACGCAAAATCGAAATTCGTGCGCTGAATCGGCGCGGCCGGGTGCTGGTTGCACTCCTCGGCGATCTGCTGCGCAATCATCCTCACTGGCACTCGTTCGAGCAGGCCGAAGCGCTGCTGACTGGTGTGCTCAATCCCCTTGCAGAGCGATTCGCGGAGGAAGAACGCAGCAAACAACCATCGGCGTTTTCAATTTTGCGGACGCTTATAGAAGAGTTTCGCCACCCAGAAGACTCGCGGCTAGCGCTCATAGGAGCTTTCGGATACGATTTGCTTCTACAGTTCGATCCCATTCGCCTGCGACTCCCGCGCGAGTCGCAAAAGGATCTTCACCTCTTTCTATGCGACGACATTTACTTCATGGATCGCAAGAAGGAAGTGATCGAACGTTTCCGTTTCGACTTCTCCGGGCAAGCGGGAAGCACAGCCGGGCTTCCGCGAACATCGAGTGC
>JBPCLH010000106.1:0-2452 GCA_051003475.1 Bryobacteraceae bacterium
CTCCAGCATCATCTTGCGTAAATGGGTCACAAACGAACCCTCCTTGTGACCCGCTACTGTATCGTTCTCTCTCCACCGGTCATCGCCACCGCGTAGCGCCCGCCGCCCGGCGGCTTCGTTCTTGTCCTCGTTTAAGAGGTTCTGCTGCCTGGTAGAGTCCAAATTTGATGCTCGAGGAACCGCCGTTTATCGTCAGAATCCGTGAATCGGACAGCTTCATACATCACTCATGCGGCAGCCCCAATCCTAAGGAGGCCAGTTTGGCTGACGTGGATCTGTAGTCCGTATGCAGAATGCTACGAATGCCCAAACCTTCCGCGATTTGGACGAACATTTCCGTGTTTTCGATATAGATCACCTGCTCGGCTGTAGTCTGCGCAACGCCCAGCGCAAGCCGAAAGATTTCGATATCGGGCTTGCGGAGGTGAACGAAGCAAGAAGAGATAAAAGAGTCGACGAACTCGTTCAGCTTGAACGTTTGAATGCGATACGCGTTGAGTTCACGCGATTCGTTGCTGACTACGGCAATCTTCAAGGCGTGTCGGGCCTTGAGCTGAGTAACCAACTCGATCATCTGGACGTAAGTTTTCGATTGCGTGCACATGAAGCTCCGGAATTGAGTCCTCGTGAACGGCCGCTTATCGTAGAAAACGACCCGGCTCAGATAGTCTTCAAAGGAAAGCTTCCCCTCCTCATGGATTTCGAAGTTCAGCCGATGCCGAGCATCCATGTCCGCCCACGGCAGCTTGAAATGAACCGCTGCTCGCCTTCGGGCGTGATGATCCCAGCCCTTGGTGAGCAGTACACCGCCGATATCGACGAATACGCAAGTGGGAGCGATGGCTTTCTTCATCGGCTTTCGCTCGCGTCCAGCACAGGAGTCTTCCGTTCTTCGGAGGAGTTCGTGCCGGCGTTGCCCAGGGCTCGAGGGCTTTTTCCAGTCCGCCAGTGGGCTTCAATCTGTTCAAGTGTTTTCCCCTTCGTTTCGGGCACCAGAAAATATGCAAAGAACCATGCTCCGATGGTGACGGCCGCATACAACCAGAAAGTGCCGGGTTTGCCAATGACCCTCGTTAGCGTCAAGAAGGTCAACGCCACGATCAGGTTCGAACTCCAGTTGGCAGCCGTCCCAACGCTCATCGCGCGGCCTCGGATGCGCAGCGGATAGATCTCCGAAAGCACCAGCCAGAAAACCGGCCCAAGCCCTACGGCGAAGAATCCGACATAGGTCATCAGGCTTCCCACTGCAATCCATCCCAGGACGCTCTTGAATTGCGGAAGCAAAAAGGCGCCACCCAATACGAACAGACTCCCCGCCATTCCGGCCAAGCTAATTAACAAAAGTGGGCGCCGCCCCACCCGGTCGATCAGTTGCATGGCCACCACAGTCAAGACGACATTGATGACTCCAACTCCGACGCTGGCTAGAATCGCCGCGGACGAAGAGGATAACCCGGCAAACTTAAAGATCGTCGGTGCGTAATAAATTACGGTGTTGATTCCCGTAATTTGTTGTGCGATGGCTAGTCCGATGCCAACTACCATCGCCGGTCGCAGCAGTTTGCCGAACAGTTCAGACCAGTTCCCCTTTTGTTGCGAGACGCTACTCTGAATCTCCTTCACTTCGCTCTCCACTTGTTCCGGGTTGCGAATCCGTTTGAGTACGTCCCGAGCTTGATCTAAGTGTCCACGTCCGGCAAGCCAGCGCGGGCTGTCGGGGATGAACAGAAGACCAATTCCAAATGACGCCGCGGGAATCACCGCCAGCGCAAACATCCAACGCCAGTCTTGGGACGGCGCGAACGCGTAGTCGATGAGATAAGAGACAACAATGCCGGTCGTAAGAGCAACTTGATTGATCGAGACGAGTTTACCTCGAATACCCACTGGAGCGATCTCCGAGATATAAAGCGGAGAAACAAACGAAGCCACGCCGATGGCGACGCCGGCAACAACTCGGGCGATGATCAGCCACGCCGTGTCTGGTGCTAGAGCAGCTCCGGCGCCGCCCAAACAGAAGACGATCGCCGTAGCAATCGATAGTCGCCGACGACCAAGGCGGTCAGCGAGCATCCCTCCGGCCGCAGCGCCAATGAGCGATCCCAGCAAAACCGAGCTGACAACGATTTCCTCCATACCTGGAGAAAGGGAGAACTGCTTGTTGATGAACAGGATCGCTCCTGAAATGACGCCGATGTCATAACCGAAAAGCATGCCGCCAAGCGCCGAAATGGCAGCAGCGACATAGACAAGAGGCTTAACGGCCACAGCAGCCGGTTTCATGGGCTGCCTGGCGGCGCTACTCATCAGCGAGATCCCTCTCCTAGCTTAAACAGGAGCGCGTGCTTGGCAGAAGATGCCGTTGTCGCATTGTTCCTTATCTCAATAACATCGTCGAGCAGGATCACCGCTCGATTAAACGTCGAGTCAACGCTAGTCTGGGATTCCGTTC
>JBPCLH010000107.1:0-36310 GCA_051003475.1 Bryobacteraceae bacterium
GAACACGATCGCGGAGGCTAAACGCCGGGCATTGGAAACAGCGTATGCCGAGATCTATCCGTTTCTGGCCCGAATTGCGTTCCACAAGCGGCTGGTGGCCTTTTGGCAGGATCGCTCGGAAGAACAGCGGCGTGCGCTGAAATTTCTTTTGGAAGGGGCGCAAACCGCAGACGCGACCTTGAAAGCTGAATTCGGTTCGGGCAGGTCGCTCCCTCTGCCGCCACCTCCCGATTACGGCAGGCTGACCATTCGGGATGGCTACTTCCGGCTCCGTGATCAGCCCGTTCTTCCTTTCGGGATGCTCTATAACCACGACGGGCCGCTGTTGCGCTGGTTCGCCAATAGTGAGACCGACTACGGTACGGAACTCGTCGCGGGTGGCACACGGCAGGATGTCGAACGCCAGCCTATCTGGAAGGCATATCAAAAGTATCCAGATACTCATCGCGTCGGGTGGCCGCATGCTGACCATATCATTCGCGACGCCGAATCTTGGGAGGTATTGGGTCCACCGGTGAGCGTCTGTCTTGAAAGTCCTCACAGCCAAGAAGCGGTATCCGCAATGATCGAGAACTATGAGCTGAAGAAGACGAGCAGCCGCGCTCATCTTCTCCAAAACATGGGGTTTGAATATACCTACGTCTGCTACTGCGAATACACGCGCCGCATGTGGGCGGACTGGCTGCGGCGCAAGTATTCCGATATCGCTTCAGCCAATCGGATCTGGGGTACGCGGTTTGACGATTTCACCGCGGTACCCATGCAGCATCCGGAAAATGCAGCAACGAACCGGGCGCTTTGGTTTGATTGGTCAAGCTTTAACTTATATCGATTTTTGGAACAGATTCGATGGACGCGGGATCAGATTCACCGCTGGAAGCCGGATGAACCGCTGACCGTCGGGTCGCCATATTATGCGTTCAGTCCGGCTTTTTGGACGGGCGTGGATGAAGAGGAACTTGCGGACTCGGGAATTACGAGCGTTGTCCTCGAGGAAAATTATGCGCTCGACACGCTGATGCCGGAGTATCTGCATGCTCTCGCCAATGGAAAACCGGTTGCGGATTTCGAGTACCACGGCGTGATCCATCAAATTCTGCCGAGCTTTCTTCACGGCGATGCCGCGATTTCGATGTGGTGGTGGAACGATGAAAAGCACTGGACACCGAACGAGCCGATCAACGAATGGACAACGTCATTTCCACAGAGCTATACCATTCCGCTAAGAGATATCGCCAAAGCCATGCGTGATGCGCTGGATTTGCGTCGGCTCAGTCGAGAAATTGCAACGCTTGGCTCGGCACCGCGGCCTATCGCGTTGTTGTATTCGAAAACGTCTATGCTTCAGCAGTTGCCTGAAGAGTCTCGCGACGCGGGTACCACGCCGTACCTCTCCGAGTTGCGCCGCATCTACAATGCCTCGCAATCGGCGGGTCTGTACATCGGTATGACAACCGAAAAGAAGATACTGGCAGGCGATTTGAAGGCGCGAAGAATTCTGGTTTTGCCCTCGGTCCAGTATCTACCAGAAAACGTGACGAGGGAGATTCTGCAGTGGGTAGAGAACGGCGGAACCCTTGTCGTCTCTCCGGATTCTCTGGTCGGTGATGAGTACGCGCGACCGTCGCAGGCTGCTCAATTGCTGGGCTTAAACATCGTGCGAACGGAGCCTACGCGCCCGCCGCTCGAAGAAATACCGCGAATGCCGCTGCTCAGCGACAGCGGAGGCCTATTTATGGCTGGCAGCTTTGGCCTTGAAGCGGCAGGTGCCAGACAAATAATCGAGTGCAACCCGGCGGCTGTAACCGCTCATTTCGACAACGGCGCGCCCGCACTGATCCGCTTACAGAAAGGCCGCGGCACCGTGTACTGGTTAGCCACGCCGTTACTTTCGGAGAGCTGGGGCCGGTTCCTGTCCTTTGTCGCGGGAAACTCCGGACTGAAGCCGGATTTACTCGTCAGCCGCGAAGTAGGGGGCGCAGCACCAGAAGTGGAGTACCGTGTGACCGGGTTCGAGGGAGGTCGTCTGGCGTATTTCTATAACAACTCAGACCAGGATCTGCGTATCGCGTTCCAGCCGGAATTTGCATTCAAGAGTATCCTCGACCGCCGCACCGAGACCCCCTTGCCCGCACCGGAACTGCTGCTTCCAGCCCGCGAAACCGCCATTCTTCAGTTTCAATGAATCATCTGCGGGGTCCCGTCGTTTTCGCTTTTAGGGCCAGGAATTTTTTGCGCGCTTCCTCAGCTTGTTCTGGCTGCCCGAGCTGGCGATAAACCCGCGAGAGTAAGTACTCTGGCTCGGGATAGTTCGGATCCAATGCCACCGAGCGTTGTAGCCAATTGAGGGCCAAATCCAATTTCCCGAGTTGCTCGAGCGCCTTTGCTCCTAGATAGAAATCGCGAGCTGAATACGGGTTCCGTTTGGTCGCCTTCGCGGCAGCATCAAACGCTTTGCGTGCATCACCGGTTTTGAGAAGGAGATCCGCAAGGTTCGCGTACGCCGAGTCATACTCCGGGTGATCGTTTTCCACGAGCTTGATGGCGGTTAAAAAATACCGTGTTGCCAAGTCGTTGTTGCCCTTGGCTTCGTAGCAGAGACCGAGATTGTCATAGGCCTTGTACGAATGTGCGTTGATCTTCAAAACTCGCTGGAACTGTCCCATCGCCTGCTCAACCATGGATTCCTGATAGTAGATCCGTCCGAGCATGTACGGCGCGTCCTCGTCGTCAGGATGCCAGTCCAACAGATCGATGAATGTCGTGATTGCGCTGTTAACCTGGCCCAGGAGGTATTCGGCGTTGCCTTTGATTTTGAGCGCGGTTGGATTTCCCGGTTGAATTCGTAATACCTGCTCCGCGATTTCTTTGGCCTCGGAGAGACGGGCTGCCTTGAAAGAGGTATTCGCTTCGGCCAGCCTGACAGCCACGGACGCTGTATCATCCGTCGATCGCTGTGAGCTGATTGACACTGCGACAACAACCAACGTCAAGCAGCGAAACATTCTCTATTGCAAGGTGGCGAGTTCCTGCTTCACCTTCGGGATGATGCTCGCGTACTGCGTACGGGACGCTTTCGCCAGAAATGTTTCGAAGTGCGCGCGAGCCCGTGTGCGGTCGCCCGCCATCTCATAAATGAGCCCAAGGTTCATCTGCGCTTCTACTTGGTCCGGGTCAAGCTGAACCGCTTTTTCGAAATGACCCCGCGCGGCGTTCATGTCCTGCTTCTGAATGGAGACCAGTCCGAGTCCGTTGTTGGCGGCCGCATTATCAGGATTGCTCGTAACGACGAAACTGAATACGCGCTCGGCGTCGGCGACTCTGCCCTTTTCTAAATAAGCGGTCGCGAGATTGGTCTGGCTGTCGAGATCAGACGGATTGAACCGGGCTGCTTTCTCGTACTCGGCGATGGCGCGATCCTTGTCTCCGCGACGCAAGGCAAGATCGGCAATCCGTGAATGCAGCCTTCCGTTCTCAACTCCATGCTGCAAGGCACTCTCATAAAGGTGCAGAGCGGCTTCGTATCGTCCTGCCTTCTCCAGCTCTCCGCCGATTTGATGGTACAGCGTCGGATTCGTTGGGTCCTCACGCAGCGCCTGCTGAAGCAGAACAATCTTACGAGCTTGAGGTAGATTCGATCCCGGGCTCTCTGCCTCATAGAGAAGCTTCAGAATGCCGACCCGGTCCTTTGGATCGGCGCCCGAGCCGTTCAGATCGTAGTGTTGAGGCGAAAACCCCGACAAGTATCCGAGCGACCTCAATTGGGCCATCTGGCGCTCGTCCACTATGTTCGTCTCCACCTTTTCCGAACCGCCGTTTCCAATCACGTTTTTTAATTGCGCTTCAAATTTCTCGACCTCCGCCGGATGTTGCTGGATGACGTTAGTGACCTCCGCAGGGTCCTGGCTCAGATCGTAGAGTTCAGGCCTTGGCGCACGAATGTATTTCCAGTGATTCGTCCGGATGCCTCGGAGTTCCGCCCACCCCAGAGCCAGTTTCGGATAGAGCGTCTCTTCGTAGGAGATTTCAGTGGGAACGGTCTTCCCCGAGAATGCCGGGACCAGACTTAGTCCCTGCACGTTGGCCGGCGGCTTGCTACCTAACAATGCGAGAAGGGTCGGCAAGAAGTCGATGCTTCTCGCCTGTTGTTTGATGCGGAGCCCAGCCGGAATTCCGGGTCCGGCCATCATGAAGGCGATGTGCAGGGTGGAGTCATAAAGAAAGACTCCGTGCGAGAATTCGCCGTGATCCGAAAGGCTCTCGCCGTGATCGGACAGGATGGCGATGACGGTCCGGTCTGCCGGCGCTTTCTTTCCAACGGCGTCCAGGAGCCGTCCTACTTGTTGATCGGTGTACGCGATTTCTCCGTCATACGGCCGGTCCTTGTACTTCTCTTTGAATGGGCTCGGAGGCTTGTAGGGCATGTGCGGGTCGTATAAGTGGACCCACAGGAAATAGGGCTTGCCAGATCGCGTGCTCAGCCACTGAGCCGCCCGATCGACCGTGTCGCTGGCGGGGCGTTCAGCCTCTTCGCCGAACTCTTGCTTGTTGCCCTGCCGGGGCATTTCGTCGTCGTACACGTCGAATCCGTTATTGAACCCGACTACCTTTTTGAGCACAGCCGAGCTGATGAATGCCGCGGTATTCCAGCCCTGCTCCTGAAGAATTCGGGCGAGCGGCCGTGCCGAGGACGGCAGAATGAATCCACCAGTATTGCGGACGTGATGCACGGTTGGATATTGACCGGTAAAGATAGACGCGTGCGATGGTGGCGTCAAGGGCGCCTGCGCCACTGCATTCTCAAACAGAACGCCGCGCTGCGCAAGCTGATCGATGACAGGCGTTTCTATCTTCTGATAGCCGTAGCAGTGGAGGTGATCGGCGCGCAGCGTGTCGATTGTGATGACCACCACGTTGAGTGGTTGCGAGTGAACGGGAGCGGTTGAGGACGCGTCAGTGTTTCGGTTGCGCGAAGTACAGGACCAAAAGAGGGCAGCCGTGAAGACACAAACAAGCGGGAGCGAACGCGTACTGCGGGGCATAGATGCCGTTACTTACTTTAGCAACCGACGGCAGAGGGACGGGGCTAATTGCTTTCGGTCACGGCAGGTGATCCTGCAGAACTGAGTCTGTCTGGTTGCGCCGCCAAGCCTCCAGCCGGGCACGCACTTCAGGGTACTTATTTCCAAGAATGCTGGCGGCGAGTAGCGCGGCGTTCGTGGCTCCAGCATTGCCGATCGCAAGTGTGCCGACGGGAACACCTGGGGGCATTTGCACAATCGAGAGTAATGAATCCACGCCGTTCAGTACGCTGCTCTTGATCGGCACTCCTAAAACCGGCAGCGCGGTGTGAGCAGCGATCATACCCGGTAGATGGGCGGCGCCGCCGGCAGCTGCGATGATTACTTCTAGACCTCGCTCGACGGCGCTTTTGCCGTAGTCTGCCATCGAATCAGGCGTGCGGTGTGCTGAAACGATACGGCACTCGTGTGGAATACCGAGAGACTTCAACATGTCGCTGGTGCGCTGCATCGTTTCCCAGTCGGATTTGCTGCCCATGATGACGCCGACGAGGGGCTTGTCTGCAATGGAACCGGCTACGCTCATCGGCAGAAGCTATTCGCCTTGCGAGGCAGAAAAGCCTTTTTGACCGTCGAACGTGTAAAGGTTTTCGATTTTGATGAAGTCGAGGCCTGCCTTTTGCATACGATCGAGTAAGCTGACGACCTGCTGATGGCTTACTCGCCCATTGTCCTTCTCCGACATAAAGCCGGCGCGCCAATGATCGGTGCAGAAAGTTTCTTCAAATCCGTCCGGATAAACATTCACCCCACGATTACTGAGTGATTTGAGCCTCAGACCATCCCCATTAAATTGCTCGAGACGCTTGCCAAATTCTAGCGGGTTCCTTTCGGTCCAATGTAAAAACACATCCACACCAACCAGTTCCTTGTTCGCGGGGTGAGTGGCGGTAATAGCTTGCCGAACTTCTTGCTTCGGAGCCTTGGAATACGCAGCTGGTTTAAGCTTCTCGGGTTTTCGTCCGAGCCGGGCGACGACTGCTTCCGCAAACTCCTTGGTCCCTACTTTCTCTTTGCTGATCTCCGGTTTGTAGATATCGTACGTGTGCACACCATCCTCAAGCGTACGAAGCCAGGCATTATGAATGAGCTCAGCTATGTCCGATTGTCCGATGTGGACGAGCATCAAGAGGCCACCATGAAGCAGGCCCGACGGGTTTGCCAGGTTTTGTCCAGCGCGACGTGGGGCCGAGCCGTGGATCGCTTCGAACATGGCACATAAATCGCCGATATTGGCGGAGCCGGCGAGTCCCACGGAACCGGCGATCTGCGCCGCTACATCGGAGAGGATATCGCCATAGAGATTGGGCATGACGATGACGTCGAAGGCTTCAGGAGTGTCGGCCAGCTTGGCTGCGCCAATGTCCACGATCCAATGCTCTTTCTCAAACTCGGGGTATTCGGCGCCGACTTCGTCGAAGACCTTATGAAAAAGACCATCGGTGAACTTCATGATGTTGTCTTTGGTGAAGCACGTCACTTTTTTACGCTTATTGCGGCGGGCGTACTCGAAGGCGTAGCGCACAATCTTCTCGGAACCTGGCCGGCTGATCAGCTTCAGGCACTGATAGACTTCGTCGGTTTGCCGGTGCTCGATGCCTGCGTATAGATCCTCCTCGTTTTCGCGTACGATCACCACATCCATGCCGGGGTGCTTGGTCTGAACATAAGGGGCGTAGGAAACACAGGGGCGAACGTTCGCGTAAAGCCCGAGCATCTTTCGAGTGGTGACGTTGAGAGACTTGAACCCGCCACCTTGCGGTGTTGTGATAGGCGCCTTGAAAAAGACCTTGGTGCGTCTCAGAGACTCCCAAGCGCTAGGCTCTATGCCAGCGTTGATTCCACGGAGATAGACTTTTTGGCCGATCTCGATGGTTTCGGGTGCAATCCGCGCCCCGGCTTCTTTGATGATGTGCAGTGCAGCGGCCATGATCTCCGGGCCGATGCCGTCGCCGTGCGCCACGGTGATAGGGACAACGTTCGATGCCATAGATACAAAGCCATTACATCAGAGAGGGTAGCGCAGATAACGTAATGGAAAGAGGGGAGCCCGAAGCTCCCCTCAGACGAACAGACTTCCGAAAGCGGCGTCGAATAGTTGTTAGAACGTAAATCGCGCTACGAGCTGCAGACTGCGCGCATTGCTGGGGAAGTTGCTGGACCAATCCTGGAACCCCGAGTCGCTTGGGAGGAGGAACGACCGCGTAGTGGTCTGGGATGTGAGCCGTATCGAGTTGACGTAGCCAGGAGTGTATTGCGGATGATTAAACAGGTTCCCGGCATCCACGCGGAACTCGATGGCCTTCGATTCTGTGAAATTGAAGCGCTTGCCCAGCGACATGTCAAAGTTATCGATAGGACGCGTGGGAATCGTGTTCCGGCCACCGTTGGCGAGTGCGCCCCGGCCGGCCACGATGTAACGCGCGGTCGGATCATTTGCAAGATAACCGACAACTAGGCCCGCACTATTGGTCAACTCGGTCACGTCGCTGCCTTTGTGCGAATCACCCGTCGTGTTGACAATCGCGCGGTCGCCGGCCGAGTCGCCGTTCATGTTGGAATCAAGGCCGCTTTGCGCTGTAACGTATTCGGGAGACTCGTAGGTATAGGTACCGACCCAACGCCAGTTGCCGATCAAGTTCTTGGCGAACCAGTTTGTGGAATGGCTAAATTGCGGCATTTCCCAAAGTCCATTGATCGTCAGACGGTGCCGGCGATCCAGAGCCGAGGAGGCCCTGTCTGCGCGCAGATTCTGGAAATCCTGTGAACGGCGCGGTGTCAGTTCCGTTGAGAAGTGAGTGGCCGTGCTGTCGTCGATGTTGTGGCTCCAGGTGTATGAACTGACCATCTGGAAACCGTGGGCAAAGCGGCGGTTCAACTGCAGCGCCAGGCCGTTATAACTGGAATTCCCAACCGGCGGCCAAGCGGTGATATTGCTGAGAAAGCCCAGGGGACCGTAAACCGGATTATTGGAAGCGGCCTCGAGATCGTCGAGTGTCAGTGGGAGAGCGTCGAGTTGGGCCTGAGACGGCGCCTGCAGATAGGTGGGGAGGAATCTTGTCGGTGTGACCCTGGGGTATTTGTTGATCTGCTGCTGAACCAGCAGATGAACCCCACGGCTACCCAGGTACCGTGCTTCGAAGGTATAGTTCTTTGCGAAAACGTGCTGCACTCCGAAATTCCACTGAATGGAGTACGGCAGCTTTTGGTCGTAGATGTAGCTTGAGGTTGCCGCGCGGGCGTCCGCCTGAGACAGGGTGCTACCAGTGGCTACGCTGCCAGGATAAATGCCGCCGTTGGCAAGGAAAGGCTGTGTGAAAAGATTCGGGAAGTTGTTGGCGTCAACAGTCGCGCTCAGTTGCGGCGGATAAGCGGTTGACCCGACATTGTCGAAGATCACGTCGTATGCCATGCCGAATCCGGCCCGAATTGAGGTATTGCCGCTCTTCCCTGGAGAATACGCGATGCCGATGCGTGGCGCGAAACCCTTATTCGAGGTTTTCGGAGCATGGAACGTGATCAGAGGGGGAGCATCCGAAATGGCGTTCAGCGCCTGTAAGCTTTGCGTCAGCGGAACGGAGGTTCGCTCCCAACGCAAGCCAAGATTTAGCGAGAGATTGGGGCGGATGCGCCAGTTGTCGTTAGCATAAAGATAGTTCGCCCACTGGTTACCGTAGTAGGTAACATTGCCCAAATTGCGCTCGGCAAAATCGTCGGGAACCTGATCCAGCAAGTAACCATTCAACGTTGTGTAATAGTAATCACCGCGCTCGCGCTGGATGAAGTGCTGCGGGCTAATCGCATTTCGACCGTCGTAGCCAAACTTGAAGGTGTGCGAGCCCTTAATCCAGTTTATATTTTCCACTAGCTGATACGTGTTCTGGATGGAGTACTGCGGCGCATTACCGTCCGGACCGATGTTGGCGAAGTTCAAATCGTAAATTGTGAGGTTGGGGAACGCGTCCAAGCCCGGAAACTGAAACGGCGGAACGACGAAAAACTGGCTGAAGCGGTTATAGGCGAGACGCAGCTCGTTCGTCACATTCGGCGAGAAATTGTGGAACTCGGCCAAAGAAGCCAGGTAGAAACGCTGCGGAAGGGTCGTCCAAAAAGCCGGCAGGTTGGCTGTATTATCAAGCGAGTCATTCTTGTTCTGGATGTACCGCCCCCGAAGCTGGTCGCGATCCGAGATATTGTAGTCGACTGATGCTACAGCCGTGTATTGATTACTGAAATACGCGCCATTAATCGGGAAAGTGCCAATCGGAATGTTCTGACCCTGAACCACAATTGGCGCCTGGTCAGCGACGGGGGCTGCCGGCATGTATTTCTGCAAAATACTCAGGTTGGTCTGTGAAAGGCCGGGAATCGCCGCCAACTGAGCGTAACCCGCGGCGGTTGGCCCATAGATGGGCGATGAAACGGTAAACGCCTGGCCCAGGGGAGCGTATTCAAAGTCGCCGAAATAGAACAGTTTGTTTTTGATAATGGGTCCCCCGATGCTGGCGCCTAACCGGTTCTGGTCGAAGCGCGGATTGGAACGAAAGCCCTGGCGCGCAAAAGCCTCATCCACCGCGTTCAGATTACGATTCTGAAAATACTCGTATAGGCTGCCGTGCACTTCGTTCGTGCCGCTCTTGACGATTGTGTTGAATTGGCCACCGGTTGAATGGCCATATTCGGGGGCGAATTGGTTCTGCAGCAACGTAAATTCCGCCGTCGCTTCCGTTGGCACGTACACCAGCGGGCCTGTAACCGTCTTGTTGTTGTTGTCTACGCCTTCGATTGTGAAGTTGTTGTTCATCGGGCGCTGGCCGCCGACCGACGGACCAGTGCCCTGTCCCACACCGCCACTAGACGCCACGCCTGAGCTCAGCAGCGAGAGCGGCAGGGCACCATAAAGAGCCGTTGAGTTCTCAATGATAGGCATGTTGACGATCTGGCGCGCATCGAAGGTGGATTGGACCTGTGCCGTGGTCGTGTCGATGGCTGCCCCGGCTGCGCTTATCTCCACCGTTGTTGTCACCGCCCCCACTTGTAGCGTGAGATTTGCCGTCTGAGTGGCGTTTAACTGGATTTGGACATTCTCTAACTTGGCGGACGTAAACCCGGGAGCGGTCGCGGTCAGGTTGTAGTGGCCTACCAGCAGGTTACCGATGTGGTATTCACCATTGTCGTTCGCCCTGGCGGACGTGCTGACGTTCGTGTCAACGTTTGTGGCCTGGACGGTCGCGTTCGGCACGCCAGCTCCAGACGAATCAAATACAGTACCGACAACGTTACCGCTGGTGGTCTGAGCAGCTGAGGGAACGGAAGTCACGTTCATCGCGAGTAACAGGATGGCTGAGGCAACCAGAAATTGCGCCAGCTTGCCTGAGTGACTTTTTAGGCCTGAAGTCGAAGACAGACCCGTGCCAAAAGACCTACTGCGTAAGAGCGAAGATGCTTTCACTGCGATTTGAGACATTAAATAACCCCCTGAACCCCTGATTCACTGAGCAATTTGGGGTTAACGCGTTCAGCACCTGAACAACTCCCCTGCTGTCACAGACTGTTGACGTAAACCCAAATATCCATCGCTAGGTAGGCAATTAATAGACCACAACCTAAGTTATTGCAGGGCAAGGAGGGCGTTACGCGGGTTAGGTCCTAGCTATACGGATTCCCGTACAATTCAAGGGCACACTTCCATTATCTGTACGGGTTAGGGTTGAGGCGTGGACCCAAAGCACCATGCCTTTGGGCAAGTGCAGCGCCGCCGCATCGCCACGTCAGGGACCGAGGGCGTCCATACGAGCTAACGCGCAGCTAACAAGGCGCGTAAGTGGCGGGCTCGGTCGGGGGAGCGCAATTGGCGCAAGGCCTTGGCTTCGATTTGGCGGATGCGTTCGCGCGTAACGTCGAACTCCTGACCGATTTCTTCGAGGGTGTGCTCACGTTCACAGCCGATCCCGAAACGAAGACGGATGACCTTCTCCTCTTTAGGCGAAAGCGTTTTCAGAACGTTGGCGGTTTCGTCACGAACATTGGAATCGATTACTGCATCCACGGGTGAACCGACCCAGCGATCTTCAATTAAATCGCCCAGAGCGGATTCGCCGTCCCGGCCTACTGGCGTTTCGAGCGATACCGGATCTCGCGAAATGGTTTTCAACTTCTGAACCTTTTCGACCGGGATATCCATGCGCCTACTGATCTCTTCGTTAGTTGGAACACGACCCAGTTCCTTTTCGAGCTCACGAGTGGCCCGGAGAAACTTGTTCATACTCTCGTTCATGTGAACAGGAATACGTATGGTGCGTGACTGGTCAGCGATGGCTCGAGTGATGGCCTGCCGAATCCACCATGTTGCATAGGTCGAGAATTTATATCCGCGGCGGTATTCAAACTTGTCCGCGGCGCGCATGAGGCCGATGTTTCCTTCCTGGATCAAATCGAGCAGGTGTAAGCCGCGATTCACGTATTTCTTGGCAACGGAGACCACCAGACGCAGATTCGCTTCTACCAAATCCTTCTTCGCACGCTCAGCTTCTATCTCGCCGTGGCGAATCACCGACAGGCTGTGCCTGAGGTCCGGGAGCGACGCCCCTGCCTCACTCTCATTTTTCTTGAGATCGCGCCGCAGTTCTTTCACGCGAAGCTGGGCCGAAGCTGAATTTCGCGGCTCGAGTTTCCTGATTTCCGCGTCCAGAATGCACATCTCGTCCGCCGTCTTTTCGATTGCCCTTACAAACTCTTTCCAACGGGCGCTGTTGAACGGAATTGCGCGCAGCGCTCGTGAGAGCTCGATTCTGGCACGCACCACTTTGCCGGCCCACTTCTTGCGGAGTTTCTTATTCAGGGTCGGGATCGCAGCATGCTTGTCAACGGTTTGCAGCACCTTTTTGTACGCTGCGAGATAAGCCATAAACAGGTCGTTGATCTCACTGCGTCGTTTGAGATCGGCCGCACTACCCTCTTCGATATCGCTTGGCCCAAGGTCAACGTAGCTATCCAGGTCTTCCGTGCCCTTGCGGATAAGCTCCGCAAACTCAAGCACGACCGTTTGGATGAGCGGAGAGCGGCTGATCGCTTTCTGCATCCGAAGCTTGCCGCGCTCCATCTTGCGCGCCAAGCTCACTTCGCCCTCGCGGGTTAGAAGCGGCACGGAGCCCATCTCGCGCAGATATACCCTTACCGGATCGTCGGTGTATATCGACTCTTCTACCGGCTGAGTGCCATGGAAATCTTCGCCCTCCTGAACTTCTTCCGGATGAAAGAAGTTGGCGTCTTCATCAAAGGGAAGCCCAAGCGGCTCATGTCCATCGGCTAGAAATTGATCTTCGAATTGATCCACTCTACGTATTCACCTCTGCTTCCAAAACCTGACACGTCAGCCACATCACATTTGTCCAAGAATACGGAATAGCCCCCTTTGCGAACTTTGAAGGGTATTTTGCCGGGTCCGCACTGGAACCGGTATAAGCGCCGACCTGAAACTTATTTGTGCGCACCTATTATACTCGGTTCCCGAATCAAACCGATTGCCCCAGTATGAAAGATGTTTGCCGAAGTGATTGGTTACACAAAAGATAAGCACCACAATCGGGATCGTAAAGTGTCCTTCGGCACTGTGACAAAGCCTCCCAGATTTTGGAGTAGCTATCTATTTAGACTTCGCCCGGGCGCATTAGGTTTTCAGCTCTCGCAGGAATTCTTCGATGTCCTGAAAATCTCTGTATACCGAGGCAAATCTTACATATGCGATTTTGTCTAGGGACCGGAGCCGATCTATAAGCCGTTCACCGATCACAGTGGTCGAGAGTTCCCGGTCGGGACTCTCTAACAGGGCCGATTCGACGTCATTGACCAGATCGGCAAGCGTCCCCATGCTCACCGGACGCTTCTCACAGGCGCGAAGGAGGCCGTTTAGGACCTTTTGACGGTCGAACTTTTCCCGTCGCCCGTCTTTTTTGATGATCATATAAGGCACTTCGTCGCAACGTTCGTATGTAGTAAAACGGCGCTCACAGGCGAGGCACTCCCTTCTCCGACGAATAGAGTCGCCTTCTTTGCTTTCTCTGGAATCGATCACTTTGTCTTCGCGATGGCCGCAAAACGGACAGATCACCCGAGCCTCCTGACCAGGTTGGACGCGCCCTAGGCACACCCGCCACGGTGCATTCTGAGTGCGACAACTCTTTGAAATGTAAACCCACTGAGCCCGCAAGGGAAGGGCAACCCGGAAAAAGGTGCATTGAACTTCTAAGAGCATTCCTTCGTTATAAGAAGGTGTCAGGTCAATGCGGGTCAAGCTTGGAAGGTTAGCGTCGGGCGACCCGGCACCGGGCCGTAGGAACGCCAAATGTCAGCTGCTGCAATTGCAGGAATTTCGCTCAGCTCGAAAACTTCGTTAAGCTCGAAGGCGACGGGTGCACCTTGGAAGTGGGTGGGTGCCAATGCTGCAGTGGCAGTACAACGCGTGGACGCAGATACGAGTTTGGTTGAGCGCTGCCTGCGGGGAGAGCAGGCCGGCTGGGAAGAGCTGGTAAGGACCCATACGAGACGTGTGTACGCGATTTGCTATCGATTCACAAACAAGGAGAGTGAAGCTCAGGATTTAACCCAGGAAGTGTTTCTGCGTATATTCAAGGCGCTGGGCAGCTTCCGGGCCGGAGAAGGCTCCTTCACGGTCTGGCTGACCCGGTTGACTCGGAACTTGCTGGTAGACCACTATCGCCGTACGAAGCAGGACCGGGTAACAGACGCAATTGACGAGAAATTGGGGATCCTGGAGGAGAAAACGGCCCAACACTCCCGGACGGACGGATTGTTAGCGGGACGAGAAGCAGGCGAACTGCTGCGGACTGCGTTACAGAAATTATCGCCAGAATTGCGCGAAGCGGTCATCTTGCGGGACTTGGAAGAGCTGGAGTATCGAGAAATCGCCAAGGTGCTGAATGTGCCGGAAGGCACTGTGAAATCTCGATTGAATCGCGGCCGGGCAGAATTAGCTCGCGTGTTACGGCGAAACAAGGTCACCGTGTAGAGGTTATGGAATGAACTGCGCGGATTTTGAAAATCTCTTAGCCGACTACATCGATGGCAGTCTCGCGGATACACAGCGCCGGGCAATCGAAGAGCATGCGGCCTCGTGCGCGGCCTGTCGAGAGTTCATGGGCGACGTAACCGGCGCAGTCGCGTTTCTGAAGCGCGCAGACCAGGTGTTGCCTCCTCCGGAACTGGTCACGCGGATTGCGTACCAAGCGCCGATCGGACGAACCAGGGAGCCCTTTGAGACACAAGGAATTTGGAGCAAAGTCTCCGCCGCATGGCTGCAGCCCTTGTTGCGGCCGCGCTTTGCGATGGGCATGGCGATGACCATTTTATCGTTTGCGATGCTACAGCGCTGCACCGGTGTACAGGTACAGCACATCCAGCCGGCAGATCTGAGCCCCATCAGAATTTGGGACGGAGTAGAGGACAAAGTTGTCCGTGTGAAGGATCGTGCAGTGAAGTATTACGAGAATATCCGATTGGTATATGAAATTGAAACTCGGCTCAAGGACTTGCAGGAGCAACAAGAGACGGTGCGCGATCGACACGGGCAGGAAACTTCTCCAAGCCGAAGCACCAAGCGGGAAGACGGGCGCAAAGCGCCGAATTAGATGGACAACCATCAGGGAGACAACCAGCCATGAACTGCTATTTACATCCGGATACACCGGCGGTGGCGTACTGCCGAACATGTGGGAGGGCTTTGTGCAGTGTCTGCCAGCGACCCGCCGAAGGAACCGTTTTTTGCCAGGAGCATTTTCCGATGACTGTTTATCCGAATCCCGCCGAGCCCTACGTACAAGGCGCCCCCTCAGGGGCCACGGCCTCGCCGACCGCCAATCCCTACGACCAGCCCGGGTTCAGCAATGTGGGAGCTGTCCAAACATCGCCCGGCTTGGCGTTCCTGCTGGGGTGGATTCCAGGCGTTGGCGCGATTTACAACGGCCAGTACCTTAAGGGCTTGGTCCATGCGGTCATCTTCGGCTTGCTGATCAGCTTAATCAGCAGCACCGAAAACAGCTCTGGCCAGCCTCTGCTTGTGATGATGCTAGTCGGCTTCATCTTCTACATGCCGTTTGAGGCTTACCATACGGCCAAGAAACGTCAGATGGGCGTGCGCGTCGACGAGTGGTCAAGCCTGTTGTCACAGAGCAGGTATACCGGGCGTGCCCCCGTGGGACCGATCGTCCTGATTCTGATCGGCGTGGTGTTTCTCTTGGATTCGTTGCACCTCATTGAATTTCGGGAAATCGGCCGTTTCTGGCCGGTGATTCTCATCGTTGTTGGAGCCTACATGCTCTACTCCCGGCTGAGCGGGCGTGCGGAGATTCCGCCCACCTCGCGTCCTTCGGGTCTGCCCGGAGCTGGCCGCCACGGCGGAGTAGCGGAGGCTGGCAATGAACAATAGAAGAGCCTTGTTTGCGCAAGCGATTCGTGGGCCCATTCTGTTGATTACCATAGGCGTGCTGTTTGCAATGCATCAAGCAGGGGTGCTGCATTTCTCGCGGACGTGGCCGCTCATCATCATTGTGATCGGAGTATTGAAGTTGGTCGAGCGGTTGGCAATCCCGCAGCCTCCCAGTCCGCAGGTTGGGGGTTTGCCGCGATGAGGCCAAGAGGGTCTATCGCGGGACCGCTGATCCTGATCGCGATCGGTGTTCTGTTTCTGCTTCACGCCATCTCGCCGAACTTCCCGCTTGCGGATGTGGTGGCGCAGTACTGGCCTTATCTGCTGATCGCCTGGGGAGTGATTCAGCTGATCGAGGTCTCCATTCGCGCACTGAGCGGCCGGCCGCTACCTGTGAGCGGCATTTCTGGCGGGGGTTGGGCGCTGGTCGTTCTTATCTGCTTTGTGGGACTGGCGACATACGAAGTGCGGCGAACCGACAATTGGTGGCGGCGGGTTGGGTTTGAGCACGGAGTTCAAATTTTCGGGAACGAACACGATTATCCAGTCGATTCCGTGCGGAAGACGGTTGGCAAAACGCCTCATATCGTAATTGAAACTTTCCGCGGGGACGCGAAGATCGCAGGCAATGATGGAACGGAGCTGACAGTAAACGGGCGCAAGGTGATTCACGCTCTGGAGCTACATGAAGCAGATCGTGCAAACCAGGAAACGCCAGTCGAGGTTGTCGTCGATGGCAATACGGTAAGTATCCGCTGCAATCAAACCAAGAGCGGCGCCCGCGCGCCCATTACAACCGATCTCGACATTTCTGTTCCGAAGGGAGCGAGTATTGAAGCAACCGGCACAGCGGGAGATTTCGACGTTTCATCTCTTTCCGGGAACGTCGATATCAGCAGCGATAACGGCGGGATACGTCTTCAGGATGTCGATGGCAATGTGAAAGTTGACACTCGTCGAAGCGATCTCGTGCGATGCAGTAATGTCCAAGGAGCGGTGACCCTACGCGGGCATGGCAGCGATGTTGATCTTGAAAAGATCGCCGGGCAGGTAA
The DNA here is from genome assembly GCA_051003475.1 of Bryobacteraceae bacterium. GTDB lineage: Bacteria > Acidobacteriota > Terriglobia > Bryobacterales > Bryobacteraceae > Bog-105. The sequence goes on from JBPCLH010000107.1 coordinate 16,580, forward strand.
CAATCAATGGCGAGTACAACGGCACGGTTTCATTGCGGGACGTGGCCAAGCCGGTTCGAATCGAGAACATGCGAACCGAGATGGACGTGCAGCAGATCGCTGGCGAAATGAGGCTCGACCGGGGAAGTCTGAATGTCCAAAATGTGGTTGGGCCTTTGAAACTGACTACGCACGCAACGGATGTCAGCGTGGACGGATTTAATGATGGGTTGGACCTGACCGTCGATAAAGGCGACATCGATTTGAAGCCGGCGCGGATACCTTTGGGCAGAATGATGGTGCACACGCGATCGGGGAATATCGAGCTGGCACTACCGCAGAGCGCCACATTTTCGCTAACTGCAAGCACTGATCGCGGCGAGATCGAGAACGAATTCGGAGAAGCTCTCAAACAACGAACGCAGGGACGGGGGGCCAGGCTGGAGGGAGCGATTGGAACTGGCCCGAATTTGAGTCTTACCACCGATCGCGGCAGCATAACTGTACGCAAGTCAAATGGCGAGGCCACGCCTGTAAAAAAACCTGGTGATCAGAAGCACAGCCAGCAAGCACAAGTCGCATTTGGTTCTATCGCTCCTGAGCAAGCGTTCCCGACAAGGTTACGCTAAGAGGTTGGACCTTTCGACTCCTCTCCAATATGTAAAGGGAATCGGGCCAATACGGGGCGAGTTGTTAGCGGGCAAGGGCCTGCTAACGGTATCCGATCTCTTGTATTATGCGCCGTTTCGCTATGAAGACCGCACGAACATAAAAAGCGTCGCGCAACTTGCGCCGGGCGAAAAGGCGGCCGTGTTGGCGCAGGTGAGTGCCGCTAAACTTTCCGGATTTCGGCGCGGGCCGCGGGTTCTGGAAGCCACATTTGAAGACGGAAGCGGTTCAAAGCTTCACGCGAAGTGGTTTCACGGAGAACGATACCTGGACAGCGTGGTTCCCGATACCCGCATCGCTCTCTTCGGCAAAGTCGAGCTTGACCGGGCGGATGGATACCCCCGCATGGTACAGCCAGAAATCGAAATTCTCCATCCTGACGATGAAGATGACGACATGCTGCACACAGGGCGCATTATTGCCGTCTACGAGGGCATTGGTGAATTCTCGACCCGTAGAATCCGCGGACTGATCCACCGCATTCTGAAGCAACTTACGATGCCGGAGGACACCGTTCCGCAAAGCGTCCGCAAACGGATTGGGTTACCGGATTTAGGGTCCGCGATCCGCGAGGTGCACGTACCGCCTCCGAATACTGATCTTCGTCTTTTGAATGAATTTCGAACACCCGCCCAGATTCGGTTAATCTTCGACGAGTTCTTCTGGCTGGAATGCGGGCTTCGACTAAAGAAAACGAAAGCGCGAAAGGCGCCTGGGCTTGCGTTCGCCGTGACGGAGCGCGCGCGAGAACAGATCCGACAGATGTTGCCATTCAAGCCGACACCGGCCCAGCGCCGGGTAATGCAGGAGATAGCTGACGATATGAATCGGCCCCATCCCATGAATCGTCTTCTGCACGGCGACGTCGGGAGCGGGAAAACAATTGTGGCAGCGCAAGCCGCCGTGATCGCGATTGAAAACGGGTACCAGGTTGCGGTGCTCGCGCCAACAGAAATCCTGGCCGCTCAACATTACTGGTATTTCAAACGATTGCTCGGGAAGCTCGGTTACGTGGCCGCGCAGCTGACCGGTTCCAATACCGCGCGCGAGAAACAAAAGATCAAACAAATGATTGAAGAAGGATTGGTGCAGGTTGTGATCGGTACACACGCACTAATCCAGGAGGATGTGGAATTCGCAAAACTCGGATTGACCATCGTCGATGAGCAGCACCGGTTCGGCGTGCGGCAACGCCTGGAGCTTTTCAAGAAGGGTGAAAAAGAGCAACCCGATGTGCTGGTGATGACCGCTACGCCTATTCCACGCACACTTGCGCTGACAATCTATGGCGATCTGGATGTTTCCACAATCGATGAACTGCCTCCAGGGCGCAAGCCGATTGTGACGAAACACGTACAGGAATCGGCGGTTCACGGCGTTTATAGTTTTCTTGGGCAGCAGGTGAACGCAGCAAGGCAAGCGTACGTTGTCTACCCCGTGGTGGAAGAGACCGACACTTCCGCTGTGAAGGCAGCAGAAAAGATGTACGACTATTTGTCGCGCGAAGTGTTTCCGAATGTGCGGATGGGCCTCTTGCATGGAAAGATGCCGTCCGAGGATAAAGACCAAGCGATGCGGAGTTTCCAATCGGGGCAGACGAAGATCTTGATCGCAACTACCGTGATTGAAGTCGGTGTCGACGTGCCAAATGCCTCAGTGATAGTAATCGAGCAGGCGGAGCGCTTCGGGCTCGCGCAAATTCACCAGCTCCGCGGACGGGTTGGGCGAGGATCTCATCAGAGTTACTGCATTCTCGTAACGGGCAAGCTAAACGATGTAGCCAGGGAGCGAATTCGGACGCTAGTTGAATCGAACGACGGATTCTATATTGCTGAAATGGATATGCGGCTACGTGGTCCGGGTGAATTCTTTGGCACCAAGCAGTCCGGTATCCCAGGCTTGCGATTGGCAGACTTGCTGCGCGATGGAGACGTTTTGGAGATGGCGCGTGGCGAGGCGCAGAAGCTCATCGAAGCGAGTATTATGCAAGGCAGCGAAGCGAGCAAAGAACTGCCCGGGGTCATACGGTTCATTCAAGAGCACTGGCAGCGCAGATACGGGTTGGTGCAAGTGGGTTGAGGGTTGAGAGTTATTGGCGGCCGGTTTCGAAGCCGAAAGCTGAAGAGTGTTCCCGGTTTGGCAATCCATCCCACTCCGGACCGGCTGCGCGAGGCGCTGTTTAATGTGCTGGCTCCGCGGCTCGAAGGCGCTGTATTTCTAGATGCATACGCCGGGAGCGGAGCGGTTGGCATCGAAGCGCTAAGTCGCGGAGCCAAGCGCATCATTCTCATTGAGCGCAATGCACAGGCAGTCGCCGTCATTCGGGAAAATTTGCACTCTTTAGGAATAGAGAGAGAAGCAACTCTTGTTCGGGGCAGTGCAACTCCTGCACTCCGAAATTATAGGCCCGATATTGCGTTTATCGATCCGCCTTACGAAGACACGAACGAATACGCCAAATCGTTGCTGGCACTTTCCGAAAGCGGTTGTCCCGTTGTCATCGCACAACATGCGTCGCGGACTGTACTTGAGAACGTGTACGGCACGATGAAAAAGACGCGCGTCCTCAAGCAGGGCGACAATTCGCTGAGCTTCTACGAACAGCCTGCTAGCACGTTAGCCGCTGAGTAATACGTGTATGTCCATCACATTGGTGCCGGTTGGACCGGTCTTGATCAAACTGCCAAGAGCGTCAAAGAACGGATAGGAGTTGTTCTCGGCAAGGTGTTTCTTCGCTTCGAGTCCACGTTTCCGAGCGCGCCGGATGGTCTCGCCTGTAGCGATGGCGCCTGCGGCGTCGGTTGGCCCGTCCGTTCCATCAGTTCCAGCGCTCAACACAACCAGATTCGGGAACCCGTCTATTTCAAATGCCACTGCGAGTGCGAATTCCTGGTTGCGCCCGCCTTCTCCTTTGCCTTGTATCGTCACTGTCGTCTCGCCGCCGGACAGAATGCAAGCGGGTGACCGCACTGGATGGCCCGACAATGCCACTTCGCGAAGGATCTGCGCATGCGTGCGCGCCACTTCCCGCGCCTCGCCTTCGATCGCACTTGAAAGTATAAGCGGGTGAAAGCCTCGCGTTTTTGCTTCTTGAGCGGCCGCTTCGAGCGCAAGGCGATTGCTACCGATAACGATATTGTGAACGTGTTTGAACACGGGGTCGCCCGGTTTAGGCGTTTCCACGATTTCTCCCCGTGCCCCTTGTTCGAGGCGCTCGCGCACGGCTCGCGGAACTCTATTCAGAAGACCGAATTTCCTCAATACACCGATCGCGTCGGCGAAAGTAGATGGATCGGGAGCAGTGGGTCCAGAACCGATTACATCTGGGCGATCGCCGATTACATCCGAAAGTATGAGGCTTACGACAGTAGCTGGATAGGCGAGTGAGGCAAGCCGTCCGCCTTTCAAAGCGGATATGTGTTTTCGGACCGCATTCAACTCGTGGATCGTCGCCCCAGCGCGCAAGAGAAGGTCAGTCGTTTTCTGTTTGGCATAGAGTGTGATCGGCTCCGCCGGGGCTGACAACAAGGCAGAGGCTCCCCCGGAAATCGCGACCAGCACAAGATCTCGCGCGTTTAGCTCGCGCAGTAAGACTCCAATTGCAGAAGACGCTCTTACACCTGCCCGGTCGGGGATCGGATGCCGCGCTTCGATAATTTCAACGCGAGGAATGAACGATGTTGCATGGCCTTGCTTAGTGACGACGATGCCACGGGTCAGCCGTGTGCCGACAATTTCCTCCGCCGCCGCAGCCATTTGAACGGCCGCCTTGCCGGCGCCGATGAGAAAGATGCGATTGATGTTCGTCAGCGGGAGACGTACAGTTCCGGCCTTGATGGAAGCAGCTTTAACCGACAAATGCTTGCGAACAGCGTTGCCGGCATCCGCCGCTGCGAGCGCAGCACGAAAAATTTCTATGGCGTGCTGGCGAAGTCTACCGGTAGATGACTTCACGTCGGCTTAGAAAATCGGGAGTCGCAGAATCTTCCGGACAGTTTCAGAGATATCATCCGTATCGACCTCGACTCGAAAATCGGCCCGCCCGTAAAGGGGGCGACGATCCTCGAATAGTTGTGCGAGGCCATTTCGATCCGTGGCCAGCGGACGCGTTATATCGTCACCCAGACGTTTGCGGACGGTTTCAAACGGGCAGTCAAGCCAAACTGTCACGCCGTTGTTTTCAATCAGATCCCAGTTTCTCGGTTGCACGAACGCGCCTCCGCCAAGTGCAAAAACGCAGGGCATCCCCGACTCAACCTGCGATACTCGCGCGCGAATCATCTCGGTTTCGAGGTCGCGGAACACCGCCTCACCACGCTCGACAAAGATCTGACTGATCGCTTTTCCTTCCCGATTCTCAATTTCGCGGTCGATATCAACGAAGAACCAGCCCAATTCCTCCGACAGTGAATGACCGATGGTCGTCTTTCCGCAAGCCATAAAGCCGACCAGGTAAAGCCCAGGAGTGCGCTTTAGCTTAAGGGTCATACCCTCACCGGCAACAGTATATCGCCGTGAGTCGAGCAGATAATAGGGACATGAGCACGCAGATGCTGCCTCTCTTTCCGCTTTCGGTTGTTCTGCTGCCTGCCACCCCGCTCCCGTTGCATATCTTTGAAGACAGATATAAAGAAATGATGGGTGATGTAATCCCCGTTCGCGGCGAATTCGGGATTGTGCTGGCCAAGGATGACGGCATTGTCAACGTCGGATGCACCGCAACCGTAGACCGGATTTTCCGGCGATATCCGGACGGCAGGCTCGAGTTGCTTGCCATCGGACACCGTCGCTTCCAGGTTGTATCGCTCGACGAAGAGAAGTCATACCTACGCGCTGCGGTTGAGTATTTCAATGATGAAGAAGCATCCGAGGTTCCCTCCGAGTTGCGCAAAAAAGCCATCGCGGCTTACGAGCGCTTGCGTGACGTAGAGAAACCGGAAGTGATAATCGAACCACAACTCGAAGGTCCCCAACTCAGCTTTCAGCTTGCGCAATTCATCGCAGACTTGGATAAGAGACAGACGGTTCTATCGCTCCGCTCAGAAATCGAGAGGTTGGAATTTCTCGTCAATATTTTGCCCGATTACACGTTGCAACGAGAGCAGGTGATGCTCGCCAAGCGCGTGGCGCCTCTGAACGGCCACCCCAAGCACGTGGCCGGTCTGTGAAGAGGTACTCGTCTACACGCCAGCACTTAATTTTCGACGCCGACGACACGCTGTGGGAAAACAACATCTATTTCGAAGATGCTTTCGATCAGTTCTGCGCGTATTTGGCCCACTCCTCCATGACACCGGGCCAAATTCGAGCTGTCCTGGACGAGATCGAAATAGTTAACGCCGAGGTTAACGGCTACGGTTGCGGGAACTTTGCCCGTAACTTGGCGACGTGTTTTCGGCGTCTCGCAGAGCGCGAAATTTCGGAGCGCGATCTAAAAGCGGCTATGGATTTCGCACATGCCATTCTCGATAGGCCGATCGAGCTGCTGCCGGGAGTAGAAGAGACGATCGCAGAACTTTCGCAGAGACATGAACTGACACTCTTCACCAAGGGCGATCCCGAGGAACAACAGCTCAAGATTGATCGCTCAGGACTCGCCCGTTATCTGCACCACACTGCAATCGTGAAGGAGAAGAATGCACCGGCTTACCGCCAACTGGCGCAAGAACGAGAATTTCGCTTGGATAAGACATGGATGATCGGTAACTCTCCGAAATCCGACATCAATCCCGCACTTGCTGCTGGACTGAGGGCTGTGTACGTTCCGCACTCCCGCACCTGGACGCTGGAGCAGGAAGCTGTTCCAGATAGTCATCCAAGACTGCTTCGCCTAGAACGAATTGAAGAGCTGACGAACCGTTTCTGAGACGTAGAACGAACCCGAAGAGCTGTTACCGCAGCCCCGCCGCAGACACCGAAGCGAATGATAGTAAGGCCGAGGGGAAAATCCCGAGCAATAGCGTACCGAGCGCGCTTCCCCAAATCGCCGCTCGCTCACCTGCCGACGGTGCCGCGAGTTCCATAGTAGCCGGACCGGGCTCATGCATGTAAATCGCGACTATGATCTTCAGGTAATAATAAGCCGCAATCGCGCTATTGATCAAACCGAGAATAGTCAGCCAAACCAAGTGCGAATCAAGGGCCGCCTTGAAAATGTAAAACTTCGCAAAGAAACCGCCCGTCAGCGGCACACCGATTAGCGAAAAAACACAAATTGCCAGAAGTGCCGCGGTTGCAGGCTCGCGACGGCCGAGTCCCGAAAGATCGTCGATCTTTACATATTTCTCGTTGCGAGACGCCACGTGGCTGACAACCGCGAAAGCTCCAATATTCATCAGCGCATAAGAAGCGAGATAAAACATAGCAGCCGCTATCCCGATCTGAGAATGGGCGGTGAAAGCAATGAGTACATAGCCAGCATGCGCAATGGAGCTATACCCCAGCAGGCGTTTCACGTTGGTCTGCAGCAGAGCCGCAAAATTGCCGATAACCATGCTCAGCAACGCGCAGGCCCAAACCAGGTAAACCCAGCGGTCGTTCATAGGACCAAATGAGGTCATGAATACGCGGAAGAAAACTGCAAATGCCGCCGCCTTCGGGCCAGCCGACATGAAAGCGCTGACGGGAGCAGCCGCGCCCTGGTAGACGTCTGGAGCCCATATCTGAAACGGAGCCACCGATACTTTGAAGGCGAAGCCGACAAACATCAAAGCCGCCGCGAGGCCGATCAGTACGGATGAAATCGATCGATCCGCTAAACGGGTTTGGATTTCATCGAGATTGGTGGAACCGGCGATTCCATAGATCCACGCAATGCCGTATAGCAAAAAGGCCGTAGCGAAGGAACCAAGCAGGAAATATTTGAGTGCGGCTTCGTTGTTGCGCCGGTCATCGCGCAAAAATCCAGCCAGGATGTAGGTCGCGATAGATGAAATCTCCAGTCCGATAAAGACCATGATGAGATCATTCGCGGTAGCCAGAACGCATTGACCGACCAAGGAGAACAAAATAAGCGCATAGTACTCGCCTGTCTGCGCCTTCTCACGTTTCAAATAACTAAACGACATCAGAATGCAAAGAAAGCCAACCACCAGTACAAGGCCCCGAAAAAACGTGCCATACGCATCCACCGTGATCATGTTCTGAAATGCCCGGCCGGGGCTCGTATAGGCATATGCATCTGCCGCGAATGCGATGGCAATTCCAACGAGTGAAAGAACGCCTAAAGAAGTCTTCTGCCGTTCAGATGTAATCGCTTCAAGCACCATGATGACGACGCCGAACACGCTAAGAACGATCTCGGGCAAAAAGCGCAGATACTCGGAGCCGTGCGGCATGAAATTACCGAGCATGAGAGACCTTCTCGATCTGAACTGAACGATGAAGTGCAGTCGGTAATACCAGCCTCACCCTGTACTCGTCATTCATTCTGGTCTGATCGAGTATGCGCGTAGTGGCCGACGTGATCGACGGCATAAACGATTGCGTGTAGCTGCCGAGCCATACCATGAGAACGATCAACGGCAGTAGAGGAGCCCAGTCGCGCAGTGCGAGATCGGATACTGGGCGCATTCGATCATTAGCTTTTCCCCAGAAGGTGCGCTGATACATCCACAGCATATAGGCTGCCGAAAGAATGACGCCCACCGACGCCCAGGCTGCCCAGGAGAATTTCGTAAGCGCGGCGCCTTGGAGCACTAAATATTCACCGACGAAGTTGCACAACGCGGGGAGGCCGATGCTCGCAAGCATCGCAATCATGAATGCGGTCGCCAAAACAGGCGCGAGCGCAGCCACACCTCCGAAATCGGAAATCTCAAGAGAGCCACGGCGCTGCTCCAGATATCCGGCAATCAGGAAGAGAGCGCCGGTAGAGATGCCGTGCGCGATCATCTGATAAACTGCGCCATCGGCGCCTTGTTGACTGAAAGTGAAGATGCCCAACACTATGAAGCCCAAGTGGCTTAACGAGGAATATGCAATTAGACGCTTAATGTTGGGTTGAACCAGCGCAAGCAGCGCTCCATAAATAATGCCGATGATTGCTAAAACGACAATCCAACTGCTGCATCTGTGAGAACCGATTGGGAATAGCGGAAGGCAGTAGCGTATCAGACCGTACGTTCCCATCTTTGACATCACGGCTGCGAGTAGAAAAGTGGCCGGCATGGGCGCTTCCGCATAAGTGTTCGGCAGCCAAGTATGCAGCGGGAAAATTGGCACCTTGACCGCAAATGCGGCGAAAAAGCCTAAGAACAATAGAAGTTGCTCCGCTGGCGATAGAATGGTGCGGCCTGAGGCGAGTGCGTTCAGCGTTTCGACGTAATCGAAGCTGCCCGTCCGGCTGTGAAGGAAGATGATAGACCCGAGCATCAGGACTGAGCCAAGCATGGTGTAGACAAAAAACTTGACTGCAGCCGGGCCGCGCCTCGCTCCGCCCCAACCGCCAACCATCAAGTACATCGGGACCAGGGCCACTTCCCAGAACACATAAAATGCGAACAGATCCAGCGCAGAGAAAACGCCGATAAGGCCGAATTCAAAAAGCAGCAGCAGTGCGAAAAAGTTCCTTTGCCGCTCCTGAATCATCGTCTGTGAGATCCAAACTCCCATCGGCAAAAGCAGCGTCGTGAGTAAAACTAGCCACAAGTTGATTCCGTCAATGCTGAGGTGAAGGTGAATCTGAAGTCCTGGGCTATCTACCCAACGGGAATCGAGAATGGACGTGAACTGCCCCGGGTTGGCCACCACAGGAGCGATCAGTCCCAGGGATATAAGAAAGGTAATAGCTGTGATCGACAGCGCAACTGTGGATGACGCCTTCGAATTCCGAGGCAGTAGCAGAATGATGAAAAAGCCGAGCAGTGGGAGTGTCAGGGTGATCGCAAGCAAATTCAACGGCCACCTCCCGCGAGACCAAAAACTAAGATAATCACGAGCGATCCAGCCAAAACCCAGGTTGCGTAATTACGGATGCTTCCCGACTGCAGTTGACGAAAGAGGGCGCCCCAGCCTCGTATCAAGCCGGCTAAGCCATTCACAAAAGAGCTGTCGATGACGGCCTCATCTACACCCCTCCAAAGAACAAAACGCGAAATGGCCTCGAGGGGCTTCACTATGAGCCCGGAATAAACTTCATCCACATAATATTTGTTTGCTACCAACGTATACAGCGGACCAGCAGCGGTCTTCAGCGACTCTGCAAGCGCGGGCCTGATTACGTATAGAAAGGTTGCGATGATGATCCCGAGAATTCCACAGCTCGCAGAAATAACCATCGCGGTGACGTTCTCGTGTTCCGACAAAGGAAATGCAGGGGAAAGCCAAGCCGGAACATTGAAGAATCCGCCAAAAAGGGAAAGCACGGCCAAAACGATAAGGGGAACCGTCATCACGGCCGGCGACTCATGTGGATGATGGTGCCCACGATAGTTGCCAAAAAAGGTCATGAAGTAAGCGCGGAATATGTAAAACGCCGTGATCCCCGCCGTGATCGCGCCAATCCAGAACATCCAGGGTCTATGCGCGTAAGCTGCCGAAAGAATAGCGTCTTTACTAAAGAAGCCCGAAAATCCAGGGAAGCCGGAAATCGCCAAGCTCGCAACGCCCAGCGTGACGAATGTAATGGGCATGTTCTTTCTCAGACCGCCCATGTGCCGAAGATCCTGCTCTCCGCTGAGTCCGTGAATCACGCTGCCAGCCCCAAGGAAAAGCAAGGCCTTGAAAAAAGCATGGGTCATCAGATGGAAGATACCCGCTGAATATGCTCCAACTCCCAGACCCAGGAACATGTAGCCCAATTGAGAGATCGTCGAATAAGCGAATACTCGTTTGATATCGTTTTGCGTTATCGCGATTGTGGCAGCAAACACCGCAGTAAATAACCCGATGAGCGCGACCACATTCATTGCCAGAGGCGTATGGGGATACAGGAACGAGACGCGGGCAATCATGTATACGCCTGCTGTGACCATGGTCGCGGCGTGTATGAGAGCCGATACAGGTGTCGGGCCTGCCATTGCGTCCGGCAACCAAACATAAAGGGGGAATTGAGCCGATTTCCCGGTCGCGCCGACGAATAGCAGCAGAGTGATTGCAGTCAATGCACCTAGCCTTGCTTCCACAGGCATACCTGAAACAGCCGCGGCAACCTTGCCGAAATCTAGCGTCCTGAAAACTACAACCGTCAGAAAAATGCCGAGTAAAAAACCAAAATCGCCGATCCGATTTACGATGAATGCCTTGTTCGCTGCCTTTCCGGCGAACTCCTCTAGAAAGTAGAATCCAACCAGCAGATAACTGCACAGGCCTACACCCTCCCAGCCGACAAACATCAGCAGCAGGTTCGAGGCAAGCACCAGAATCAGCATGAAAAATACGAACAGATTGAAATAGCTGAAGAATCTGTAATATCCATCCTCATGCGCCATGTAGCCGACCGCGTAGATATGGATTAGGAGTCCCACGCCTGTAACCACCAGCAGCATTACAGCGTTTAGCCGATCGAGGAACAGATCGAAGCCTACGTTCAGGAAACCGCTCTGGATCCAGGTAAAGTAATGTTCGGAATACGCGGTGTCCAGGGGATACAGTTTGCTCAGAACGAGCAACACGTAACCAAACGAAACGGCGATAGATCCCACGGCAATGACGTTTATCAGCGTCCTCGACAAACGTCTTCCAAACAGACCATTCAGGAAAAAGCCGAGAAGTGGAAAAAACGGGATGAGCCAGAGATGCATGACCGGTTCTTTACAGCTTCATCGAGTCGACTTCATCGATCTGGAGAGTGCCCCGGTTTTTGTAGATGGTGAGAATAATTGCGAAGCCCACAGCCGCTTCCGCCGCCGCAACTACCATCACAAAAAACGAATAGATGTGACCGTCGATTCGGCGTAGATGGTAAGAGAACGAGACGAAGCTCAAATTCACCGCGTTGAGCATCAATTCGATAGACATAAAAACCGTGATGATGCTTTTTCGATACAGGAATCCAGCCACGCCCAACACGAACAGAACTGCACTTAGCAAGAGGTACCACGACAAGGGAACAGGCGGAATCTGAGGCATCCTAGTCGATCTCCTTTCGCGCCAGCACTACTGCTCCGAGAATCGCAATGAGAATCAGAATCGAAATAACCTCGAACGGGAGTAAATACTGGGTAAAAAGCATGCGCCCGACATTCTGCGCCGTGCCCCCGACCCAGCTACCGAACTTGACGGTTCCCATCGACGGCAAAACGTCACGGATCAAAAAACCTATCAACGCAACGAAGGCGAGCAGTAGCGGTAATCCCGCGATTTGGGCGAACCACGATTTACCACTCGTTTTTTCGGCGCCTGCATTCAGCAGCATAATCACGAAGACGAACAGCACCATGACGGCGCCCCCATACACAATCATTTGCGCCATGGCGATGAACTCCGCTCCGAGCAATAGGTACAGCACGGCGAGTGAACCCATGACGCCAATCAGCGATAGGGCGCTCGAAATTGGATGCTTCTGCAGGATCAGATTAAATGCGCAGACTACCGCAATCACCGCAAACACAATGAAAAGAACCGTATCCATGAACTAGCGTCCGGCCCTCAAAATACAGCCACAAACAAAGCTGTAAGCAGCAGGTTGAGCAGGGCGCATGGGAACAAGAATGTCCACGCAAAATGCATCAATTGGTCGTAGCGGAAGCGAGGCAGCGTACCGCGAATCCAGATATATACAAACAACAAAAAGCCTACCTTGCTTGCGAACCAAAAGGCAGGAACCAGCACGATCTGAAGAAACGGAATCGCAAACAGGGCTGCGATAATCAGCGCGGCTATGCCAAAGATCGGGAAAGTCAGTCGATCTCGTTTCCGAGCGGGCCGAGCAGCATGATAGAAGGCTAATATCGCAGCGAGCACAAACGCTATGGAAGGAACATAGCTGGAATATGGCGCGGGGAACAGCGGGTGCCAGCCCCCCAGAAACAGCAACGTCGCGACGCAAGTGATGGTTACCATGTTTGCGTACTCCGACATAAAGAAGCACGCGAACTTCATGCTGCTGTATTCCGTATGGAAGCCCGCAACCAGTTCGTTCTCGGCCTCCGGCAGATCAAAGGGCAATCGGTTGGTTTCCGCAAATGCCGCAACCATAAAGATTAGGAAACCGAAGATCTGCGGAAATGGCATCTGAAAAACGCTCCATCGCGGAATAAAGCCGAGATAGTACCCAGCCTGGCTATCAGCAATCTCGCGGAAACTGAGATGATTTGCAAGCAATAAAGGAGCGACGACGGCTAGAGTCAGAGGTAACTCATAGCTGATCATCTGTGCGCTGCTCCGTAAGCCACCGAGCAAGGAATATTTGTTATTCGATGACCAGCCTGCAAGCGCCACACCGTATACGCTAACCGCGCTTATCGCGAGCATAAACAAAATGCCAACGTTCAGATCGGTGATCTGCATGTAGGTGCGTATGCCAAAAAGATTGATTTCAGGCCCGAAGGGAATAATCGAAATTGAAATCAAGGCTAGAGATACAGCGATAAACGGCGCAAGAACGTAGAAGAACTTGTTGACGTACGGGGGCAGCAAGTCTTCTTTCGTTAGCAGCTTGAAAACGTCGGCCATTGGTTGCATTAAGCCATGCGGACCCACCCGCAAGGGGCCAGTGCGGGCTTGGATATGCGCCAGCACCTTCCGCTCGACCCACTGTAAATAGGCAAGCGTCGTCATGAACACGGCAAAAACTATGGCGATCTTGATCAGGCTGATAATGAAAAAGTTCATTTGCCTTGCTTTATGGTTTCGAGCTGAACGCTACCTTCTCGAACCGTTGGCTCCTTGTGCGGATCGCGATACAGTGCCCCTGGCGCTTCGATAACTGAACTCAGCATCCTAGAAAATCGACCCAAAGTGCCAGAGGTGAAAAGAGTATTGCGCGCCGACCGTACCACATTCGCCGGAGAATCAATCTGCACGTGCCCGTTGAATGGCAAAGTTGGCACTGCGCCTCCGGTCTCGATAACTGGCAGAGACACGTCGTACCCTCGAACAAATCTTCGAATTTCCTGAAAAACCATCTCGGGCTTAGCCGATCCCAAATCCTGCCGCATCTCTTTCGCAAGCAAGGCAATGATTTCAAGATCCGATTTCGTGCCCATTGTTTTCGCGCCGCGACTCAGCTTTTGCACATCACCGCACACATTGGTAACAGTTCCGTTCTTTTCGTATGCAGAAGCGGCAGGAAGCACAACATCCGCCCGCCTTGCCGTCTCGGTAAGAAAAAGATCTTGAACAACCACAAACGCCTCAGAAGCCGCGAACGATTGACGCGCCTCCGGATTTGCGCCAACGATCCAAAGCGCATCCAGATCCGTGGACGTTAGAATCTGGTCGTAATTCAGTCCCGGCTCGAGTCCGGCATCGCGAATGCTGTGATATCCCGGCAGCAAATCCGGAAGCAGGCCCATATCCGAAGCCCCGCGCGAGTTTGAATAATCGACCAGGCAGACGTACTTTACCGGGAGATTCAGCGAGTCGCCGAATCTCACAAGGCTGCGTATAGCGTCGCCCTGGATTGCATCACCGAACAGGATGACAAGCTCAGGCTCTTTCGCGAGACGCTCTCGAAGCGAACCCAGAATTTCAAGCTCCCGCCCAGGTTCGGCGCGCGCAGTGACTGCATAATTATCCTCTCGAACAGGGCCGGGTGTGATTGCGTATACATGAGCGTTGTGGTGCCGCCAATTTGCCCGCAGTTGAAATGCAAGCAAAGGCTGCTCTTGCGCAAGGTCACTTGAGATAACAAGCGCTGCCTTCGTCGTGTAAAGGTCCGCAGTGGTCGCCAATGCGTTCGTCCTACCATGCAAGGCTCGAACCAAAGTAGCGATATCGCCCGTTCGGTGATGGTCTATGTTCGACGTCCGCAACACCTGACGCGCAAACTTCTGGAGCAAAAAATTCTCTTCGTTTGTCGTGTGATTGGAGCCAATCACTGCAAACTTGCCGTTCTTGGATCGCAGTTCAGTAAATTTCTGAGCAATCGTAGCGAGAGCCTGCGCCCACGATACCGGATGGAACGCGCCGTTCTTCCGAACGAGGGGGGAAGTGAGACGCTCCGGGTGTTGGTTGAAATCGAAAGCATAGCGTCCCTTTACGCACAGGAACTCGCCGTTCACGCCGGACCGATCCCGATTGTTCGCGCGTACAATCTCTCCGTTCCGAATACCGAGTGTCGTCTTGCAACCGTTCGAACAATGCGTACAAATCGTTCCGACATGCTCCATTTCCCAGGGGCGAGTTTTGTAACGATAAGGGCCGCTAGTGAGCGCGCCTACCGGGCAAATGTCGATGCAAGCTCCGCATTCGTCGCACTCCAGATGATCGCCTTTGTTAGGAACAATTTCTGAAACGACACCTCTGTTGCCGACTCCCAGCGCGCCGACTCCAAGTCCTTCCCCGCAGATTCGGACGCATCGATAGCACAAGATACAACGCGGTGCATCATAGAAAACAATGGGCGACCACTGCTTTTCATCGACGTGGACCTTCGGTTCAACGAAGCGGCTCTCGCCGGCTCCGTAGCGAAACACCATGTCCTGCAGCTCGCATTCGCCGCCTTTGTCGCACACCGGGCAGTCGAGCGGATGATTCGTGAGGAGGAACTCCAGCATTCCTTTCCGCGACTGGCGTACTTGTGGAGAATCCGTATGCACGACCATCCCCTCGGCTACTGGCAACGTGCAAGCCACCTGGAGTTTGGGCGTCTTCTCTACCTCGACAAGGCACATACGGCAGGCAGCCTGAAGAGTGAGTCCGTCGTAGTAGCAAAATGCCGGAATCTCGATTCCAGCCTGCTTGGCGGCATTGATTAGCAGCGTCCCTGCGGCCGCCTGCAATGGCTGATTGTCGATTGTGAGATTGACCGAGTCAGCCATGGTAATTGCTCTCGAGATTCCTTTTAAACAACAGCGAGCTCCGGTACCTGCACGGCAGGAAATTTTTCGAGATAAGCTTCAAATTCGTCCCGGAACTTTGTCACAAACGCCGTCGTGGGCATGGCAGCCGCATCACCCAACGCACAGAAAGTACGCCCGAGCATGTTATTGGACAGTTCAGCGATCAAATCGATGTCGCTTGATCTTCCGCCGCCTTCGTGATACCGGGCAAGAATCTTTTTCAGCCAGGCTGTGCCTTCCCTACAAGGAATGCACCAGCCACAACTCTCGTGAGCATAGAATTTGATGGTTCGAAGCGCCACGGCGACGATATCGGTATCTTCGTTGAGCACAAGAATACCGCCTGAACCCGCCATCGACTTCGCTTTCGCGATGGAATCGAAGTCCATCGCGATATCGCATTCTTCCGCCTTCAATACAGGCGATGACGAACCGCCGGGGATCACCGCTTTTAATTTTTTCCCGTTCTTCATGCCGCCGCAAACCTCATTGATGAGGCGCATCAGCGGAAACCCGAGTGCCAGCTCATAAACGCCTGGCTTATTCACATGCCCGGACACGCACATCAACCGTGTACCGCCGTTTTTAGGCGTGCCAAGCGCGGCATAAGCTGCGCCTCCCATTCGCAACACAACCGGAACTGTTGAGAGTGTCTCAGTATTGTTCAGAATTGTTGGAGACTGAAACGCGCCTACGACCGCTGGAAAAGGCGGCTTTAGACGCGGAATGCCGCGTTTGCCTTCAAGCGATTCCAGCAGCGCCGATTCTTCGCCGCATTCGTATGCCCCAGCGCCCGTGTGCGTATAAAGGTCGTAATCCCAGCCACTCCCAAGAATATTCTTTCCGAGATAACTACGCGCGTACGCCTCAGCGATGGCTCGATCCACGATTTCGATCAGATACCGGTACTCGCCGCGAATGAAAATATAACCCTTGTTAGATCGAATGGTCCAACCGGCGATCAGCATCCCCTCAATCAACTGGTGCGGATCGTTCTCCATTAGAAGCCGATCCTTGCAAGTGCCCGGTTCGCTCTCGTCAGAGTTGCAGATCACATACGTCGGTTTACCTGTAGTGCGCGGCACGAAGCTCCATTTCATGCCGGTAGGAAATCCCGCACCGCCGCGGCCGCGCAAAGAAGAAGTCTTGAGTTCGTCGATGATCGCTTCGGGTGTCATCCCGATCGCTTTTTGAATCGCGACGTATCCGTCATTCGCTAAATAGGTGTCAAGAGACGCCGAGGTGGGAAGATCGAATCGTTGAGAAATGACCCTGGTTTCAAGCGGACTCGGTTCGTTGTAGCGCATGATGGAAGCCTAGGAAGCCTTCCTCTCATACGTCCCGCCTCGCATGGCGTCAACAAGTTGATCGAACCGCTCTGGCGTGACGAAATGGTGGAAATCGTAATTGATCTGGATAGCCGGCGCCCACGAGCACGCTCCGATGCATTCCACTTCTTCGAGTGATATCAGCCCGTCCGGCGTCACTTCTTTATTGCGGAGTTTCAAACTTCGGCTAGCGTGCTCATAAAGGTCCTCGCCCCCAACGGCCTGGCACGAAATATTCGTACACACTTGAACGTGATATTTCCCCAGCAGTTTGCGATGCAGCATCGAGTAATATCCGATCACTTCATCTACTTGAAGCGGCGTGATTCCACAACGGCGCGCCACTTCTTCCACGAGTTCTTGCGATACATGACCTATCTCGTCTTGGGCATACAGAAGCATCGGCACTACCGCGGACCGCTCACGTCCGGGAGGATAACTGGTGAGGAATTTTGCAAATCTCTCTTCGAGCGCCGGTGAAAATGTCATAACATTAACGGTCGACGTCCCCCAGCACGAAATCCAGACTTCCCATGATGGCGATCGAATCAGCGATCAATACGCCTTCCAGCATTGCTCCTAATGCCTGCAGGTTGCCGAAGCTCGGTGTCCGCATGAACACGCGATGCGGGTTAGCCGTGCCGTCGCTCACTACGTAATAACCCAGCTCTCCACGGGGGGATTCAACCACTTGATACACCGAGCCAGCCGGCACGCGGAAGCCTTCCGTAACAATCTTGAAATGGTAGATGAGCGACTCCATTTGAGTTTTCATCTTTTCGCGATCGGGAAGTACGACGTGGGGAGCATCCGCCTGAAACGGTCCGGGCGGCATGCCGTCAAGCGCTTGTTTCACAATACGTGAGCTCTGCCGCATTTCTTCCATCCGTACCTCGAAGCGCGCGTAAACGTCGTTCTCCGTCCTGGTCGGAACGTCGAAATCGAACAACTCGTAACTCGAGTGTGGGCGCTCCTTCCGAGCGTCGATCTTTAACCCAGCGGCTCTAAGCAACGGGCCTGTTACGCCGAGGTCGATCATCACATCGAGCGGCATCATACCCACGCCCTTGGTCCGATTCACCCAAATCGGATTCGCCGCTAGCAAGTTCTGGTATTCATCTACGCCCCTAGCAAGACGGCCGACCAGTGTCGAAACAGCTTTGTGCCAGCCCCGTGGTGGCTCCAAAGCAAGGCCGCCAATGCGTATGTAACTCGTCATCATCCGCTGGCCCGAGAACATTTCGAAGATCTTCAAAACCTCTTCGCGTTCCCGGAAGCAGTAAAAATAGACTGACATCGCACCGATGTCCAGTGCGTGCGTTCCCAGCCAGATCAGATGGCTTGCGATGCGCTGCAATTCGCAAAGCATGACGCGCATCCACTGCGCCATGGGCGGAATCTCCAGCCCAAGCAGTTTCTCGACGGCTAGCGAATAACAGAAATTATTGTTGAGGTTCGCGAGGTAATCGACGCGGTCGGTGAGCGGAATTACTTGCTGATATTTCTTTGCTTCGCACTGTTTCTCAATCCCTGTGTGAAGATACCCGATTTCCGGGCGGGCCTTGAGAATCGTCTCGCCGTCTAGCTCCAGCACCACCCGGAGCACCCCGTGAGTGGACGGGTGCTGCGGACCCATGTTTAGCGTCATGCGCCGCCCCGTGCTTGGCTCCTCTACCGGGGGCTTAAGGCCGGAGGAATCTTCAACGTTGAGTTCGTGCTCCGCATCGAGTGATGCGACATGAGCCTTGCCCTCTATCACAGTTGCATCCTTAACGTCAGTGTGAAACCGCACGTCGTCAAAGCTTATTCATCCTGGTAGGAGTATTTATGGCCATGCACCGGATAATCTCTCCGGAGTGGATGCCCTTCCCAGTCCGCAGGCATCATAATCCTCTCAAGGTTTGGATGATTCCGGAACCGAACACCGAAAAGGTCGAAGACCTCTCGCTCATACCAGTTCGCGCCCCGCCATACTGAGCAAACCGAATCTATTTCTTCGTCTTCGCCAAGCCGAACATTCATGCGCAAGCGAGTGTTCTTTTGTATCGAGTGCAGAAGATAAACCACTTCGAAGCGGGGCTCACGGGGCCACCAGTCCACTGCCGTGACTGCGCTCAGACGCTCGAAACCTACGCTGTCTTTGAGAACGCGGCAAACGTCAACGATCTGGGCCGGCGCGATGCCTAACGTCAATTCACCGAACCCCACTTTCGCGTCTACAATGGCCTCGGGAAGTTGCTGATAAATCGCCACCGCACTGGGATTCTCGGCAACTACTTCAGGCAGCACGCCTATTCTCCCGTCGCTGTTCTCTCTGCTGGTCCGTCGACCAGTCGAGGACGCCTTTTTTCCATATATAGAAGAAGCCGCACAACACAATGAGGATGAACAGCAGCATTTCGAAAAACGCAAAAAGTTTCAACTCACGGTAAACAACCGCCCACGGATAGAGAAAAATCGCCTCGATGTCAAAGAGGATGAAGACCATTGCCACCAGGTAAAACTTCACGCTGAATCGTTCGCGGGCGTTACCCACTGGCTTCATGCCGGACTCGTAAGGCGAGGACTTGACCGCGTCTCGCACGCGATGTCCAAGCAGCGCCGACGCCCCGATCATGCCCCCGGCGACTGAAATTGCAATCAAGATCTGTATGAGAACCGGGAAATACGTTTCAGCGTACGAAGTAGGCATGAAAGCTGATACCAGACTAGTAGCCGAAAAATTCGTATAATTACAGAAAGCATACATATCGAGGCAATGGGAACGGCATGCAATCAGAACTTATTAGTCTTTGGATCAACGGAGAGCC
>JBPCLH010000108.1:0-1947 GCA_051003475.1 Bryobacteraceae bacterium
AAGTACCAGCGAACACAGAGCACGATAATCTCATCTGTAAAATGTCGTCCTCGAAACAGTGCTGCGCGCTTGCAAACCATCGAGCTTCACGCTATCAGATCATCCGCGCCTATTTGCAACACAGCCGCTGAACTCAGGCAACTCGCCGCGTAAAAAGATCTTCGGTCCGGAAGAGGCCTACTCGTCAAACAGCAAGCCCATATCAAAGGACCCAGGATTTCCCTTCAGCACACAACGATATCGAATGCTTCCCCGGATCAAAAGGCCGTCCATCTCGACTGCTACCTTCCGCGCGAGGGGGAAATACTTGTCAGTACGCAACCTTAGGCCAGACTTACTTACGTCCACGACTTGGCCCTCCACAGTTGCCAGGTCACCTTCTGCCGTGATGCGGACCCTTGAGAGATTGCACGGTATCCGGTTCTCCACTCTTCGGCATTTCAGAGGAGACTGGTCATCCAGCTGTTTCCCAGAAATTTTGGCTACTATTGTCAGCTTCACTGGAGACCTTTCAGGCCAAGCCCAAGATATAACGTACGTAAAATTTCAATCTGATCAACCTCGCCTTTTGCATCGATGAAAGAATGATCATCCGTCTTCATTGTGTGTCGAAGCGAAAGACTGCTCTATTGCCCCTAAGGGAGTAGCAGTACTAGGCGTGACACGATTGTGAGACGGTGCACGTTGGCTCCAAAACGTGTGACGTTCTGTCAGATTCTCTTCTGAAACTAGGCGTGCGCCTAGTTGTTTTTGCGGAACAATGGGGGAGATCGCGCGTCACCGAATTATAGTAGGACCCATCGACAATTCAGCAGAACTGACTTTGGCCGATCTCAAAAAGGAAATCGTGGTTATGCGCTGTGCATTGAGTTGTTTGGCCGCGTTGTTCATCGGGGGCGTCTGTTTCGCTCAATCGGAAAAGCCTCTGCTGCTGCGCGAGCCTAGTGTCAGCCGCACGCAGATCGTTTTCAGTTATGCCGACGATCTCTGGATTGTTAGTCGGGACGGCGGCGATGCCAAACGCCTCACCTCGGGCATTGGCACTGAAATAGATCCTGTGTTTTCTCCCGATGGAACTCTGGTCGCGTTCACCGGCGAATACGACGGCAACCGGGATGTGTATGTCGTTCCGGCCGCGGGCGGTGTTCCGCAGCGCCTGACGTATCACCCAGGCAGCGACGAAGTGGTTGGCTGGACGCGCGATGGAAAAAGCGTGCTGTTCCGTTCCGGGCGAAATAGCTATTCCTTTGGATTTCATCGGCTCTTTACGATTCCGCTCACGGGCGGTCTGGCGAGTGAGGTCCCGTTGCCGCGTGCTGAACAGGGTTCTTACTCAGCGGATGGCTCGCACATGGCCTATGTGCCGGTCATGCAATGGCAGAAGGCTTGGAAACGGTACCGCGGCGGCCAGACGAAGCGCATCTGGATTGTCAATCTGAGTGATTCGCGTGTTGAAGAAGAGATCCCTCGGGACAACTCGAATGACTTCAATCCTATATGGGTCAACGACGAGGTCTGGTTTCTCTCCGATCTCAACGGGACGGTGGGCTTGTTTGCTTACGAGTGCAAAACAAAACAGGTCCGCCGCGTGGTTCGCGGGAATTCGTTCGATCTTAAATCGGCGGGCGCGGGGCCCGATGCCATCGTGTATGAGGAGTTCGGCTCGATTCACCTGGTCGATCTCAAATCCGGGCAGGACAAGAGGATTGATATCCGCATTGCCGGCGATTTGCCAGAAGTGAGACAGCATTTTCAGAAGATAGAAGCCAAACGCGTTGGCTTGGCGGCGGGTCTTCGCTTTCGATAGATGCGCCCAGAACCGGCGAAAGCGCTCGCGCTGCCAGCGAACGACCGTGTCTGGCTGAACGAGGATCAACGCACCCCGCCAACCCCACCAAAGCTGAGAAAGGCCGACCCAAAAGAATCGATCCATTGAATTTAAACGGG
>JBPCLH010000109.1:0-9105 GCA_051003475.1 Bryobacteraceae bacterium
CGCCCGGCGGCTCAGCGGCGCTCCGTTCCGACCACCATCGCACTTCCTTTCAAATCACCCCTACTCAACTGAAAAACTGGTCTGATTTTCCGCCGCCTTTTGGCCTAATTTCAAAACGCCCTTGACACCCGCGTTCGTTGCCGATCTGAAAGCTCTGGCAAGCGCTGGCTTCGTCCTCGATACCGCAAATCCAGACCCGGCGCTGATTCAAGCGGTCGTCCTGCTGACCGACAAGGCAAGCAATCTGCGCGTCGTCATCGATCATCTGCCGAGTCTTCAGTTGCATGGCAATCCCGCATCGCGCGACCGCTACGAGCATGACCTCCACCATTTAGGAGCCAGGCCGCAGGTTTACGTCAAGATTTCTCAGGTCCTGCAATGCGCCAAGAAACAGTCCGTGCTCGATCAGCTCTGGGAAATATTCGGCGAAGACCGGTTGCTCTACGGCAGCGACTGGCCAAACAGCGATCCCTGGGGAACCTATGCCCAGGTACTGAACCTCGTGCGCCAGTATTTCACAAAGCGAGGCCGCAGCGCCGCGCAGAAATTCTTCTGGAAAAACTCGGTGCAGGCCTACCGTTGGCTCAAGCGCGATGCCAAGCAACCCGGCAGCGCAATTTGAAAAAACGAACCCAATTCGAGCGCACAGGGCGTTTGGTGCCCGTTGTGCGCGTCAGAAAAATGACTTCGTTTCGCAAAATCGCTCCAACCCCATAGAAACAAATACTCCAACCCAAGTCGAGTTCATTCGGTAAAAAGCTTCTACATTACAAAACGCTCAATCGGCGCTGCGGCCGGCCACCCAACGTGAGTTCGAATAGATACATATAAACAAGTCCCCACGTTCCAAGTACTTAACCTTCTCAACTGGCTCAGTCGGACGTATCACATTGCAAAACTCCGGGCAGAGTGTTGAAAGCTGTTTACCTGCCTGCAGTCTGGGCATAGACTCTCTGCAACGGTGCGGTCACCGGTATGAGGAGTCTACGATGAGAAAAGCATTTCTATTTAGCGCGTTGCTTTGCGCGCTGCTCTGGAACTTGGGAACCCTGAACGCGCAAACTGCTACGGGCCAAATCACCGGTACCGTAAAAGATCCTTCTGGAGCGGTTTTGCCACAGGTCCAGGTGACCATCAAAAGCCAGGACACGGGCCTGACTCGCGACACCACTACCACCGGTTCGGGCGACTACTCGTTTACGCTCTTGCCCGTGGGCTCGTATTCGGTTTCTGCCGAGCAAAAGGGCTTTTCTAAGGCACAACAGTCCGACATCCGGCTTAACGTCGATCAAGTCCAGCGGGTTGACCTCACCCTCGCAGTCGGCGCGACAACGGAAACGGTCACTGTCCGAGCGGCGCAGGTGGCGGTCGAGTCCGAGACTTCGAGCGTCGGCCAGGTAGTGAATGAGCGTCAAGTCACTCAGCTGCCTCTTAACGGGCGAAACTTCCTGCAGCTTCTGTTCCTAGGCGCCGGTGCTGTCGAGACCAGCGGTGAACAGGGTTCAATGCGACAGGGCGAAGGTAATGCTATCAGCATCAATGGATCCCGGCCTACATCGAACAATTATCTCCTCGATGGCATGGTCAACACTGACACTTCGCTGAATACGCCCGCGGTTGTGCTGTCGGTCGATGCCATCCAGGAATTCAAAGAACAGACTGCGACCTACTCCGCCGAATACGGTTTCAGCGCCAACCAGATCAATATCATTAGTCGGGCCGGTACGAACGACTTTCATGGCGCCTTATTCGAGTTCAATCGAAACAATGCGTTTGATGCACGGAGTTTCTTTGACGCAGCTGTGCCTCCGCTGCGGCAGAATCAATTCGGGTTTGTCGCCACTGGACCGGTCTATATACCGAAGCTCTACAACGGCCGCAACAAAACCTTCTTCATGGCAAATTACGAAGGCACGCGAAGACGCCAGGGAATAGATCAGTTCGCCCTCGTGCCGACGCCGGCTGAATTGTCAGGCCAGTTTTCGAGCCCGATCATCGACCCCGCTACCGGGGCAGCTTTCCCCAACAATGTCATTCCGCAGGACCGTTTCTCGCGTCTCGCGAAATTGGCAGTCCAGAAATTCTTTCCCGCCCCGAACATCGATCTCCCGCAAGGGAATTACCGAGTAACAACTTCTCTTCCGAACGATGTCGATCAGCAAACCTACCGACTGGATCAAAATCTGGGTAAGTTCGGATCGATCTTCGCTCGTGGAACAAAATCAAACTATTCCTCCAGCAGTACGGGGAGCTTCAATGTGCCGATAGGGGAAACCTTTTTTGTCGAGGATACAACGAATTGGGCAGTTTCTCACACCATTACTTTGGGGCCCACGATGGTCAACCAGTTCCGCTTTGGTTATCTGGAAGCCACCGCCAATCAAGGGGGTTTTCCGGCTGATCCATCCGACATTACAGCACTTGGGCTGAGCGGAGTCTTCGCTGATTTAAGCCCGGCCCAGCGCGTGTACCCGAGTGTTTCCTTCTCAAGCGGCGGCATCAGTTATGGTGGCGGCGCTATCAACGCATACACGGCCAGTAACCAGCCGATGTGGGACTTTGCTGATTCCTTCACTTGGGTGCGGGGGAACCACACAATCGGATTGGGAGCGGAGTACCGCACCTGGAAGCTGAATCGAGATCTGGCGGACAATTTTCTGGGCAATTTCACCTTCAGCGGCGATTTCACCGGCAACCCCGTAGCAGACATGCTGCTCGGCTATTACTCCATGGCCGCCGTGTTTCAACCGGGAGGATTCAGCTCCGGCGGCGTAGTTGGAAATCCGCGTACGTTCAACCTGAAGTACTTCGCGCCTTATGTGCAGGACGATTGGAAAGTGAGCGCGCGCCTAACGTTGAATCTCGGTCTTCGATGGGACTTCCGTACCGTTCCTTATGAAACCAACAACCATATGGGGTGGTTGGACGAGTCGAACCCTTTCGGCGGTTTGTGTATTGCGGATAAGACCTTAGTTACCAAAGGAATCGTAGGGGACGGCAGCTACTACCGGTATTGCGGCCGCAGAAATCCAGCCGATCCCTCCTGGAAGCCCTTTGCGCCCCGCATTGGCTTTGCCTTCCGTCCGTTCGGGGGAGACAAGACCGTGATCCGCGGCGGCTACGGTATCTTCTGGGATTCCGCCGAACTGCGTGAGACGGATGGTTCGGCGGATATTTACCCTTATGTCAGCCGCGGACAGTACGTTCAAACCATTGGACAGACGGCGCGTCTCCAGACCACGGACAGCCTTTTCCCGCCGATTGTGCAAGGTGTAGCAGTACCCGAAGACAACACCTTCATCGCCGTAATCATATCTGAGCATCCGCGCGATCCCTACGTTCAGCAGTGGTCGTTCTCGATCCAACGCCAACTGAATTCGAGCACTACTCTGGAATTGAATTACATCGGCAATAAAGGTACTCATCTGCTCGAGCGCCGCAACATCAATCAGGCCTATGCCCCTGTAGATCCGCTGAACCCGTCCCCGGTAGAGGCCCGAAGACCATATCGGAATTTCGTTACTTACATAGACAGCGATTGGTCCGGCAATTCCAGCTACAACTCGGCTAACGTAACTCTGCAACACCGCAGCCGGTCACTCGCTTTAACCGGCGTCTATACCTGGGCAAAGGCCATAGACGAGAAATCAGCAGCCGCGGGAATCGGGTCTGCGGACACGGGTTGGCAGGGATTTCTGAACAATCACGACACCAGGCGTGACCGCGGGCTGGCAGATTTCAATGTGGACCATCGATTCGTTGGCAGTTTCGTCTATGACTTGCCGTTCGGCCGGGGCAAGCGTTTTCTGGCGAATACGCCGAAAGTAGTGGATGTAGTGCTCGGCAACTGGCAACTGAACGGCATCGCGACCTTCCAAAGAGGATTTCCCTATCCGATTTTCGCCGCCGATCTCGGGGGTCTGCTGGACAACTTTTCGAATCGTGCCGATCTGGTCGGAGATCCGAGTAAGGGATTTCACCGGAGCATTTCGGAGTGGTTTAATACAGCGGCATTCAGACAGCCCGCTGCCGGCGTCTTTGGCACTTCAGGCCGGAACATCCTGCGAGCGCCAGGCATCAATAATTGGGACTTGTCTCTGTTCAAAAACTTTCCAATTACGGAGCGAGTCAATCTTCAGCTTCGGTTGGAATCTTTCAACGCGTTTAACCACGCGCAATGGGGAACTCCAGATCATAACGTGACTGATCAGCAGTACGGGCAGATCACCAGCGCCAGCGCGGGCCGCATCAATCAGCTAGGAGGGAAACTTACCTGGTAGCCGGACGGCTACTCTGGCTCTTTTGTTTTGCTGTTCAGTTGCTCCTCGCGCAAGATACTTCGGACGAACTGCGGAATTACTTCGAGCAAGGAGAGCGGGCGCTTTCAGAGCACCGTTACACAGACGCAGAACAGGCTTACGATAAATTAAAGCAGTTATCTCCTGGGACCGCTGAAGTCTACGGACGGCTCGGGCTGGTTTACTTCCAGGAAGCGAAGTTCAACGAAGCGGTTCCGGCTCTTCGCAAGGCGCTAAAGCTGAAGCCTGGTTTGCCGAATACCGATGTGCTTCTGGCCATGTCTCTCTCGGAACTGGGCCGCTATGAGGAAGCTCTTCCTGGTTTAGAGAAGGGCTTCCGCCGCTCGGCGGACCAGCCGTTGAAACGCATGAGCGGCCTTCAACTCGTGCGTGCCTATACCGGCTTGCAGCTCGACAGCAAAGCAGTCGAGACGGCGCTTGATTTGCAGCGGCTTTTTCCAGACGATCCGGAAGTTCTCTATCACACGAGCCGGATTTACGCGAATTATGCTTACTTGACGTTGCGCGACCTTTCGCAAATTGCGCCAGATTCGGTATGGAGACAGCAGGCGGCGGCAGAAGCGGACGAGAGCCAGGGAAACCTCGATTTGGCAATCACCGAGTACCGGCGAGTGCTCGCGATGGATCCAGCCCGGAGAGGTATCCACTACCGCATCGGACGGGTACTCTTGACGCGCTCGTCTTCCGGCCAGACTGACACGCAAGCGCAAGCTTTGAAGGAATTCGAACAGGAGCTTGACCTCGATCCTACGAATGCCAACGCGGCCTATGAGATCGGAGAAATCTATCGAAAGCTGGGGCAGCTCGATAAGGCGCAGGAGTTTTTCGGGAAGGCATTGCAATATTACCCGGATTTCGAAGAGGCGCAGCTTGGCCTCGGCGGAGTATTGATCGCCCTTCGAAAGCCGGAGCAGGCATTGCTTCACCTTAAAAGGGCCATTGCCTTAAACCCGCGTGACGACGTGTCCTACTATCGGCTGTCGCAAGCTTACAAGGCATTGGGAAATACAAGCGAGCAGCAAAAGTCGCTCGCTGAATTCGAGCGGCTGCGAGGTAAGTCAGCACAGCAGGAGAAGACAACGTTTTCCCAAGCTCGGGAGGTTACGAAGCAGGAGATTGATGCAACCGCTCCGCAATGAGGCAGCGAACAGCAGTCTGGGGACGCACCGCTTCCGGATCGGGCTATTCGGCATCGGCCTGGATACTTACTGGCCGCAGTTTCCTGGTTTGGAAGAGCGGCTGAAAGCTTATACGGCGCAGGTGGAGGCGCGCGTGGCTCAAGCAGGTGCAGAAGTGGTGAATCTGGGCCTGATTGACACGCCAGAAAAGGCGTTTGACGCGAGCCACCGCTTTCGTCAGGCAGACGTCGATCTCATCCTTCTTCACGTGACGACGTACGCGCCTTCTTCGACCGTGCTGCCGGTTGTTCGCCGAGCGAAAGTGCCGGTGATTATTCTGAATCTCGCGCCCGGGCCTGCCATCGATTACGCGTCCTTTAACCGGTTGTCCGACCGGAGACAAATGACAGGAGAGTGGTTGGCGTGGTGCCAGGCGTGTCCTGTGCCTGAAATTGCCAATGTCTTTCAGCGTTCGCGCATTCCGTTTTTTCAGGTCACTGGAACTCTGCACGACGATCCTGCCGCGTGGAGTGAAATCGGCGATTGGATCGAATCCGCCCGCGTAGCTCATGTGATGGAACACAATCGCCTGGGCTTAATGGGCCATTACTACAGCGGTATGCTCGATATCTACTCCGATCTTACCCAGCAATGTGCTGTCTTCGGCGGCCATATAGAGTTAATCGAAGTCGATGAGTTAGCGGCGCTTCGGGAACACGTGACTTTTTCCGAAATCGAGCAGCGCGTTCTTGAGTTCGATAACGCCTTCGATTTGCAAAGCGACTGTCCTACGGAGGAACTTCACCGCGCGGCCAGGACGTCCCTGGCGCTCGACCGGTTGGTCAAAAATCACCAACTCGGATCAATGGCTTACTACTACCGCGGAACCGGCAATCCGGCGAACGAAGATGCGATCAGTTCGATTATTCTCGGCACCAGTCTTCTCACCGCGCGAGGCGTTCCGGTCGCCGGTGAGTATGAGGTCAAGAATGCCCAAGCCATGAAGATCATGGACACTTTTGGGGCTGGCGGATCTTTCACCGAGTATTATGCGATCGATTTCAACGATGATGTCGTCCTGATGGGTCATGATGGCCCGGGCCACCTGGCTGTCGCGGAGGGCAAGACAAAAGTGCGGCCGCTCAGCGTTTATCACGGAAAGGTTGGGCGAGGGCTCTCTGTCGAGATGTCCGTCAAACACGGCGCTGTCACACTGCTCTCGGTCGTGCAAACCGGAAACGGGCGCCTCAAGCTGCTGATTGCACAAGGTGAGTCAGTGCCTGGCCCGATCCTTGAAATCGGCAATACCAACAGCCGGTACCGGTTCTCGATTGGGGCTCGCCGATTTGTTAATGACTGGAATGCTCAAGGACCTGCTCATCACTGTGCGATTGGAGTCGGCCATATCGCTGGAAAGCTCGAAAAGCTCGCTGCGTTGCTCGAAATCGAAGCGGCTCGTGTCTGTTGAAGGGGGGAATATGTTTCGAACTGTAGCTTTAGCTCTACTTCTGGTTGCAAGCGCGTTTCCGCAGAAGATAGAGGTTCAGTGGGAGAAAGTGAATCGCGTATCATCGACCACTGCCACCCTGCAAGTGGTTGTCAATCCGCCGTTACGGCCCGGCTCGCCCATCCATGACCGTGTTTATTCCGATCTTCAGAAACTCGCCGCTGATTATGTCCGATACGTGCCGTGGCTTCCGTATCCAAAACTCGGAGTTGCTGAACTAGAGCCGCCCGCGAACGGCAAGACATCCTGGGACTTCTCACTCATAGATCCCATGACTTTGGATTTTCTGAATGCCACCAAAGGTCATCCGGTCATTCTGAATTTCAGCACCATTCCCGCCTGGATGTTCAAAACGCCGCAGCCGATCACTTATCCGCAGGATCCGAACCAGGTCACCTGGGATTACACGAAAGGTACCGATCTGCGCGATCCGTCGCTCCAAGAGCTCGGAGACTACTACGCCCGGCTGGTGAGTTGGTATGTGAATGGAGGCTTTACCGACGAGTTCGGAAAGCGCCACGAATCGGGCCATCACTTCAAAATTGCTTACTGGGAAGTGCTGAATGAGCCCGAGATCGAACACAGCACTACGCCCGAACAGTACAACGCCCGCTACGATGCCGTCGTCTCTGCGGTTAAAAAAATTGCGCCCGAGACAAAATTTGTAGGCCTCGCCCTGGCGTTTCCTTCGAATGACCCGCGCATGTTCGACTATTTCTTAGATCCCAAGAACCATAAACCGGGCATTCCGCTCGACATGATTTCCTATCACTTTTATGCTGTGCCGACCGCGGATCAAAGCGAGGAAATCCAGCGATACACTTTCTTTGAACAGGCCGACCGCTTTATCGCCACGGTGCGCTACATCGAGTCGATTCGCAAGCGCTTGGCTCCCGCGACGCGGACCACCGTCGACGAGATCGGCTCCATCTCAGCGGAGGACATAGCGCAGGGCGAACCAGGTCACGTCACCAAGCCCATCCCGCAGGCTTATTGGCATCTCGCCGGAGCCACTTACGCCTACATCTACGGAGCCCTTGCTTCACTCGGGATTGAATTCGCTGGTGAGTCGCAATTGGTCGGTTATCCGACGCAATTTCCTAGCGTTTCCATGGTCGACTGGAACACCGGCGCGCCGAATGCTCGCTATCGGATCCTCGAGCTCCTGAAGAACAACTTCGGACCAGGCAACAAAATCGTGGAAACGAAGAGTGACAGCCCTTATGTATATGCTCTCGGATACATAGATGGGGACGGCAAGCACAAGCTTCTACTCGTCAACAAGCGCGATCGTGACTTCGAACTGGCGCTTCCTCAGGCCGCTAACGAGATTCAGTTTGTGGATCAGACGACGGCAAACGAGCCGCCGGGCAAACAGCAGCTCACCACGAATAAGGTGACCTTGCGCGGTTTGGGAGTGGCGATCGTGACGCTCGGGACCTGATTTGCGCTATTTTTTATCAGGAGAACAATCATGGCCAATAACCGCGTCGTCCACTTCGAGATTCCTGCCAATCAGCCGGAGGCGCTGACCAAGTTTTACAGCGACCTGTTCGGCTGGAAGTTTGAAAAAGCTCCTATGCCAGGGCCGGAATACTGGCTCTGCGTAACCGGCTCGGACGAACCGGGTATCAACGGTGCCGTGATGCAGCGGCAGAACGCGCAGCAGCCGTGGATGAATTACGTCGATGTCGCGAGTATCGATGCGGCAATCGAGAACACCCCGGTTCCGAGCAAATCGATTGCAGCTAAGCGAAAGGTCGGCGGCGCTGCGGCCGGAGATCACGACAACGCAGTTGGCCCTATCACTCGTGAGCTGCGCCAGTAAGGTCCGGAG
Source organism: Bryobacteraceae bacterium (assembly GCA_051003475.1). GTDB lineage: Bacteria > Acidobacteriota > Terriglobia > Bryobacterales > Bryobacteraceae > Bog-105. The sequence continues at coordinate 8,782 of JBPCLH010000109.1, forward strand.
TTCATAATCGGGAGCCGCCTGTTGCGGCCGGGCAGCGAAAGGCACGAGCGTACCGTCGTAGAGTCGTGGTGGTCTGCCGAACCCGGATTCCCTGCTGCGAAAGCCGGCCGAATACGCGAGACGGAAGTGTTGCAAAGTTTGAAAGCGAGCACACGAACGACCTTGATGTTTCTTCATCACGCAGCCATTGGCACTTGGAAGAGAGCCGCAATGAACAAGGCGTGTCCCAGGATGTCGTCTTTCGGTAACCACCTCACTTGGCCTTTTCGGATCATGTGCATGGTTTCTATGCCTTGAATTGTTCGTCACGCCGACTCAAATGAC
>JBPCLH010000110.1:0-14492 GCA_051003475.1 Bryobacteraceae bacterium
CTCACGATATGGTACGGTTTCTTCACGGCGGTGGTGTCCTTTCCAAGGATTGTTTTTGGCGAATCGATTCTAACGAACCGGCCGCCACCGCCGCCTCTAGCCTTCAACTAAGCCTGGGACACCCTCAAAGCATTGCGCTGTTAGATCTCACGTTAAGGGGCGCGGGCGTTGCTCATGAGGTTACCGGCCGCGGATTTCGCAAACAGCGACTCAGCGATATGTTCTACGCAGAAGGGATTGCCGTGGGCGATTTGAATCGGAACGGCATCCAGGACGTGGTGGCCGGGCCATTTTACTATCTCGGGCCTGACTACAAAGTTGCGGGCGAGATTTATCCTCCCGAGACAGTCAACCCGCCCGGAGAAGGAGAGCATGGCAATTATTCGGATTGTTTCCTGTCCTATGTTTACGATTTCAATGGCGATGGATGGCCGGACTTTCTGAAGGTCAACTTCGATGGCGCTTATTTATACGTCAATCCGCGCGGCGATTCGCGCCATTGGGATGAGTACAAGGTCGTCACGGGCATCTTCGCCGAGACGACGCAGCTCGTCGACATCGATGGCGATGGGCATCCCGAGCTACTCATCGCGCAGGGCGGGGAAAGCGGTAATCAGATCGGCTACGCCAAGCCTGATTGGTCGGATCCTACCAAGCCGTGGACGTTTCACGCTGTTTCCGAAAAAGGCACTTGGGCTCCGCACGGATTTGGGGTGGGCGATGTCAATTGCGACGGACGCATGGACGTACTGCAGGGAGGTGGCTGGTGGGAGCAGCCGCCTAGAGGTAACGAGGGACTGTGGAAGTTTCACCCCGTTCAATTCGGGCATGGCACTGAGCCCTACCTTAACGGGGGCGCCGATATGTTCCTTTACGACGTGAACGGCGACGGTCTGCCCGATGTCATCACCAGCCTGAATGCACACGGACCGGGATTAACGTGGTACGAGCAGAAGAGAGACAGCCAGGGCGCTATTTCGTGGAAACAACACCTGATCATGGGCGATCCTGCTGAGTCTCCAGCATCGCGCGAGAAATGGGAGGAGACGGACAGGACCGTAGCGTTCACGGAATTACACGCGCTGGCGCTCGCCGACATGGATGGAGACGGATTGAAGGACATTGTCACGGGCAAACGCTGGTGGTCGCACGGATATATTCCCGAAGAGAACGAAATCGATTCGCCGGCGGTCTTGTATTGGTTCAAACTGGTTCGAAAGCCGGGCGGCGAGGTAGACTTCGTTCCCCAGTTGATCCATAACGACTCGGGAGTTGGCACGCAGATCGTGACGGCGGACATGAACAGCGACGGTACGCCCGACGTGCTGACGACGGCTCGCAAAGGCACGTTCATCTTCTTCAATGAGCTCAAACACCCAGCGAGAAGGTAGGTTGATGGAGAGACTTCGAATAGTGGCATGGTTGTTCGGTTGCATCAGCCTGTGCGTCGGGCCTGTAGCGGCTCAACAGCCTTACACGACATGGCGCGATTATCTGGGGGGACCGAGTTCTTCACATTACTCCGCACTTCAGCAGATCGACCGATCGAACGTGAACAAACTTCAAGTCGCGTGGACATACCCTACCGGTGATGACATCGATTATGCCTGGAACCCCATCATCGTCGATGATGTGATGTACGTTCACGCGAAGAACAACTCGATTGTCGCCCTGGATGCGTCGAGCGGAAGAGAACTCTGGATTTACCACCCCAACGCGCCGCGAAGAGAGATGCACCGGGGTATCAACTACTGGGAAAGCAAGGACCGGTCTGACCGGCGACTACTAATTACTTTCAGCAACAACCTTCAGGCGATCGACGCACGCAGCGGAAAGTTAATCGATTCTTTCGGCAAGAACGGGTGTGTCGATTTGCGAGAAGGCCTCGGTCGTGATCCGAAGTCGATTGCTCATATACAATCCGCCACGCCCGGGCGAGTGTTTGAGAACTTAATCATTCTGGGATCCTTTCCTGGCGAGCAGTACCTGTCCGCTCCTGGCGATATTCGTGCTTACGACGTGCGAACCGGCAAGATGATGTGGATCTTCCACACGGTCCCACATCCCGGTGAATTCGGATATGACACTTGGCCGAAGGACGCCTGGACCTATGTGGGTGGGACCAATGTCTGGGGCGAGATGACGCTAGATGAGAAGCGCGGCATCGCTTACCTTCCGCTCGGAGCGCCCACTTACGATTTCTACGGCGCTGATCGGAAGGGAAACAATCTGTTCGCCGATTGCCTGCTTGCACTCAATGCGCGCACGGGCAAGCGTCTATGGCATTACCAACTAGTGCATCACGATTTATGGGATTACGACGCGACCGCTGCTCCGCAGTTACTCACGGTACGGCACGACGGGAAGGTGGTGGATGCGGTGGCGGAGGCGGGCAAGCAGGGCTTCGTCTACGTGTTCGACCGGGTAAGTGGGAAGCCGCTCTGGCCTATTGAAGAGCGAACTGTGCCGAAGTCCGATACACCTGGTGAGGCGGCTTCACCGACGCAGCCCTTCCCCGTCAAGCCACCACCGTTTGCACGGCAGAAATTTAGCGTCAACGATCTAGACCCGTACATATTAACTGCGCCAGAACGCGCTAAGTGGAGAGATACCATCCAGAGTGCGGGGAATGAGGGTCTCTATACCCCCGCCGGAGTTACAAACACCATCGAGATGCCGGGCAACCACGGCGGCGCCAACTGGGGATCCACAGCGGCGGATCCCACGCAAGGCACACTGTATGTGCTGTCGATGGATATGCCCGCCATCCTGAAGCTTGTAAAGAGAGCTCCCCCGGATATATGGAACATCCCAACAGAGGGTACTCCCGCGCAGCGTGGCCGGGCGGTTTACGAAGAGTTTTGCCAAATGTGCCATGGTGCCGACCGGAAGGGGGCTCCTCCTGCCACCCCATCACTGGTCGACGCGCCCGCACACTTCGGCGCAGACACGATCAAGGCCGTCGTGAATCAGGGATTCGCCGACATGCCAGCATTCCCGGAAATTCCGGATTCGCTTCTCAATGCGCTGTTGATCTATCTCGCGAATCCGGCGAGTGCACCGGTATCGGTGAGAGATCCCGGCTCGGACGCCCCGCCCAGACCATACCCTAGCCATGCAAAAGGTTCCGCCCCCGTTCGCTACTGGACTGGATACGGCATGGAGCCTACGATTATTGGTCCACCCTGGTCCACTCTCACGGCCTACGATCTGAACGAGGGAACAATCAAGTGGCAAGTTCCATTGGGGGATGCTCCCCAACTCGCCTCAGTAGGCATTAAGAACACTGGGGTGATGATGCCGAGAAACGGCCCCGGCGTGACTGCGGGCGGGTTAATCCTTGTCGCAACGAACGGCGAGGGTAAGCTCCACGTGTACGACAAGGAGACGGGCAAGGAGATCTGGACTGCGGAGTTGCCAGCCGCCTCCGAGGGTGTGCCGGCGGTGTACGAGGTTGGCGAACGCGAATACATCGTGTTCTGTGCGACTTCGGCGAAGAGTTCAGCGATACCCCGGGATGGGCCTCCGGAACCGTCGAAAGAGCCGGTGAACAGAAGCTACGTTGCGTTCGCATTGCCGAACGGCTTTGCCGCGAAGCGCTAATCGATGAATTCCGATTCGCACCTCGATCTTTCGCGTGAAGAGATGCGCGAGATGGGGTATCGCGCGATCGACATGCTTGTGGAGCATTTTGCAACCCTGAAGGATCAGAAAGTGGGTGCAAAGGCGAATCCCGCCGAGATTTTTCATAACTTGTCCGGGCCGCCACCCGAACAGGGCACGCCTTATCAAGCGCTCTTCGATCAGCTGCAACAGGATATTTTCCCGAGCATTATGCACGTGAATCACCCCAGGTTCTTCGCCTTCGTGCCAGGACCGGGCAATTACGTCAGCGTGATGGCGGAAGCTCTTGCGGCCGGATACAACGTGTTTGCCGGAACATGGCTGGGCGGATCCGCTGCCGAGGCAATCGAGATCGTCACAATCGACTGGTTGCGTCAACTTTGCGGTTTTCCCGGGGGCTGCAATGGACTGTTCGTCAGCGGCGGTACCATGGCGAATCTCACGGCGCTCGCCGTTGCCCGCCACGTCATTGTAAACGATCAATTGGATGGCGCGGTTGTTTATCTGTCAGATCAAGCCCATTCGTCACTTGAAAAAGCGCTCCGCGTAATTGGCTTTTTGCCTCACCAGATCCGGCATCTAAAGGCCGATGATGATTATCGACTCGCGCCAAATGATGTCATCTCCGCCATTGCTCAAGATCGCATGACGGGAAGACGGCCCTTCTGCGTTATCGCAACCGCTGGAACCACCAACACTGGTGCTGTCGATCCACTGCCACAATTACGCGACATCTGCAATCACGAGCACATGTGGCTGCACGTGGATGGCGCATACGGAGCCGCAGCGGTGTTGTGCGATCAGGGACGCGCCTTACTCGAAGGTCTAGCGCTCGCGGACTCGCTCTCACTCGATCCACATAAATGGTTGTTCCAACCCTTTGAGACTGGTTGCGTGCTGGTCCGCGATGGCACGCATCTACGTAACACCTTCCGAATCTTGCCCGACTACCTCCAGGACGTGCACCGCAATCAGGAAGAGATCAATTTTACAGACCTCGGCATCCAACTCACGCGAAGCTTTCGGGCGCTCAAAGTGTGGCTCTCCTTTAAGGTGTTCGGCATTGCCGCGTTCCGGGCAGCTATCGAACGGGGATTCCGCTTAGCAGAGCTTGCCGAGGCCAAACTGCGCGAAATGCAGAATTGGGAGATCGTCAGCCCTGCGCAAATGGCTGTGATCTGTTTTCGATATAGAGGGAGTGACGATGCATCGCACGCGTTAATTGTCGACGCAATGCTGAAAGACGGGTTTGCACTCGTCACCTCGACCGCACTACGCGGCCGCACCGTTCTCAGGATGTGCACGATAAACCCCCGCACGACCGACTCGGATATCGAGCTGACGCTCGAAAAACTGGATCGGCTTGCGGCATCCTCGTAAAGGACTGCCGGCCGGATCAGCCTCTCGGCCTGTTTAGTAGGAAGGTACTACCCGAAACAAAGTACTTGAAACCACTAGAGGCATTTAATTCTAACCGAAAACTACTAGATTCCGAAATTGGTGCCGACATAATGAAGGGCATGCTAAAACTCATTCTGATGCCCATCTTACTACTCTCATTGCCAGCTTTTGCGCAGCAGGCCAGGCAACATGGAAAAGCCTACCCTCCGGCTGCCAGGAATTCAGCGGCAACTGCGATCTCTAGATGGCACCCTGCGCTGAATACGGAGTTGCAATGGCAACTCTCCACACCTGTGGATCAATCCGTCAAAGCGAGCATGTACGACATTGATATGTTCGACAACGGTGCTTCGGTGGTTGCTTCGCTCCACAGCGCGGGCAGAAAGGTAGTCTGCTATATCGATTTTGGTACTTGGGAAAATTGGCGCTCCGACGCCTCTCGATTTCCCGCTTCGGTCAAAGGCAGAGACAACGGCTGGCCTGGAGAAAAGTGGCTCGATGTCCGTCAACTCTCAATATTGGAGCCGATTATGAGCCACAGGCTGGATCTTTGCAAAGCCAAGGGTTTCGATGCGGTTGAGCCGGACAACATCGATGGATATTCGAACTCGACTGGTTTTCCGCTCAATTATCAAGAGCAAGTGACATATAACAAGTGGATTGCTTCCGCCGCGCACGCTCGCGGGTTATCAGTTGCTTTGAAAAACGATGTAGATCAAGCAACCGACCTGCTGCCCTACTTCGACTTCGTAATAGACGAACAATGCTTCCAATACGATGAGTGCTCGTCTCTTCAGCCGTTTATCACAGCCCACAAAGCCGTTTTCGAGGTGGAGTACAGCCTAAACACCTCGTCCTTCTGTCCAAAGGCCAACCAAATGGACTTAAACTCGATGAAGAAACATTTGAGTCTTGATGCCTACCGCCAAGCCTGCCGCTAAGAAGCCTTAAGCAGACTGCTTCTGCGCCTGCGGTTCCGGAGACCGTAGGGCCAGGACCTGCTGCTGCACTCGAACTGGGTCGGCCAATCTGCGCTCGCGGCGATAAATCGGACGGAATTACAGCCCTATACCGCGCTTTAAATGGGCTCAACACGTGGGATTTATGAGCCACCCAAAGCCGTGAATCCTATATGCATCAGTACTTCACAGACGATATTGAGGCTGCGTTTTCTACTATTTGCGAAGTGATGTAAGTTATTGATGCATATTGAATAAAAGCTCATGAGAGTACCGGAACCGGCATATTCCGTTGTTTCCGAAATATGCGCATGTTACGAATAGTTACACACTTTTCAGCGCGTTCAACAAAGCCAGGTTCCTAAAGAACTTGGTAAATGGGACGATAAGGACGGTAGTCCGTCCGCTTGAAATAAAAATGACTCGAAACGCCGACATCTCTCTTCATATGAATCCTGCGAGAACCGGATTTTGCCTTTCTGCTCCGCTTCCTTGGTATGGCCTCCGCACCAAGTCGAAGCATGAGCATGTGACCGCGAGGGCGCTTGCGGGCCAAGGCTACGAGTCATACGTCCCCATGCATCATCGGCGGCGTCAATGGTCAGACCGCGTGGTTGACTCGGAACAGCCCCTGTTTTCCGGGTATGTATTCTGCCGTTTCGACACGCAGCAACGTCAGCCTATCGCTACGACTGTCGGCGTCGTATCAGTCGTAAGTTTTGGAAACGGGCCGGTTGCCATCGCAGACAGCGAGATCGAAGCAGTTCAGACTCTACTCCGTTCCGGAGTTGCCGCCCAAACATGCCCCTTCATCTGCGAAGGCCAGCAAGTCCGGATTAATCGCGGAGCACTTGAGGGGCTGCAAGGAATTTTGGTACAGAACAAGAGTGAATGGCGTGTTGTGGTCTCGGTGACCATGCTGCAGCGGTCCATCTCCGTCGAAGTGGATCGCGAATGGGCAAGTCCGGTCAGTGAGCCGGTTCCCCAGAGCCACACCGCATAAACGATAAATCCAGCCAATACCGGCTCAGGCCAGTTCACCAGCGGCCACGCGCATCGCGCATAGGTTTCCCGCCCGACAAAAGCGGTACCGATCAAACGCCCAATTTAAGCTTTCACATATCTAAGAGGAGAATGTCGTGTTCAAAGTGCAACCTATCCTAAGTGCTTGTGTACTCGTTTGCTTGGGAACAGCAATTTTATCTGCTGATCAAAAAGGTCCCTGGCGGTTACAGGAAGTCCTGAAGCTTGCAGCAGACAGGGTCGATAATGAGGACAGATCAGTTCAAAATGCCAGGCTCGAGCTGCAGATGCTCGAGACTTTAAACCGGACGAGGGTCGAATTTCGTCCGCAACTGAACATACTGACCTTCTCCAACCCGCTATTTCTGGCCGCGAATTTGGCGTCCGGCTTTTCGCTTAACCACAGGACAGCGCCTTCTCCGGTCAACATGGAATTGGCGCGATTCGCCGTCGTCGAAGCTGAGGTCGGTCATGCTCGCAGGCGAATTGACGCCCAGATAGACACTACCCACCAGTTTCTTGCTTTAGCGGAGTCGCAGGACGTAGCTGCGCGCGCCTGCAATGGTCTTGGAATGCGAAACCAGGACGGCCAGAAGGTGAAAGCACTGCTCTCGCTCAAGCGGATCACGAGGCTCGACGCCATTCGTTTTGAACAGGAGGTAACAGCTCTCGAAAGCGATTGTCTTGAGGCCAACGCTCAAGCCGAAACGGCGGCCATCGCTTTGACGCGCCTGGTCGGAGTCGACATGCCATCGCAGCAGGTTCAGGTTGTAACGGACGATCTGGTTCAATTTTCTGATTCAAACGTGCTGCCCGAATCGAGCGAACTGGTGAAAGCTGTTTTCGATTCACAGAGCGAATTCAGACTGATCAGCCAGCACATTTCCAATCTCACGACTTCGCCGGCAGATCATAAGCTCCAATTTCAATCACTGGCTACTGGGTACCCTTATCTGAACAATAAGCCAAAGGGATTTTTCAAGCGCGGTCAAGGATGTGCTGCTTGGCGGGTATTCGGGAAGTCAGGATGGCGGATTCTCCATTTCGTTTCGAAACACGGGGGACCGGAGCGCAACTTACGCTTTCTTGCAGGCTCGCCTAAACACCCTCCAGCACGAGTTTGACAGCCTCAAACGTACGGTCGCGCACGAAATTGAAGACAACGAACAGCGCGTGACGCTCTCTGCTGCGCGCCTCCGCTTAGCCCAGAAGAAGGAACTGTTGGCAGGCGAGTTGCATAAAGCGACTGTCCAACGCGTGCAGGTTGGCCTCCAGAGTGCGGCGGACGAGCTTTGGGCGAGTCGCGATGCAGCACGCGCCGAAGCCGAATCTGCTCACCTCCAACTCGAATGGAAGCGCAGCTTCTTCACTGTTGTGGCACTTTGCGATCCCCAAAAGCTTGACGCTTCTGCGCTCCTGTCACGGGCTGCAAATTCAACTTATTCGAAAGCCGCCGAGCCCCAGGGATCTCCCGTTAGCTCAGTCCGCGTACCGCAGCAGAATGAGCCAGCTCACCTCGGAACAGCTACCTTAACCACTGTCGCCTTCGTCGGCGAACGCAAGTAAAAGACCTCGGCACGAATCTGTAGATCTCACAAAAAGGAGAATGAAATGGACTCGAATTCCGAAAAGTCAAAAAAATCGAGCTTCAGACGAGGTGTCAAAGTGGCGATTTGGGTGGTAGCCGCCGCTGGTATTGCGATTGCGGTTTCGAGCCCCATCTCTCAGACTGCTATTGAAAGGAAGGAGCTGAGAGCTGAAACGATTTTGCCTGCGTCCATCCGGCCGCACACGTTCGCTACCATCAACTCCGAGTTTGCCGGGCAGATTGCCGAGCTGCATGTTTCGCCTGGTACGAAGGTCAATTCGGGCGATCCCTTGATCACTCTATTAAACGCAGATCTGCAGATGGAGTACGAGCGAGCAAAGCTTCATTACGAAACTGTGCAGCAAAGATTAGATCATCGCGGAGCATCGAGCGACGCCAACCAGTCACAAGCCGCAATCGGAGGACTCCAAGCCGCTAAGGAGCGGCTAGCGGGTTTCTCGCTAGATGAAACGAAGAATGCTCACGATGCAGCCGTCGCGAAAGTCAGAGAATTGCAAAAGCTAGTGCAGCAGCAGCTCGCGACTGAATTAGAGCTGGATGAAGCCAGGAAGGCGGAAGAGGCCGGACTGCGAGACTTGCGGGCGGAGCGCGAACACCTTTCCAGATTGAACGAGGAAGTACAGGTCGCGAAGATAAGAGTTGCAGCAACCGGCCAGCTGTCTCCTTTGGCCGGTGACGCATTGAATCTCAACATCGAACTGCGTGAAGCGGCGGAAGCCCTTCGCATCGCGGCTGCCCGCCGCGATTCGCAAAGAATACTCGCCAGAACATCGGGCACGGTCCTGAGAACAATGGTAAACGCGGGCGATGAGATCCCCTCCGACGTCCCCCTACTCCAGCTTGGACAACTGGATCAGCTGGATTTTGATGTTCCTGTGGGGGCGGATCTTGCCCAAAGAATAAAGGTCGGCCAGAAAGTGAATGTGCGTGTTCCCACCGACCCGCCGACACAAATGTCTGCCCCCGTTTCCGCGATACTGCTCATCGCAACGCAAGATCAATCGGCTTATACGGTTCGAATCACGATGCGAAATCCGTCACCCAATGCAGTTCTAGTGGGATTGGCCGGCGAAGTTGAATTTCCGCATGCGGAGGCTTCATGGCGCGCCCTTCGGTTCTGATGTGCTCCGAGGGAACCTATCCCTTTCACGAAGGCGGCGTCAGCGTTTGGTGCGATCAACTCATTCGGGGCCTGCCCGAGGTGGATTTCCATCTGTTCGCAATTACGCGGGCGCCCAACACGAAACCAGTATTTGAAATCCCGTCGAACGTCATCGGGGTGCATCCTGTCTCTCTTTGGGGGCGTGAAGAACCCGGCTGCGGCGAGGACGGCTCCTTTATCCATATGTTCGAGCGTAAAGCCCGGACAACCTCGAGTGCGATCCGAAAGGAGTTCCTGGAGCCTTTCTCCGAAATCGTGAATTGTGTGTTCGCGACGCGATCGGCTCCCGAAAAACTGGGCCAGGCGCTTCTTTCGCTGCACCTTTACTTTAAGCGTTTCGATTTTGCAAAGAGCATGACATGTCCCGAAGCCTGGGATGTGTTCTCGCACGCCTGCGAACAGTCGTTTCCCGACGGCCAAAAGCTCAACATTCACGAAGCCACAATGTGCATGCGCTGGATGCAGCGCTTTCTCGGCATCCTCTCCGCGCCTCTGCCCAAAACCGATCTGACTCACAGCTCGATTGCAGGGCTTGCCAGCATTCCTGGCGTTCTGAACAAATTGATACACGGGTCTCCTTTTCTGCTTACGGAACATGGCATTTACTTGCGCGAGCATTATCTGTGGCTCATGCGCACTGGCTACCCGCATGCTTGCCGACGCTTTCTGGTCGCCTTCAATGAAGCAATCGTGAAGATGAACTATCATTTCGCCGATGTGGTCACGGCGCTCGGGACGTTCAACAAGTCGTGGCAAATCCGGCTTGGTGCCGGCGAATCTAAGATTGCTATCACCCCCAAACGGCGTCGATCCGAAGCTTTTCCGCCCGGCTGTCCGATCCGCTGATGGCAGGCCGCTCGTACTCACCATGGCGCGAATCCATTACATCAAGGGCATAGAATTTTTGCTTCGTGCTGCCGCGATAGTTCGCCCGAAGGTTCCGTCCGTGTTGTTCCGGGTGTTGGGGGAACCCGCTAATGTTGAGTATTTCCAGCGTTGCCAAAAATTCGTAGTTGATCACGGGCTTCAGGGAACGGTCGAGTTTGGCAGCACAAAGGATCCCGCGTCCGCTTACTCGGAGGCCGATGTTTTCTGTTTACCGAGTGTATCCGAGGGAATGCCTTACAGCATTCTCGAAGCGATGTTCAGCGGCTGCGCAATTGTTGCAACCGACGTCGGCAACGTAAGTGAAATGTTAGCCGATACCGGGCTAATCGTCCGTCCGGCAGATCCGGAAAATTTGGCTGAAGGCTTATTGAGCTTACTCGAAGGCGGAGAAGCGGCTCATCAATATCGCGCGTCACTCGCCAAAACGGCGCTAAAGCGTGCGCATTCCTTATACACAAGCGATCGATCGATCAATCGATTTCGAGACCTGTATCAATCGTTGACCTATGATAGACAAATCTCCAACCTGCATACTGCCGCCCGCTGACAAATCCGTCTGGGCACCCCCGCTCGATGAACGGGATCTCATCGTCAGGTTAGAGGCAGCCGGGATAACGGCGTCGGTCGCCCGCTCACAATACGGTTTCCGCGACGTCTGGAGCATGGCTGAGGCTTATCTTTCGAGAGCGCAAAACCACAAGTCAATCGAGGCTTCAGAAACAAAGAAATCAAGCGCCATCGCAGACTACCTCAAAGGCATGGCCTTCGCGGTGCCGCTAGTTTCCTGCTGTCTGGTCGTGCTGCTCCTGAAGGTATCACTTTGGGGCGGCAGCTTGACGGCCAACGAAGCAGCTGCAATTGCGATCGCGACGATCGCGAGTTTCGTGGTGACGGGCGGTTTCGTCCAGGTAATCGGCCGCCAAGGCCACTTCTATAAGGAAAGCCAGGAATGGGGTCTGTGTGCCCGCTACTGCTGGTTAGTTGTGAAGGCTGGGTTTCTCGCGCTTCTCGCTTGCGCGTTTGGTGGCTTTCTGGCAAACGCATACTTCAGGTGGCTGCCGTTGCCGTTATTCGGGTGGTGCGCGGCCTTTTACATCGGGATAGGCGCATACCTGCTCATAAGCGCTGTGCTTTATGTGCTCGATGCTGAGCTTCTTCTCGCCTTGGGTACCGTGCTCGGAAGTGCGATCGTGGTCACTCTTCATTTACAGCTGGGTATACCCCTGTTGATTTCGCAAAGCATTGGAATGACTGGCGCGGTCGGCATCTGCGTACTCCTCGCGCGCTTTCAGTTTCGGTCGCTGGGAGGCCAAACATCCGAACCTGTCCGCCTGCCTCCACTCGGCCGCCTCGCGTACGTGCTCTGGCCCTATTTCATTTACGGTTGTGCTTACTACCTCTTTTTATTTGCCGATCGCATCGTTGCGTGGAGCGCTCGCACTCAGAACTCCTCTTTGCCGTTGCAATTCCGAGGCGGGTATGAGACGGCTCTCGATATATGCCTGTTCGCGTTTGTCCTTCAGGTTGGCTGGGTTCACGCTGGACTCGCTAGGTTCTATCGCATGGTGATTACCGAGCAGCGCCGCTTTCACTTGAGTGCCCGTCACGAGCTTAGGAAGGCGATTTTTGGCTTCTACAGGCGGCAGGTGCTGGTGTTTTTGTCGTTGTTTGTTGTTTCGACCTGCGCCGTGTTGATTACCATCCGGGAGATTCCTGCTTTACAAGCGCTGTTGGTATTTCGTGTTGTTCTCTTCGCACTGGCAGGAACTCCGCTGTTAGCTCTGGGTCTGTGGAACATCGCTCTCCTGTTCGCGCTTTCACGCCCCTGGCTGGTGCTGGCCGCTATGGGTTGGGCCGTGCTTTTGAACGCCTGCGCAGGCTACCTACTCTCGCGATTGTTTTCGTACGATCTGGCAATTATTGGTTTTGACATCGGCGCGCTTGCGCTTGCCGGCGCTTCGACTTGGTTCTGCCGCCGGCTGCTCTCTAACTTCGAATATCACTATTTTGCGGCTACCGTATGACCTTCGCCTCAGTGTTTGAGTTCACAAGAGTGCTCGCTGCGTTCCTGCTTGTGTTCCTGGCCGTGCCTCTCATTGGGAACGGGCAGATGGGCTGGCGCAGACAAAGCCCTGGAAGAAAGCCAGCGCTATGGATTGCAGTTGTTCTGCGGGCCTTTGTGCGCGCTTCCTTCGCCGCCGAAGTCGCGTGTTTGCTGCTGGGTCGCGCGACGCTGTGCCTTCCCGGCCTGATGCTTTCCGGATGCCTGGTCTGTTTGATGAGAGGCCTCTGGATTGCAAACAAGCGACGTTCCGACTTGATCGGCGATGGCTCGCGGACGTTTTGGCAGGCTTGGGTCGCCTTCAGAAAGGGCAAGCGTTCGCCCGAAGCCCGGCTGCGTATCGGAACCGTGCTTTCAAAATTTAAAAGCCTGTCCCCGGCAAGCAAGCTGTTTCTTGCGTGCATCGCGTTGGTGTTACTGATCGAAGCTCGGGTTCCTTTGCAACAGCTGCATTTCGATCATGCGGACACTTACACCAGAACCGTCTCTCTTGCGGCGTTGACGCAAGGCCAAGCCTGGAAAGTGAACGGGTCCGTCGCCTTTCTCGCTCCCCTGGTCTCCATCTCCGGATTGAACGCCATATCGGTGATCCGCTTCACGGGCCCAATACTCGCAAGCGTGTTCGCACTTCTGATCGCGCTCTGTATGTGGCGCGTCTGGCATAGCTGGGTAGCTGCGCTTACGGCCCTGCTCCTCTTTGTCTGGTTCTCGCTCTCACCAGCCAAAACAAACTGGGAGCTGCTGCCAGGTTCCATCGCCATTATCTATGCTGTTGCCGCAGGTGCAATCTGGCCGCATTCCCGGAAGGATGGCCTGATGGCGGCGGCTACGGGTTTCATGATCGCTCCAGGCGAATGGATTCCGGCAATTGCGTGTGGGCTGCTCGTTCTGAGTGTCTTATTCTCGGCGTGGGCCCGCCCGCGCCTGCGAATGTGGGTCGCGGCGCCACTCGCGACATCGGTTCTCCTCGGTGTAGTTCTGGTCTGGCTCGCCCAGAAGCCCCCATTTCGCGCTGTTCAATACGAGTCCGCGGCCCGAGTTAGCACAACCATTGGCGACGAATTCCACCGCAACGAATGGCTTGTGGTTTCGCCTTTTCAAGAGCTGGCTTTCACCTACGGCCAAGGCTGGCATTCAGAGCTCAGCGAATTCGTTCTGAAATTTACTCCACCTCAGGTGTCGAGTCCAACTTTCTCTTTTCCTTACGACTCGCCTCATGTGTTCTTCTTTGTGGAGCGGAGGCCCCTGCTTGCCGGCTCCCCGTCGCTCGAGCGCAAGGCAATCTGGCGTTACGCGCCGGCCGAAAGCCGGGACCCGTCGGCATTCCTCTACGGCGATCCCCAGGGACGCGCATCATTAGAATTTAGAGCCGCAGAATTATTGAACGCCTACGCTCAGAGCCACAGGAATTTATCGATCTTTTACGAGGACGATGATTTGGTGGTCTACCATCTCGGACAAGCCTCGAATGGCAGCTGATGCGGTTGCATGCATGGTGTCCTTTTTCTTGCTAGCGGGACGGATTCGGTTTGACTAGGCATCGGCCGTCATCCGACGAAGACTTTTTCACCCGCAATTCCGAGTAATACAGCGGCGCTGTCGAGCGAGCCGTGTGCGCGCTCGCGCGGGAAGCGCCACGAACCCGCTTTTCAACTTCAACTACGAACTGACCTTCAGAGGAGATAGAACTCACATGATCCGCATCGCGCAACAAGTACGGTCGTTCCGGCAGCCTTGGGCCGCGCTGGGACTGGCAGCCGTGCT
>JBPCLH010000111.1:0-10018 GCA_051003475.1 Bryobacteraceae bacterium
AGAGGAGGCCGTCCAGTCGGCCACGTGCGCTTACATTCACCAAGACGCGCTCTAATCGTGTTTTTGTGCGACGAACGACGCAAAATAGCGGTTTTTCAGTATCCTTCGTGAACCAGAAATCCAATGTCATAGGGTTAAGCTCACATTAATACCGTCCCGCCTTCTTATTTATATAGCGCGGTAAAAACTCGACATTCAGGCGCTGGCGGCGTAAACTCGCGAAGTGTCTCCACGCGTGCGGAAGGCCAAACGGATTTGTCAGATTGCTGCCGCGAACGTCCAAATCGTCAAAGGCTGGCTCGCCCCTAAACCCAAATAGGGCTGGGCCCACGGCGGCCGATCCAAAAGTCCGTGCAGGCGCAAGCCTCTCAATGAGCTAAGCTTTCGTAATTTTTGCTGGTTTACTCCCGATAAACGCCGTTGCGTCCGTCTACGACACGTCGTTTGTCTGGAAAGTCGGAGATAAGTACGAGCCGTTCCGAAGACGCCGAGACGTGCTAAAAAATCGCTTCGATCAGACGATCACATCGGCTCCACAGCATATTGCGCCGGGCGAAGCGAAAGGCGTGGAACGCCATAATCGCGCTGAGCGGGATGAGGAAGAGGATGTCGAGAGCGAGGAGACCGCCGTGGCCGGTGAAGTAGAAGAGAAGCGAGAAAGCGAGAGCGATAAGGAAGGTGTTCCCGACGACACCGAGGGTTTGCGTGATCTGACGAACTGGCGGCGTCCTTTGTGATTATCGCGTGGGGAGGGGGTTGTTTTCGAAGGAGCTGGATGCTGCGGCGAACGGGAAGCGCGGGTTCGCGAGTGAGGGCGCTATGCGGCAGTGGAGGTCGGCATGAGTGTCACGGGACGGAAGCGGGCTTGTAAGGAGTAATCCGGGCAACTACCGAGTCGCCGATCAAGCGGAAGACCTATTCAACAGGATTTCCGAAGTCTTCAGACACCGTTCGCGGGGCGGGTTGGGGAAAGGCTTTGTCGTGCGCCCGGCTCTTCACTCTTTCTTTCCGGCTGGTTCGGGCCACTCTATCCAATCGCCCGAAGGCGTCACGGTGTAATCTTTGACTTCCGCGATGTGGTGGACGAATGTTCCGGAATTGTTTTGCGCAATCGGCACTACTTTGACCATTGTCGGGACGCCCGATTGCATGCGCGGCATCAGCCAATAATCCACCGTTCCGGCGGAGTTGTTGTGTGCCACCACATTCGGCGGTACCACTGCCCAGTCGATCGGGGGATGAATATGCCCACCCATCGGGATCGGGGTCGAATCATCCTTGCGCGGCGATGTCCCAAGCATCTGAGGCATTTCCGGTTGCACCGCTAACTCGGCCGTTTGTTGGAGGGCCGGCGGCCGAATCTGTTGTAAGTGGATGGCGAGACGGGCTAGCATTTCGGGCATCGCGTCAGCTCGCTTGGCGCTTGAGGCTACGGTGCCCGCCAATTGTTGCAATGAACCGATGATCATTGCGAACCCCTCGTTTTGATGAACGATGCTTGCAGTCAAAGTCTCTATAGACCGCGATTGACTGTCGTTCGATTTCGGAACTATGGTTTGGCTATCGACGTATTTGACCGTCACGACAGCAAGAGCTATCGATGCTGCCCAAAGCAGGAACCACAGCGAACGGACCGGCGTGATATGTCGCGCCTGAGGCGGTTGATCGATTACATACGTCGGCTACACTCGCGTTATCTGGCGAGCCTCGACTTCGGCCAGCAGCTTCCGTAATATCAGAGACTCAATCGATGGCAGGACGTTGACCGAGCCTGTCGCCGGTTCGAGCGCTTCCGCACGGCTGGAAGAACGTCCCTCCTTGGCCGCGCTCTGCACTGCTACATACCGTTTAACGGGAAGTGGGAAGATGGTCAGAATCTTTGGTTTCATATGTGTGGGTGGCCGAGAGGTCTATCCCTCGATCAAAACTGGCGACACCCAACGTCACTCATGATTCGCGCCTTGTGATGGACTCGGGCCGAGAGAATCAGCGGCTTCACAGGCGCTTCGCTGCCTTTCTTCCGCTGTCCTATTCATGGTGAACAAAACTAGCGAATTTTCTCGTCCGTTGGTGCTTGTATCGCGGGTGGACTTCGATAGTGAGGGCGCTATGCGGCAGTGACGGTCGGCATGAGTATCACGGGACGGAAGCGGGCTTCACCAGGACCCATGTCGGTTCAGCACACAATGTAAACCGGTCAGCGCTATACTCAGCAAACTTGGTCAGGATCACCGACAAAGGAGCACGTGGATGAATCGAGAAAGAGCCTTGAAGGTTGGGCTGATATTGGTGGGATTCCTGTTTTCGGCATTGATTTACCCGTTGGTGTTGTTCGTGCGAGAAGACCCGGCTTTGTCCATGATGTTTTGCCTTTACGTCACGCTCGGCGTCTTTCTATTGGCCGCCGCCCGCAAACCGCCGGCGAATCGCAGCCTGATCGCATTTACTGCGTGGTCGAGCCTTGCTCACGCTGCCGTTATGGGCTTTCAAGCATTGCGCAACATCGTTTCACGCCACGAACTGGTGGGTCGCAATCCTCATTATCATCGGGGTTGCATTTATCGCGCTCCTACCGCCAAAGCCTGATACCGAGCGAACATCAACCGCTCTATAGTTTTCTGACCCAGGACGCAAGTGGACTTGCGAGGATTAATCCAAACCACTCGTCAAGATCGGAATTCGGCGCCAAAGGCGGATCACTACTGGAAAACGCCTTAGCAATCGGCTGTGGCGGGTCGTTTGCGAAGTCGGCGACTCGTACGAGCGGTTCCGAAGCAGCCGACAGAGCTAAAGAATCGCTGACGAACGCGCGGCATCATTTCGATGCTGCTGCAGGAATCGGAAGCGGGTAGTCGCTAACCGACTTTCAGATACGTCGTATAAGGCAGGCCCCCCAGAGACGCAAACGGCAGCATGGTCACGGGTCCGTTCGACGAGCTCACCTGCCACTCCCGTTCGCTTACGCGCTTTGCCGACAGCAGTGCTTCCCGCATCACCTTAGGCAACGGACCATCCTGCTGCTGTTTTACCGCCATCAGCACCAGCGGTCCTCGAAGCAGCGCCACCGTGTCCGTGTGCCGGGCATCGATCGTCTCCAGCCTCATCTTCAGCGGAAGATCCAGCTCGACGCGGTCTCCGGTCTTCCACTCGCGGCGTATCGCTGCAAACTCTCCGGGGTGAGCCGGCCCGTGCTGCCGCGTCCCGTTCACAAAGATCGACGCTCCTTCCGCCCATGCCGGAATACGGAAGTGGAGCGTTAGCTCCGCCGGCAGGGAACTTGTCAACGTGAAAGTAACATGATCTTCGTACGGGTAATCTCCCTCCTGCGTCAGCGAGAGCGCGACGCCGTTCTCAGTCCATCGGAGCGTCGAAGGCAGGTAAAGATTTACGTACACCGCTTGCGGCCCGCGTAAATAGGTGTTGATCCGGTAATCCGCCGCGACCTGCGGCATCGTGCCCGAGCAACATGGCCAGCGAGCTTCCTTATAAACCCGCTTACCGTCGAAATTGTAATCGGAGTAGTAGAAAGTTTCACCGTTGTCCTGCAGCGGTTTCGCGCCTAGCACCGTGTTGTACATCATGCGCTCCATGCTGTCGCCGTAGCGCGAATCGCGGGTCACGCGCAGCAGATACCGCGTCAGCTTGAAGTGAGCATACGAACCGCACGGAGTCTCAAAGCTGTGGTGGGTGTTGGTCAGGCTGGCGCATACATCGTCGCTTCCCGGTGCGCGCAGGGTCTCATCCGGACCCCACCCGCCAGTCGCAAAACTCTGCTCGTCCAGCATCGCAAAGGCATTCCGTGCCGCACGCAGATGCTTCTCGCTGCCCGCCACCATGTACGCCATCATGGCCGAGCTCAGGGAATTCACATAGCTGTAAGCGTGCCTGCCATTGAACACATTCTCGTTGCGCGAAAGTGGATCGAACCAGGTCTTGTCATCGAGATACTGCAGGCCCAGGTCGTAATATCGCCGGCCTGCGCCGCGCTGGTAAGCCAAAAACAGGTTCTCGGGCATGGTATAGGACTCGTCCCAGGTCCACGAGAGGTCATCCTTGTCCTTATCCGTTCGCCACGGGACGTCATGTTCCACCGCATGCCCCGGCAGGTGCGGGAGAGCCGTGTTCGATGTTTGCTCCAGAATTGACAGCGCCAGCGGGTCTTTCACGTAGGTGTGCGAGTCGAGCAGTCCCAACAGCAACTTGTCGTAGGTGTATGCCGGAAAGCGATTCTTCACGTAGAAGTCCGCGGTGATCGTCTGCGCATACAGCCGGTTCAGCCGCAGCACCTTTTCGCGCGTTGCCTCGTCTCCGGTAATCGCGTAGACACGCGCCAACGCCGACACCCATTGCCCAAAAGTGCAGCCGGGAGCGAACCCGGCATCAAAGTTCTTGCGATAGTCGTAATTGGGATCGTAGTGGTACCACCCGCCGAGATCCTCGCCCGGCGCCGGCATCCCGGACATCTGTCGGAATGGTTTCAGCAGACTGTCATCGCTCAAGGCCATCAACACTGCATGGGTGTTTCTCAATTGCGACTCGTGCAGATCGCTAGCCATCAACACATCGCCGTAGCCGAATTCTGCCAACGGAGCAACTCCGGAAGGCTCCGGATTCCGCGGCACACGGCCCCACAACCCACTGCTTGCAATGGCCAGCGAACCCGCCTGAAGAAATCCTCTACGTGAAATCCCTGCCATTCCGTTTGACCTCATACCCACTTGTGATTGTCCTATTACATACCATTTAGATAAACTGGTACGCCGGTATGGCGAATGTTTCGGCCGCCTTTATAAAACGAGCGCTTTTTACGAAGGATTGGACGCTCCAGACTCGACCAAAGCGGAAGGGATACATCACGCATGTGCCTGACACTCACAAAGGATCGGCCAGGACCAATTGAAGGCCTGGTCCCTGAAGAAGAACCCCGCATTCCCGACCGACTCCGCACGGATGCGCGCTAGACGATCATGGGATTAGCAGAATTTTCCCGCCTAACGAACCTTCTTCGGCAAGTGTTTGAGCTTCGCCTGCTTCGCTGAGTCTCATTCTTCTCACAATGGGAATGTCCAGTTTCTTATCCCGAACGGCGTCCGCCATTTGCCGGAGAAGAGACGCGTTCGGAGTTGCCATGAAGGCTTCGACCCTGATATCTTTTCCCTCAGCTTCCTTTGGCTTTCCCAACACGGACCCGAGCACGCCGCCCGGCTTCAATTTCGGAATCAGCTTCCCGATCACATCGTGATCAACTGTATCCGCTATAGCATCCAACTCCGGGAGTTCGGCTATTTCTTCGGAATTGTCTATTCCCAGCACCTGATCCACAGCCAACGAACTCGCCTCTTTTTTCTGCTCTGTTTTGACCCCAGCGATGACCCGGGCGCCTTGCAGGGCAGTGCCCAGCAAAATGAGCGTCCTTCGACCCGCTCTGTCTACCGACCAAATCGCGATCGCGGTAAACGCCAAATTGACGATGCCAACCAGCACGGACTGCAGAAAGGCGTCAGCAGCATTGCGGCCCGCGTTCTTGAACACCTCAGGCAAGAAAGACAGAAGCGCAGTTATGCCGCTGGTTTGAGAAAACGCGGCAAGTGCAAACCCAATCAAGAGTGCGCGCCGGAACGGTCCAGCGAACAGCTCCTTCAGATCTCCCCGTTCCTCCATGAGGGAGTTGGCAATAGCAGATGCCTCGCGGACGGCGAGATCGCAGCCCTCTATTTCAGCAAGCACCTCCTTGGCCTGTCGTTCGCGACCCACTTTCATCAACCAACGAGGGCTCTCCTTGGAGAACAGTATCGTGAGCGCGAAGATGATCGCCGGTATCGCTCCGGCGGCAAACATCCAGCGCCAGCCATGCTCAGTTCTCCACGTCTCGCTCCCAGCACGTTCAATGAGCATATTGACGACGACGGCAATGAGGATGCCGGAGACGATGCCGAACTGGTAAAGAACGACAAGCCTGCCCCGAACAGCCGCAGGCGCAATCTCTGCGATATACATCGGAGCAACGATGGAGGCTGCTCCGATACCGATGCCTCCGACCACGCGCCAGAAGACGTAAAGGGAAAAACTCCCAGCCAGCCAAACGCCTATCGATGAAAGCGCAAAGCAAGCGGCACAGGTGTAGAGCGCCTTTTTTAAACCGAAGCGATCTGCGATGGCTCCCGAGCAAGCTGATCCTACCAGACAACCAACCAGGCCGCAGCCGGCTGCCCAGCCAATCGCTACAGGTTCAAGACCGTAATACCGGGAAAGATGGCCGATTGCGCCACTGATAACAATGTTGTCGTATCCAAAAAGAAAACCGCCCAGAGAAGAAACGCACGTTGAGACGACTAGCGCGAAGTGCGTCTTACGGTTTGGCGGCATTTGCGCAACTGCAAGGGAGTCCTGCGAACTCTGTAGGTTGGCAGGACATTCCGAGGCGACGGTGTCCACCTGAAATCCTTGTTGACAGGTGGAATCGTTCGTTCATAGACTTTGATCTTGGCTGCCCCGACAAAGAACAAACGTTATTGTAGTCCACAGATAAGGCGAAATGCGCACCGTTCAGCCTTACTCTTTCTCAGCCGCATTTCTTTCCGTATTTTCTACCCAAAAAGAGCCCAGCCGATGACGCAGTTTAGTGTGCTTTGCGTTTTTCTGGCTTTACTGCCGCTGATCCAAGCGCAACCGGAAAAGCGAACCATCTGGCAGATCGGCAAGTTTGATCAATCCCCCGTTGAGTTCTCAGATCGGCCGGCGAAGGCGGTTGATTTTCACGTGGGCACAAGCGATCCAGGCAAGGAGTGGCCGGGTCGTCAAGCAGTTGGAGTTCCTTATCGAGTTCTTTTCTCGCTGTCCGATAGTGAAGGACCGTATTCTCTGAAGATCGGAATTTTAATAGACCGGCCCCGAGTTCCTTCTCTCCTCATCGATTTAAATGGGCATGCAGGCGCCTTTTACCTGCATCCGAAGCTAAGTTATTCACGAAGCGACTTCTCCTATGCGTTCGATCCCCATGAAGCTCAAAGTACTTTGAGCATCGATTTGCCTTCGTCCTTCCTGAAGCGAGGAGAAAATATTCTGACCATTACTCCAATAGATGATCCGCGGACGCCTGCGGGGGAGGAAGAGATCGGAGGAATCAGCTACGATGCGCTGAGTTTGCAGAACGGGGTTTCCGAAGCAGCCAACTCACCCGATGTGAAGACAGATGTGGAGCCCACGATTTTTTCCATAAATCGGGATCCGGGATCACGGAGGTCGTAGATGCGTTCATTCGTTTTGCCCATTCCTGGAAATCCGGCACGGTAGATCTCCAGATTGGTGACAAGCACTATAGCGCTCCTATCTCGGGCGGGGAATTTGGCGAACGCAGAGTGTCTCTCGATGTCTCCGAATGGACCGGAACAACTCAAGGCACGATCCGAGTAACGCCCGGAGATTACCGTACAAGCGACGTCAGCCTAACGGCACAACGCAAGTGGACGATCTTCGTCGTGCCGCACACCCACCTCGATGTGGGCTATACCGACTATCAAGGCAAAGTGGCGGAGACCCAGCCAAGAGTTCTCACTCAGGCCGATAGCCTTATCCACGATCATCCGGATTTCCGCTTTTCCATGGACGGCTCGTGGAATTTGCACCAGTTTCTCGATACCCGGCCGAAGGCGAGACAAGACGAGATTTTGAAGCTAATACGCAGCGGAAAGATGGCGATGCCCGTGCAGTATTGCAATCTGCTTACGGGATATGCCTCACTGGAGACCCTATACCGTTCTCTTTATTATTCGAAGGATCTCGCACGTCGCTACCGCCTGCCTTTCGAGTATGCCAACATCACGGACGTTCCGACATACTCGGGCAGCTATCCTTCCATCCTCGCCAGCAGCGGTGTTAAGTATTGGGTTGCGGCTTCTAACAACGATCGAGCCCCCATCTTCTCTTACGATCATTGGAATGAGAAATCGCCGTTCTGGTGGGAAGGGCCAGACGGCAATAAAGTGTTGTTCTGGTACTCACGTCATTATGAGCAGGTACAGACTCTATTTGGTTTGGCGCCACAACTGAACGCGGTTCGCGAGTCATTACCTATCTATTTGCAGGCTTACGCGAAGCCGTCTTACAAGCCAAATGTGGCACTACTCTACGGTACGCAGGTTGAGAACACTGATCTGGTTCCTTCAACCGCTACTTTCGCGACCGAGTGGAATAGACAATACGTCTTCCCGAGGCTAAATTATGCTACCTTCCCCGATTTTTTCCACTATGTCGACTCGCATTACGCGAGTGATTTACCGACTTTTAAGGGCGACGGTGGTGGTTACTGGGAAGACGGGATCGGTAGCGATGCTTACTTTGAAGCAGAAGATCGACAGAACCAGAACCGGGCTCTTTCCGCCGAAATTCTCTCTTCCGTGACGCATTCGGTCGACCCGAACTTGAATCCGCCCATTGGACTATTGGCAGACATTTGGCGCAACATCATCCTCTTTGCAGAGCACACCTGGTTGTCTTATAACTCTGTTTCGCAGCCCGATCATAATGAATCAGTCAAGCAACTACGCGTGAAAGACGATCGCGCTGATCGAGCAGCATTGGAGATCGATGATGTGGTGAACCGCTCGATGAGTCAACTGGCCGATCAAATTCATATCCCGGCGAAGACGTTGGTTGTGTTCAACGCCTTAGGCTGGCGTCGTGACGGTGTCATCGAAACAGATCTGTTTGAAAATCCGAAATTGATCGACCTCACGACGCGTCGGGAGGTTCCACTCGAAGTTCTTTACAAGAGGCAGAGGTTTCTACATGTCCGCTTTCTAGCCAAAGATGTACCAGCCGCGGCCTTGGCTAGCGTCGGCTACCTGTATGCGATCAGAGGCCCTGGACTCGGCATTCTGATCGGGATCATGGCTTTCGTAGCCGGGCATGCGATAGGGAATGGCGCCGTGTGCTGGGTCATTATCTCCGAGATCTTTCCTACTAAAGTTCGCGGGGCTGCGATGTCAATAGCTACCACCGCGATTTGGATTTTTGCATACCTGGCCAATCAGTTCTTTCCGATCATGCTGAAAGACCTCGGGAGTCAGGGTACGTTCTGGTTTTTCTCGAGCATGGCAATTATGAACTTCGCTTTTGTGTTCATTTGGGTTCCCGAAACAAAAGGCTATTCGCTTGAAGAAATTAGCAGGCTTTGGTCTCGCGACGAGGCGGCAGTGTAGTCCGCCCTTTCATTGCTTGCTGGAGATCCAGGATGAACCTCGGCTTCGGTCTATACAGGCACATGCTGACGCCCGATTACTTCGCCTTCGCGCGGCAAGTTGGTGCGACCCACATCGTAGTTCACTTAGTGGATTACTTCAACAAGGCAGACGCAACGAATCCAAGCCACGATCAACCCGTGGGCGAGCTTGGAGGCTGGGGTCACGCGGGAAACCCCGACCGGCTATGGACGGTTGAAGAGATGCTCGAAGTTCGCAAACAGATCGAAGCGTCAGGGTTGATATGGGAGGCGATCGAAAACTTCGATCCGGCGCATTGGTCGGACATCCTACTCGATGGTCCCAGGAAAAAAGATCAGCTCGATGGCCTCAAAACAATGATTCGCCGTGTCGGAGAGGTCGGCGTTCCGATTATTGGCTATAACTTCAGCATCGCGGGCGTAGCGGGCCGCGTGACAGGCCCATTTGCGCGGGGCGGTGCGGTCAGCGTCGGTATGAATGGTCCAGTTGATACTCCCATTCCGCGCGGCATGGTGTGGAACATGATCTATAATCCCCAAGCGCCTTCGGGATTCCTACCCCAAACGACCGTCGATCAATTGTGGGAACGCCTGGACGACTTTCTAGGAGAATGTCTGCCGGTCGCAGAAGAGGCCGGCGTTCGTTTAGCCGCTCACCCGGACGATCCGCCAATGCCATCTATGCGCGGGCAGCCTCGGCTGGTCTATCGCCCCGATTTGTACCAATCGCTTATAGATCTCAACCCAAGCCGCGCAAATCAGCTTGAGTTCTGTGTCGGTACCACGGCCGAGATGCTC
>JBPCLH010000112.1:0-6642 GCA_051003475.1 Bryobacteraceae bacterium
GATGTCTCGAGCGAGATGGCCATTCACTGCGGGTTGGTGCCGAGCGCCAACCGCGGCCTTTTCGGCGTAAACGAGCTTCCAGAGCTGGCAGGCAAAGTGCAAGTCGGGCTCTGCAACATGAGGCAAGGAGGTGATGTCCAGATCAAAGGGTATCCAATCCGCCTGCCGCTCGACGTTCTCCTCTTTTCCACTGCGAACCCGTAAGACTACACGGCACGCGGAAAGATTATCACCCCTTTGAAGGACCGCATTGGCAGCGAAATTCGTACGCATTACCCGCTCACTGTGGACCAAGGTATCGCGATCACAAAACAGGAGGCCTGGATACGACGACGCTCTCCTATTGCGACGGAAGTGCCGCCCTATATCCACGAGGTCGTCGAGCAAGTCGCTTTTTCAGCCCGCGAGGACAAGCGCGTCGATAAGCGTTCTGGAGTTTCTCAGCGCTTACCCATTTCTGTTCTGGAGAACGTGATTTCGAACGCCGAGCGCCGCGCTCTTAAGTCCAAAGAGAGTGAAGCCGTCCCTCGCATTCTTGATCTTTACGCGGCACTCCCATCGATTACCGGCAAGCTTGAATTGGAGTATGAAGGTGAATTGAAAGGCGGGGAGGCCGTTGCCCGGGAGATTGTCCGTAACGCCGTTGGTAAAGTGTACAACTCATATTTCGACGGCGTCAATCTGCGGCAGGTAGTCCAATGGTTCGAGCTCGGCGGCTCGCTTCGGCTAGATGAGAACATGCCTGCGCACACGATTATCGAGCAGCTTAGCCGGATTCAGGATTTGCTTCCCTTCACTCGTAAGCTCGGCCTACACGGCAGCGAAAGTGACGCGATGCGCGCTTCCGCTGGCGAATTCATTCTCGAAGGCCTTCATGCACATCGCCGGATTAGCCGCAACGAAGAGCTTGAATTCGTGGCTGGCGAGCGACTTCCCCGAGAAGAGCGTATGCGCGATGAACGCGAGGATCCCCCGCGCCGGGGCTTTGATCCCAGGCGGGGAGGCGGTTCCGGAGGGGGTCGACGAAACCTAAACTGACCATTTAGAAGCAGATCAATGAGATCCATCTCGTATTCACGGTTTTCAGAAGAAGACCTCGGCGCGGAGCTCGACGATCTCCTTCGCGCGCTTTCCGACTACTTACTGCAAAGTGGTTATAACGATCCTTATCTTCAGTTCTCGGAGATGAACCAGCACACGCTGGAAGATCTCAGGCAGGCCATCAATCGTGCGCTCGAAAGCGGCGAACTTTTTGATCCGGAGCAGGCTGAGCAAATACGCCAGCGTCTTGATCAAATGTCAGGTGAGCAGCGGGAGAAAGTAATCCAGCGCTTAATCGAGAAGCTCGAAGAAGCCGGCTACATTGATTTGGACGGCCCTACTCCCGATTCACCCTCCGCGCCCGGCTCTCTAGAGGGTCCAGAAACTCACTCCCATTTCGAACTAACGGACAAGGCCATTGACTTTCTGGGTTTCAAGACGCTCAAGGATCTCCTTGGCTCGCTTGGTAAGTCAAGCTTCGGGGCGCATGATACACGAGATCTGTCGACCGGCATCGACGCGAGCGGCGGGGCGAAATGTTACGAGTTTGGTGATACCCTGAATCTCGACGTCACTGCCACACTGTTTTCTGCGCTCCAACGCGAAGGGCTGAATCTTCCTCTCCAACTCGAATATTCCGATCTGTACGTGCACCAATCGGAATATCAGAGCTCATGCGCTACGGTTCTCATGCTCGATTGCAGTCATAGCATGATCCTCTACGGCGAAGATCGGTTTACACCTGCCAAAAAAGTGGCACTGGCGCTTTCACACCTTATCCGAACCCAATATCCGGGCGACAGTTTGCGATGCGTTTTATTCCACGACTCAGCCGAGGAAGTGCGCCTCTCTGAATTGGCTCGTGTACAGGTCGGTCCGTACTATACGAATACGCGCGACGGTCTGATCCTTGCGCAACACCTTCTATCGCAAGAGAAGAAGGATATGAAGCAGATCGTCATGATCACTGATGGCAAACCTTCAGCTCTGACTCTCGAGGACGGCCGAATCTACAAGAACGCGTTCGGGCTCGATCCGCTTGTCATCAGTCAAACACTGGAAGAAGTGGCACGCTGCAAGAAGCAGGGCATCTTGATCAACACTTTCATGCTCGCCAGCGACTACGGTCTGGTGCAGTTCATTCAAAAAGTAACCCAGATGTGCCGCGGGAAGGCGTATTTCACCACTCCCTATACGTTGGGTAATTACCTATTGATGGACTACATGAATCGCAAGACAAGAACGATTCATTAAGAATTCGAAGGGGCCCGCGTGAGGCCCTTCCAGCGATCAAAACGACTTAGAAACTGATCCCGAGTAACACATCGGCATCTCTGTCTTATGGCCAATCACACTCCAATACCTATAACAGAGACTTACAAAGCATTGACAGATTACGCAAAACATCTGGCTACAATTTCCGCCGGCGACATATTGCTCCTGGCGACATTTCTAGAGAAGATAGTATCAAGACCTCACGTCCGTTGGTTGATTGCAGTATCTATAGCTGCCCTGATGGTCACACTCGTAACATCTACTTTGTTCATAGCCGGCTACATATTTGGATTTCAGGCAGACACAGGTAGTCCAAAACGCTTAATGTTAGGGACCATTGCTATTCTTTTACTATATAGTGGGATGGCAACGTTTGTTACAAGTATTGTCGTTTTAGGGACATTTATTATTTGCAACATATGAGTTCTCTGCACATAATACTTTAACAATAATTGCCAATCTAATACTGTGCGCTCAAAACGGAAAGCATATACACCACCGGCAGAGTGAACAGGCTACTATCGACCCTGTCCAAGATACCCCCGTGTCCCGGCAGCATCTGGCCACTATCCTTGACACCGGCACCGCGCTTCATTGCCGATTCCGTCAGATCGCCGAACTGTCCCGCGATGTTTCCCGCTGTCGCAATTGCGGCGACTTGCCATAACGGTATCTGAGGTTCGAAATAACCCATGTAAAACATCCCGAAGACAACGGAGCCCAGCACCGAGCCAGCCGCGCCTTCCCAACTTTTTTTGGGACTCACGACAGGCGCCAATTGATGTTTTCCGAGTCCACGCCCGACATAATACGCAGCAGTGTCGCCCACCCAGTTCAATGCAAGCCCAAAAAACAGCCAGTGCTTGCTCTCGCTGCGCAGCAGAGTTGCAAAGCGCCAGGGTGCGAAGGCGTAAACCGCTCCAAAAAACGCGCATGAAACCTGAGGAAGCACGCCGCGCAAGTCCGCACGGCCGAGCGCCGTCGCGAGCGCCAGTGCTGCCAGCAGGGTCAGCCACGTCAGTGCTTCTTCCGGCCAAATCAGAATCAGCAGACCAGCCAGGATCCCGAAAATGCGGGACCGCGGAATGCCATGCTCCTCAACGAGACCTGCATATTCCCAGTAGCAAAGCAGACCCATGCAGCATGCTGCCCCCAGAAAAAGCCAATTAGGGGCCAAAAAGACAAGGTACATGGCAACTGCAATCAGAAGGATCGCAGTTATCGCACGCTTCATGATTAGGTGAGCGTGGCCGGCACGATTCGGTTACGCGAGAGGGAGCTCCAGCGCTTCTTCCTCTAAGAGCAACGAAGGCGCTTCCACTGTCGATGCTGAATTCCGCGCCAACCCCCCAAAGCGGCGTTCCCGATTCTGATATTCGAGAATTGCCTCGAGCAGTTCCATGCGCGTGAAGTCGGGCCACAGCGTGTCGGTCACGTACAACTCTGCATAGGCAACCTGCCATAGCAGGAAATTGCTGATACGCATTTCGCCCGAGGTCCGAATCAGCAGGTCTGGATCTCGAACGCCTGCCGTATAAAGATGGCCGGCAATCGCCTCCTCAGTAACTTCCAAGGAAGAAAGGCTTCCGTCTACTCTGGCATCATCCAGGATTGAATTCACCGCGTCAACCAATTCGGTGCGTCCACCGTAATTTATCGCCAGATTCAAGCGCATGCCGCGATTTTG
Source organism: Bryobacteraceae bacterium (assembly GCA_051003475.1). GTDB lineage: Bacteria > Acidobacteriota > Terriglobia > Bryobacterales > Bryobacteraceae > Bog-105. Next base: position 4,004 of record JBPCLH010000112.1, read on the forward strand.
AGCCGTCTTATCCACCGCAGTCTGCAATTCTTCCTGAACGGGCGCGGGCAATGATTCCAGCCGGCCTATCGCCATAAGCTGGATATCATTCCGCATCAGACTCGGCAATTCACGCCGCAAGTAAATCCGCAGCAAACGCCATAAACCTTCTATTTCATGACGCGGCCGCTTCCAATTCTCGACGGAAAATGCGTACAGAGTCAACGCTTCCAGCCGCAATTGTGCGCACGTTTCGACAACGGTTCGAACCGGGTCAACACCCGCCTTATGGCCCAAGATTCGCGGGAAATTACGCTGTCTTGCCCATCGGCCATTCCCATCCATAATGATTGCTATGTGACCAGGGAAACGCTTGGGGTCCAGTTGTGTCGCGATTCGCCAATCGCGCGCACCCGGAGAAAGAGCCTGAAGCAGTTCCTTCATACCGTAAAGCTCTATAGTACATCAAGGAGGCGCTCGAACAGCTCTAAATCACAGCTTGTTCACCAACGGAACCAGTGCTGCTCCCGCGCACAGAAAACTGCCGAACGGAAGCTCATAAGTCGACGCTTTCTTGCGGGCCAACCAGATGTACACGATTCCAATCACCGAGCCACTTAAAACGCCGATGAGCAGCGCGAGCAAACCATTTTCCAAGCCAAGGAACACGCCCAACAAAACCAGCAGCTTCACATCACCCAATCCAAGACCTTCCCGTTTCCGTACACGCGCATAGATAGAGCCGAGCATCCAGATTGGTCCCGCTAAAACCGTCGCACCAAAGCCGGCGTTGAACACCGATTGCCATACCATCTTTGAGTTGGGCAGAAACAACACCGGCAACTGTCCTGGTACTCGAACGAACAACGCAAGCACTAAACCGGCCACGGCACCTCCCAACGTCAGCTCATCGGGAAGAATTCGCTCCTCTATATCGGTCCAGAATAAGGTAACAAGTATCGCCTCGAAGAGTGCCCATTTCAATGCCGAAATTGTCCATCCATATTGAACAGCTGTGGCTGCCAACAGAATCGCGGTCGACAGCTCCACAACCGGATATCGCAAACCGATCCGCGTTCCGCAAGCCCTGCAGCGCCCCCGCAGCACGGCATAACTCAGGAGTGGAACATTGTCATGCCAGGCGATGCCCTCACCACATTCAGTACAAAATGACCTTGGAGCGACAACAGACAGATCGCGAGGAATCCGGTAGATGCATACGTTCAAAAAGCTGCCGAAGATGAGACCGAATACAATAGCGATAGCAACATACAGCGGTTCGAGATCAGACACGAAGCGCCCTCGCGTAAGACAGCAGCGTTCCGCGCACCAGGTTCCCCAGCGTGAAGCACTGATTGATGCGAGCGCTGGCCTTCTCTATCAGTAGCCGGGAAAATGCCGGGTCATCCAAGATGCTGCGCATTGCAACGGCGATCTCACGCGCATCGTTCTTCACAAGGATGCCCGCCGTTCCGTTTGCCAATATTTCCGTTAAACCGCCCACACAGCTTCCGATCACCGGAACTCCCATAGTCATCGCAAGCAGCGCGGCCGATCCCAATCCTTCAGATCGAGTAACGTACACAAACATCGATGCCCGCCGGAGATCCCTCGCCAAATCTTCCGAAAACATGACCTCCACATTGGCCATCTCAGCTGCTTTCTCAACCAGATCGCGGCCCTTTTGTGGATCTCTCGACGCCAACGCCACAGCTGGATATTCCGCTCTCCAGTCTTCGATCGCTTCCGCTGGCTCTACCCCGTCGTACACGACGTCGATCTTCTCTTTGCGAATACCGGCTGCTTCCAACTCTCGCGCCACGAACCGTGAAACAGCCAGGAATCTCGAGGCCCGATGATACTTCCATGTCGAGCTTACAGTCTGTCGCACCGGAAACACCACTCTCCGCGATACCACAAATGTACGCCTCGATGCCAAGGCAGCGATTGTATGCGCCCGCGCATCGTGCGCATGGACCACATCTGTGTCGCTCGAGTGTTGCCAAACGTGTCTCATTCCAGCTGCGTACACGGGGAATCCCTGGGCTACGGCAGAACTCCATAATGGGCTTTTTTCGCGGGCGAGTAGTGTTGATTGATGCCCCGCGTCTCTCAACGCCTTCAGTAACAGAAGTACTTGGCGCTGTCCGCCGCGCATTTGGCGCCCCGTGTCGATATGCACGATTCGCAAACTCTTACGACTTCCGCCCCGGGCTCATATATCGAGCCTTCGAATATTTCAAGAAGTTGTAGCAAGCACCCATATAAGCGATTGCCACACCTTCCGCTCCGTCGAGAAATCCACACTTCAGGAAATACGTCCGAAGAAACGTCCACGGAGGCTCCAAAAGCAAGCGGCCTAGCGTTGCGATCTCCCCTCGCGATACCATCTCTTGCGCGGCCAACGTTGTGTAGCCGTCCATCGATCGCACATGTTCAGATAGCGAATCGCACGTGAAGTGAAGTAGGTTCGACTTCAGGTGCCCCACCCGCCCCTCGACTTTCACCGATTCGTGCACGAACTCGCCTACCCACTTCGCCTTTTTCCGGTTGAATAATCTGATTTTCCTGTCCGGATACCAGCCGCTATGCAAGATCCAGCGACCGAGATACTAAGCCAATCGCGGCACAGTGTAGCCGTAAAAGGTTGGCCCACTATT
>JBPCLH010000113.1:0-19407 GCA_051003475.1 Bryobacteraceae bacterium
GCGCAGCCGATTCCTTCTTACGACTCGGTCCGAAGCGCCCCGGCCCCGACCATTACACCTTCGTTCGGCGATTTCTGCCGGGCCGCTTCCGATAGAGATCTGTCGTCATCCAGGAAGAATGGCGAAACCTCTCTTCGACCGAATCGGTCTTGAAACATACGAAAAGTAACCTGCTCATTGCTGGGGCACGAGGTTGGCATGCCGCGCGACTTCTTGCCAGCGTCCGCCCTGTCGCATCCAAATGCCCGTAAAGCGGAGACGTTCACTTCTGCCCGCGTTCGGCATTCTTCCGCCCCAAGTCACAGTTTCGCTGCCCGCCACGATCACTGTGCCGCCATAGACGCGGATGTACTCGATCTGCCGATCGTAAGAAGTAATCACCAAAAATCCTGATTGCACCATGCCAAGAACCTGTTGCTTGTTTACGAACTTGTTCAGTGGATTCGTGACGACGAAATCATCCGACCACAAACGTGCCATTGTTTTCGGGTCTCGGTGGAGGAAAGCCTCGGCTTCTTCAGCATTCAACCTTCGCACCTCTTTTTCGGCATCGGGGCCGGCACTTAACGGTTGTTTCGCAACCTGACTTGAAGCGAAAATAGCTGTGATACCAACCAAGGCAGCCAAGAGCATGGCGTTGCCAATGAACTTCTTCGATATCGAAATACGTCCCATGTTTGAAAAATCTAACCCAAGCCGTGGTTCGTGAGACCGTCAAATTCTAGGTTGCCCTCGCAGGGGCTTGCAGTTCCGCTGCTTCTGGCACTGAACCGTAGAGCGCCTTTTAGCATGAACCCAATTCGTCTGGATTGATTCTGAATGGATTGTCGGCCATCTGGCAGGAATCCACGCCCTTCTTCATGGTTTCCGGCCTGTAATCCCGCCACTGTCCGGCATCGTGATGATCACGCTGAGGCTCATATTCATTGTTCCGGATGCCGGTGCGGTCGCTGGTTCTCTGAGCACAATTGTGCTGAGCGGAGAATGCCGGGCGGCGCTAGGAAGTAGGGGCAAACGATTGACTTAGAGTGGAATGGAAGGCTTTGGGGATTTGTGATGGCGGGGCGACCTCGCGATTCTGGCGTTTTTACCAAACGAACTCACCGGATGTCTCTCGCGGATCTGCGCGAAAACTACAGCCTAGGCGGGCTGAGCGAGCAGAATTGCGAAACGAACCCAATCGTGCAGTTTGAGCGATGGATGAAAGATGCGCAACTGGCTGATTTGAAAGAACCGAATGCCATGGTTCTGGCGACAGCGACACGAGAGGGACGTCCCTCGGCAAGGGTGGTGCTCTTGAAAGAAGTTAGCGACCTTGGCTTCGTTTTTTTTACTAGTTACATCAGCCGAAAGGCTGGAGAAATAGAAACGAACCCATTCGCCGCGCTCACCTTCTATTGGCCGGAGCTGGAACGGCAGGTCAGGGTGGAGGGCGAGGTGCGGCGGGTACCCAGGCAACAGTCGGAAGCGTATTTCCGGACGCGGCCGAAAGGCAGCCGACTGGGTGCGTGGGCGTCACATCAAAGCCGGGTGCTAGCGGGCCGGGAGCCGCTCGATGCGCGCCTGAAGGAACTTGAAGCTGCTTACGCCGAGACGGGCGATATCCCGGTTCCAGAGTTTTGGGGCGGCTATTGCCTCACGCCTGAGGCCATTGAGTTCTGGCAGGGACGCCCGAACCGTCTGCATGACCGGCTGCGATACAGAAAACGTGGCGAAGGATGGATTCTTGAACGCCTGGCACCCTGATGCGTTTAAGGGGGTAAAAGCGGAGAAGCCACCAAATTGAGGCATGGCCAGCATTGGGGCACAATCCAACCGTACATCGCGGTAAGCCTAGCGGAGAACAGGTTCCCTAGATGTCACCCGCAGGGCGCTCTGAACTCTAAGTGGTTGCAACAGTAAGGAATGTAATATGGGCTTAGTGTTTACGTCGCGTCTAGAATTTTATTCAAAAAACTCTTTCCATAGGCTCGGGCGTGCCATATAATGGGGGTGGACAGAAGGGCCGCCACAGCAGCCCGTAGAGCTTATAGCTCTTCTGCCCACCGCAATCAGGACCGAGAAGAGCTACCACAGCGGCTCATAGGGCTAGGGCCCTCTCGGTCTTTTACTTTTTCTAATGCATCTATTATACGTGGATGAATCCGGCGGAGATGACGCAAACGCAAACGACAGGTTTTTTGTTCTTGGCGGCATTTCCGCATTTGAGTGCGTTCCATACCATTTGTCAGGCGATCTCGATGAGGTGCAAAAGCAATTCTTCCCAACGGTATGTGACCCCATCGAATTCCGCGCATCGGCAATTTGGAATGGAAATGGACCGCCCTGGGAATCAATGCCCCGTGCTACTCGGACAGAACTGCTGAAAGCTGTCTACGGTGTAATCGCACGAGAGACAAAGGGAGTCATTCTTTTCGGTGTAGCTCTCCATAAACCCGATTACCCGATGTGGTCACCTATTCAACGAACTTGCGAAGAAATAGCTGGTCACTTTGATGCCTATCTGCAAGGCATGGAGATCGCTTCGGTTGGGGGAGAAGAGCAACGAGGATTGATGATTTTTGATCAATCGCGGCACGAGAAGACTGTTCAGGCGTTGCTCACTCAATACAGAACAACAGGTGCGAGCTTTGGAAAAATCCGCCATCTCGCCGAAGTACCACTATTTACCGATTCGAAAATAACCCGCATGCTTCAATTGGCAGATTTTGTAGCATACGCGATTTATAAACGGTACGAGAGTGGCTTCGCCCAATTTTTCGATCTCATCCTCCCTAGGTTTTACGAATCCGGCGGGAAAATACACGGATTGGTTCACCTCAACGTCAACCATAAAACTTGTTTTTGCCAATCCTGCTTCTCAAGACGCATGACGGTCAGCGTTGCGGGTTCCAACTAACCATACTCGGAGAACGCTCAACGTTCCGCTGCTCAAAGTGGCCATTACCCTAAGCCGGTTAAACGAACGTCGATGGGTGCGCGTCTTTTGAGTGTGCTCCGGCTGATGAGCGGGATATTACTGGCTGCAGGCTTGACGCTGGCCGATTCCGCCGATCACTTTATGCAGGGCGTGATTCAGGGCGTGATTCAGCGGGTTGAGAAACGATATAACGGCGCGCGAACCCTTTCGGTGGGCTTCACCGAGAGCTACAGCGTGCAAGGTCACGCCCGGCGGCCTGAATCCGGAACCCTGACTCTGCGAAAACAGGGCAAAATGCGCTGGGAGTACACGCAGCCCGCGGGGAAGCTATTCATCTCAGACGGAAAGGACGTGTTCCTGTATACCGCGAGGGACAATAGGGTAGAAAAACTGAGGCTTAAGGACACTGAGGATATGCGGGCACCGCTGGCCTTTCTTCTGGGTCGTTTGGATATGAAGAAGGAGTTCCGCGATTTTGAGCTACATGACGCGGAGGCCGGCACGTGGCTCGATGCTTCAGCAAAGAATGCTCGTGTCCCTTTTGAAAAGGTGGAAATGCTGATTGCGCCCGATGCTTCGATTCGTGCGTTGAAGGTGATCGGCCGGGATGAATCGCAGCTCTCCTTTTCGTTTGCGAACGAGAAGGTGAACCCGCCTGCGGCAGATGACTTGTTCCATTTCACGGTCCCGCCCGGGGCTGAAGTTGTCGAGTCGCTGGGGCTCGGGGCGGGGGAGAACTAGAAGCAGTGGCTGAATTCGTTCTGCGTTACACGGACCCACGCGGTCAAATGCACGAGCAGGTGGCTGAAGCGCCGACCGAACGCGAGGCTCGCGAGCGACTGGCACAGCAGGGCTATCTTGTCTATTCCGCGCATGCCAAGAGTTTAGGAGCGCGGCTGAGCGGGGGCAAGGCGCGCCGCAAAACGGTAAATCTTGAAAGATTCCTGATCTTCAACCAGCAGTTCGTCACTCTGGTTCGGGCCGGGCTGCCGATTCTGAAAGGCCTGGACTTACTTGCCGACAGGCTCACCGACGAGAAGCTGGGGCGTCACATCAAGGCCGTCCGCGACGAAGTGAAAAGCGGCAGTGTGCTGTCCGATGCGTTTGCACATCAAAACGTCTTCCCTCCTATTTACGTCACGTCCGTGCTGGCTGGTGAAAAGTCTGGCTCGTTGGTCGAGGTGCTCGACCGCTATCTCACATATCAAAAGCTGAGCTTAACGCTGAGGAAGAAGCTGCTGGTATCGCTGCTGTATCCGGCCATTCTGATTTTCCTGGTGGTCTGTTTGATCACGTTCCTCATTACGTATGTTGTTCCCAATTTTGCGGATCTTTATAACAGCATGGAGGCGAGACTTCCGGCGGCTACCCGAATCCTTATCGCTGTGGGAACGACCGCGCGCAGTTATGTTCTGGCGGGCTTCGCGGCACTTCTGATCGCCGGCGTAGGCGCTTATTTCTGGTCGCGGCGCGAAGCATCACAAGAGACGCTCGATGGGTGGAAGATGCGCATGCCGCTGTTTGGCGAAATCTGGACCAAATACCAGGTGGCGCAATTTTCGCGCGTGCTGAGCACCCTGCTGATTGGCGGAATTCCTCTGGTCCAAGCGCTCGAAACGTCAGGCCGTTCGCTTGGCACCGTGCTGTTGAAAAAGACGCTCGACCGCACGGCGATTCTGGTCAGGGAAGGGAAATCGCTTTCTGCCGCGCTGACCACTACCGGTATATTTCCTCCTCTTTCAATTGACATGATGGAGGTAGGAGAATCGACTGGCGCCCTGCCCCAGATGTTAAGTAGCGTGGCGGAGTTCTATGAGGAGGACGTTTCCACGCGCATGACGGCGCTGCTCTCGCTGATCGAACCGTTGATCATGATTTTCATGGGTATCTTTGTCGCCTTTGTCCTGGTGGCCCTGTATTTGCCCATTTTCTCGCTGGCGGACACGATCAGGTAACCACATTAGATAACCCATGGCGACCGAGACAATTCAGATCAAAGATCCGCTCGAAGAAGCCGAACACGCGAAGAGCGTCGCGCGGCGGTATCGCTGCGACTTTATCGATCTAAAAAGCGCCAAAATCGATCACGAGCTGTTTCGCACGGTTCCTGTCGATTTGATGTTCCGTTATCACTTCGTGCCATTGCAGGGACACAATGGAACACTCGAGATCGCACTTTCAGACCCCACGCAGATTGTTCATATCGATGAGCTTTCGGTTCTGCTGGCGAAAAAGCTGAAGGTCAAGGTTGCGACGTATTCCCAGATCTCGGATCTGCTCAAGAAAACCGAACAGTCGCAGCGCGTGCTCGAGGAGGTCACTGAAGGCTTCACGCTCGACGTGGTGGGTGACGAAGAGAACGCGGACGAAACGCTTTCGATCGATCGGCTGGCATCGGATGAGGGCAACATTGCGCCGGTCATCAAGCTGGTCGACACAACAATATTCAATGCGCTCGAGCGGCGCGCGAGCGATATTCACATTGAGACGCGGGATCAGGAACTCGCGATCAAATACCGGATCGACGGCGTGCTGCAGTACGCGATGAGCCCCATTGCCAAGGAATGGTATTCGGCGGTCATTTCGCGCATTAAGGTGATGAGCGAATTGGATATCGCTGAACGGCGTGTTCCGCAGGACGGGCGGTTTCGTGTGCGCTACAAAGGCCGCTTGATTGATTTCCGCGTCTCGATCATGCCGACGATTTATGGCGAAGATGCGGTGCTTCGCGTGCTCGACAAAGAGTCGATGAGCGAGAAATTCTCGCAGCTCACGCTCGATGTGGTGGGGTTCGCGGATCAGGACATCACGAAATTCCGCCGCTACATCAAAGAGCCGTATGGAATGGTGCTGGTGACGGGCCCCACCGGATCGGGCAAGACAACGACACTCTACGCGGCATTGAGCGAGATTAAGAATGATGAAGACAAGATCATCACGATCGAAGATCCTGTCGAATACCAGATCAAAGGCATCACGCAGATCCCGGTTAATGAAAAGAAGGGGCTGACGTTCGCCCGCGGCTTACGATCCATTTTGCGCCACGATCCGGACAAGATTCTGGTAGGCGAGATTCGCGATCAGGAGACAGCGCAGATCGCGATCAATGCGGCGCTCACGGGGCACCTGGTGTTTACGACGGTTCACGCAAATAACGTGCTCGATGTTTTGGGCCGTTTCCTGAATATGGGCGTCGAGCCGTATAATTTTGTGTCCGCGCTGAACTGCATTCTGGCGCAGCGTTTGGTTCGAGTGATCTGTCCGCATTGCCGGCAGCGGGTAACCTACGACGATGATTATCTGCGCGAGAGCGGGCTGGACCTGGCGGAATGGCGTTCGTTTCCGTTCTATGAAGGGCGGGGATGCATGGAGTGTAGCGGCACAGGATTTCGCGGGCGGACGGCGATTCATGAGCTGCTCGATTTGAGCGAACGGATTCGCGAGATGATCCTCGAACGCAGGGCCACGTCAGAGATCAAGCGGATCGCGCGCGAAGATGGCATGACGTTTCTTCGTGAATCGGCGCTGGACAGAATACGGCAGGGAATCACGACGTTGCGCGAGGTCAATAAAGTGACGTTTATCGAAGGATGAGGTAGCCTCTGCCGTTTCTTGATATCGTCCAAGGCTGGGTTTCAGAACCAGCGCCCGAGCGTCTCTTCGAGATCACGGAGACTTCTTTGGCTGGAGTATCCCCGCGCGCTCCGGGCGAAATGAGGCAGCAGGTGTTCATCGAACGCTCGCTCACCGCGTCACCGAATGCGCCTAATTTACTCAAACCGCACTTATATCGGGACGCCCTGGCGCAAGTTTCTGGCGCTGCTTCTGCCGCGGGACGGGGCGCGCCGGCCAAACAAGCTCCCACCGGTCTGGTGATTCCGGACTACGCGGTACGTATGGCAATTCTCGATTTCGAGGAATTTCCCGCAGGCCAGGACGAACGGAACGCGCTCATCCGGTTCCGGCTTCGCAAGAGCGTGCCATTCCACATCGAAGAAGCGCAGGTTGCTTATTCTGTGCAGGTGCATGAACCCAAGCGAATCGAAGTGCTGGCAATCGCGATTGCGGGTCCGATCTTGAACGAGTACGAAACGCTCTTCACGTCGGCTGGGTATCGGGTGGGCCTGGTGACTCCCTCTTCAATCGCGGCGTTGCCGCTATGTGCCGGCCCCGAGCCTGGGCTCAGAGTAGTCGCGAAAGTGGCCGGTTCAACGCTCTCCGTCTTGTTGCTGGAGCAAGGGCGCGTGCGCCTGGTACGCTGTCTTGATCTGGCCTCGGGCGAGGGCGAGGAAGTTGAGCAGGGAGACTTCAACATTCTGGCTTTGCTGCAGCAAACGCTCGCTTACGCGGAAGATCAGATTGGGCAGCCCGCGACGCGCCTCCTGCTGTGCGGGTTCGGGGCTGAGACAGACGCATTCGGAAGGCTGGCGCAAGAAGAGCTTCGCATTCCCTACGCGGGCGTTCGCTCGAAATTCGGACCAGCATCGCAGCAGAATGCCGGGCTGCTAGGTCTTTTGGAGCAGTACGCAGCATGAATGCGATCTCGGCCGGCACTCTCAACCTTGCTTCCCAGCCATTTCGCCGAGAGCGCGCGCAAAATGCGGTGTATGCATTCATCTGCCTGGGGCTTGCCTGCTCGTTGCTGGTATTAATGGGGCTGATTGTTCATGAGCGCGCGAGCGCGTCGAATGTGCGTCGCCAGATCGATGAAGAACACGCGCAATTGCAGCGGCTACAACGCGAGCAAACTCGATTCGCGAGTGTTTTAGGCAAACCCGAAAATGCGGATGTCTTTGCAAGGAGCGTATTCCTCAACCAATTGATTGCCCGTAGAGCGGTGAGCTGGAGCCATGTCTTTAAGGATCTCGAGACGGTGATGCCGACGAATATGCGGCTGATGGCTTTGCGCTTGCCGCAGGTTCCAACGGAGGACGTCGCGGGCGTGGACCACGTTCAACTCGACATGGTGGTTGGAACCGACCGGCCCGATGCCGTGATCCAGCTCTTAAAGCGTTTGCAAGAAACAACTCTGTTCGGCGCCGCGACGGTCGTGAACCAACAGCCTCCGACGCAGAACGATCCGCTATACCGATACCGAGTGACGGTTGCCTATGCCCAGAAACTTTGAACGGCTTCGAATGAACGGCAACCTGAGCCGCGAAGGCCCCGGCTTTTGGCTGCGGGTCACTGGAGCTGTGCTTGCCCTGCTGAACTGCGTAGCGCTCTTTTTGTATCTTGACCCTCCGGGAGGCACGCGGCGCGAGCTGACTGAGCAAAGCTTGCAGGTTCGCAATGAAATTGCGGCGACACGGAAGAATGCCGTGCGTTTGAGAACGGTCGCGGCGAACGTGCAACTCGGCAATACTCAATCTTCAGCCTTCGAATCCATTTATTTCCTGCCCCGGCGCACCGCTTACCAGAGGGTGATAGGAGAGTTGCAGAGAATGGCGGCCGCTTCCGGTTTACAGGAAGGCGATCGCGTTTATTCGGAGGAGCCGATTGAAGGCACCGCGGACCTTACGCTTTTAAATATCGCAGCCAACAACTATCAAGGGACGTATGACAATCTCATGCATTTCTTATATGAGGTGGATAAGTCTCCGATGCTGCTCATGCTCGATACGCTACTTGCGTCACCTCAGCAGACCGGGGGGCGAGTCACTGCATCGCTTCGATTCCAGGCCGTTATCCAGGAAGACGCGAGTGCAGCGCTTGGGAGCCAGCCATGAATTCAGCCGCCCCAACTAAGATTTTCGGCATCCGCGTGGGGCTCGATCCCAAAGTTATCGTCGCGGTTTTGATTGGAGTGGCCGCGCTTCTGTTCTGGTACAACTCGCGAGGCGATGAGGAAGGGAATGCCCCGGCGAGTGGCGGGCACCCTGCCGTCACAACGACGCCATCAACCGTCGCGGGGCGAGTTCCTGCGGGCAGCACGGCCGCAGCGCGCCGGGGATCGAGAGCGAGCGATCACGGAACATTACGCGTACGGGCTGTTGATCCGACGCACGGCGATGTTGATCCAACGCTGCGCCTGGATTATCTGGCGCGGCTGCAGACTATTGCGCCCGGGAGCAGCGCGCGAAATCTATTCCAAATGGGCGCTGCGCCCTTAACCGATCAGGCAGGAAGGCCCATCGCGCATCCGATCATCACGCCGAAGCCGCTGCCGCCTCCGGTCATCCGAACGCCTGCTGCCGCGGATATCAATATTCCTCTGCAATATTACGGGTTTGCCAAGCCGGTTGGAAGAGGAGAGAACAATCGCGCATTTTTTATGGATGGAGACAACATCCTGATCGCGTCGGAGGGTGAAGTGTTGAAGCAGAAGTACCTGGTTGTAGAGCTCACGCCAACCAGCGCGAGACTCGAAGATACCGAGGTGAAGAAGGGAAAGACTCTGCCGCTGGTGCCGGAGGTGAGGGACCAGTCTAACCCAGGAGCTAACCCAGGACCGAACCCAGGCCTCAACCCAGCAGCTAACCTAGCACCTAACCCAGGCATCGACCAACAAGGAATCGAGCCAGTCGACCAAGGCGTCGAACCACAATGAGGGATAACCGCAGCCAGTCTCGCGCCAGACGCAATTCCGAGCGTGGCTCAGCGCTGCTGATCGTCTTTGTTTTTGCCGCGATCGTTGCGATCATGCTCTACCGCGAGATGCCTGTCGCAGTGTTTGAGGCACAACGCCAGAAAGAGCAAATGCTGATCGACAGAGGGGCGCAATACAAGCGCGCCGTCAAGGTCTTCTATAGGAAATTCGGGATGTATCCGGCGTCGATTGAGCAACTGGAAAATACGAACCGCCTGCGCTTTTTGCGCCATCGGTTCAAAGATCCGTTCACAGGGAAGGACGATTGGCGTTTGCTTCACATGGGTCCAGGCGGCATGCTTGTGGATTCCAAGGTCAATCCACTCAAAAACAATCAGCTTGCGAGTGCCTCTGGGTTTGGCGCGAGCTCGGGTTCGGGAGGTGCATCGGCAGCGACGGCAAGCTCGGGCTTTGGCTCTAATTCCAACCCCGGTGCGGCGTCTGCAGGAGGTGCCAGAAACCTTGCGAGTTCTGGTTTTGGCTCGAACACAAGCTTTGGCTCGAACTCGAGTTTCGGGTCCAAATCGAGTTTCGGGTCCAACTCAAGTTTTGGGTCGAACTCAAGTTTTGGGTCCAATTCGAGTTTCGGTTCTAAGACAAGCGGGTTTGGCTCAAACACTGGTGCGACCGCGAATTCCGGTTTCTCGAGTTTCAACGACAGCTTCTCGTCATTCGGCGGGCAAAATTCAGCTTCGGGTAGCGACCAGAACGGCGTAGTTGTCCAGGCCATTCCAAAGCGTCCCCCAGCCGTCTCTGCGAGCGGGGGCGTTTCCACTGCACGTACGCCGGGCGCATCTGGAACGGACCCGACAGGGGTTAGGCAACCCGTCGAGCCGCCTCAAGCGGGGCAATCTGGAGACAGCGCTCAAACCGGGCTTTCGATGGACCCCAGCCAAGTGGCACAACCGAATCAGGTGGTCGCAAACCAACCAGGACAATTGCAGCAGACGCAGAACTCGCCACTGCAGAATAGCGATCAAGTTGGCCCGGATCAAAGCAGTTTGAATCAAGTCAGCCCGGGGGCGGGTACGCAGGGCGCGAACTCAATGAACGCGATCCGCCGGATGCTAACCAATCCGAACCCTCAAGCGCAGATGTCGGGATCAAGCCGATTCAGAGTCATGAGCGGCGGCTTGGCAGGCGTGGCAAGCAAGGCTCAAGGACACACCATCAAAGTCGTAAACGACCAGGTGGACTATTCGCTATGGGAGTTTTACTACGACCCGACGAAGGATATGAAGCAAGCGTTGCCGGGCGGCACCGGACTCGGCGGCGCGCCGGGGGTCGGCAGAAACACGTTTGGCTCGGTGTTGAAGAACGCAGGCGCTCCGGTACAAAGCGGCGCTCCTGCGATAGCTCCGGCTGCGGTTAATGCTCCCGCTCCGGCAAATCAGAACGCAACAGCGCCACCACCGGCAGCGGCAAGTCCAGCTAACCCGCCCCCGGCGGATGAAGTTCCGGTTCCAAACGATACCCCAACCACGGCCGACACTCCGGCTCCGGACGATACCCAGAATCCAAACGACACTCTGCCTCCGGACGATAGCCAGACTCCAAACGACACGGCGCCCCCGGAAGATACGCCGCCTCAATAAGTGTTGGCCGCGTGGCTCCAAATTTGGGTAATTATATAGTTGACTAAGCGGCTTTTTCGGCGCATACTTGAAGTATGAAAGCCGCCGCCGAACCGACTAGCCTTCAAGAAGCGATTATCTACTTTGCCGATCCGGACAATTGCAGAGACTACGTTGTGCGGCGTCGGTGGCCGAATGGCGTCGTCACATGTCCCACCTGCGGATGTGAAGATGTAATCTTCCTGGAAAACCAGAACCGCTGGCAATGCCGCAACAAACACTCAAAGCGTCAGTTCTCGTTAAAGACTGGGACCATCTATGAAGACTCTCCCCTTGGCTTGGACAAGTGGCTCACGGCCACGTGGCTTGTTGCGAACTGCAAGAACGGTGTAAGCAGTTGTGAGATCGCACGCGCTCTGAACATCACCCAAAAAACTGCATGGTTTTTGGATCACAGAATCCGAGTGTCTATGGGCATGGGCACTTCTGATAAGCTCTCTGGCGAGTGTGAGGCTGACGAGACTTTCATCGGCGGTAAAGCACGGAACATGCACGTTGGCGCTCGGAAACGCCGCATTACTGGAACGGGCACAAAAGACAAAACCGCTGTCATGGGAATCCTGGAGCGCGGGGGAAAAGTTCGCGCTATGGTGGTCCCGAATCGTAAACGCCATGCACTCCAGGCTGAAGTGAAAAAGCACATTGAGGCGGGTTCAGCACTCTACACTGACGCGCTGCTGTCCTATGACGGGTTGGCAAGCGATTACGCCCACCAAGTGATCGACCACGCCGTTCAGTACGTGGACCGACAGGTTCACACGAATGGGTTGGAAAATTTCTGGTCACTTCTGAAAAGAGGTATCGGCGGTACCTATGTCAGCGTCGAGCCGTTTCATCTGTTTCGGTATCTGGATGAGCAAGCGTATCGGTTCAACAACCGGACACTTACCGACGCTGAGCGCTTCAGTATTGCGGTTTCGGCCATCGTAGGAAAGCGCCTCACTTTTGACAAATTAACCGGGAAGGAATCAAGTGCAGAAGTGAGCTAGGGCCACGACAGAAGCGTGGAAAACGCAAACGGACCTAGCTCAGAAAATGTTGGCGGTAGGAAGAAAGGACACGGCTGCGGAACATCTCCGCAGCCTCGAAATTATTGAGCGGATCATGTAGTGCGCTCGGCGCTCGCGACGCCGAACGGACCCACTCCGCTAGAAGTGTGTACGCAGCAAGGAGCATAGCACATGGCTGAACCCAGGCTGCGCGTTCGCGTTCTGCTGAATAAAGGGAAGAAGGGCGTTTCCCTTCACAGGCTACCGAGAATTCTGTCTGACATCCAAAAATTTCTCGACTCTCTTAGTGAAGACACAGTAGGCAAAAGCGGCGATTGGATGGGACTGGAGTTTCGCAGCACCGAGTCGGTTGAGTACACCGCCGAGAGCGTCGATGTTGTCGAGCAAGAACGTATCCGGGACTTCGATGAATGTCTGAAAAGCGTAGTCCGCAGTCAGCCCAATCCCAAGATACGCCCGTCAACACTTCAGCAATATTTCCAAATCGCTCAGTCTTCAATCGAAGAGACTGTATCCTTCGGCGTCGGCAGTGAACTTGAACCTGACAGCCCGACTCTAGCAGGAGAACTAGAATGGCTTGATCTCAATCGAGGGGGGGCGGCAAATCTCGGCGTTGGACAGTCGCTCGTAAGATCGCACGGGGGTCTTCAGGGATTCATTCAGTCGCTTTTTCTGGGGCCTGAGTCACCACATTTTTACTTGAAGGAATTGTCTATCGGTGAGCGAATTCCGTGTGAATATGACGAATCCAAGTATCCCGAAATTGTAGAGGCACTAAAGCGACCACGGGCCATCATTCACGTGTACGGAATCATTCTCACTGATCTTGCTGAAAGGAAGATTAGGAAGATGCATGTGTCTCATATAGATGTCGCTCCGTCCCTGACTCTTGCCGACCTCGACCGCTTCATCGGTTCCGCGCCCGAAATGATCGACCCAGACGGACTACAGGCTTTCATAGACGAGAGCAGGGGACGTGAGCAACTGTAGAATATACATCGACGCGTGCTGCTTCATTGAGATGGCCTGTCATTCCATTGGAACGCACAAGAAGGAACGCGAAGACGACATCCCGTTTCTGAAACAAATACTACAGGCTTTTTACAATCAAGAGCTTGAAGTCTATACGTCTATTCTGTCCGTCGCAGAATGCCAATGCGCGTACACCACGGAGACCAGAGACAACAGGATTATAACGGACGACATTAAAAAACTCTTCAAGGATATGCTTATGTCGGGCCAATTCGTTGTCCTCGTACAAGACTCCGTGTTGGTAGCTGAAAAAGCCAGAAATCTGTACTGGGTGCATCAATTAGCATTCAGCGGAGCAGATGCCGTCCATATCGCCTCGGCATTGGAAATGAGGTGCGACGAATATCTCACGTTCGATGAGAAAGCACATAAGAAGGCGTCCGAACTGGAGCAACTCGGAATCACGGTGCTACGCCCGAAAGATACCAAGTGTGTTCCGAAGAAATTGATAGAAGAAGCCGAAAAGGAACGCGTCAAACAAGACCAGACAGAGTTGTTTTTGCATACCGAACAGATCGGGCATCAGGCTACCGAACTAGACGACAAACAGTGAAAGTCTTTTTATGAGCATTGCTCCGAAACAGTTGTCTGAACTGGTAGACAGATTCGACCGCAACAGGGACGCATACAGATCAGATGCGTATAACGAAACCCAGGCGCGCCGTGAATTTATCGATCCTCTGTTCAAGCTTTTAGGATGGGATATCGATAATCAACAGGGGTATGCGGAAGCGTACAAAGATGTGGTCCACGAGGACGCTATCAAAGTCGGCGAGGGAACCAAAGCGCCCGACTACTGCTTTCGTATCGGCGGCACCAGGAAGTTTTTTTTGGAAGCCAAAAAGCCCGCTGTGGATATCAAGAATGATGTCAATCCGGCCTTTCAACTTCGCCGCTATGCTTGGACCTTAAAACTCCCGCTAAGTATCGTAACTGATTTCGAGGAGTTTGCTGTCTACGACTGCCGCGTTAAGCCGGACCAAAAGGATAGAGCCTCTGTAGCCCGAGTGCTCTATATGCCTTACGCAGAATATCATTTGCGCTGGGAAGAGATTGCCAGCGTGTTCTCCCGCGATGCCGTCCTTAAGGGATCTTTCGACAAATACGCTGAGGCGAGCAAGGCAAAGCGCGGCACCGCTGAAGTTGACGAAGAATTTCTAGGAACCATTGAAAGTTGGCGCAAGGAACTTGCCGAGAATCTAGCGCGGCGCAACAAGCATTTGTCCCAACGTGAGCTGAACTTTGCTGTTCAGCTGACCATTGATCGGATTATATTTCTTCGTATCTGTGAAGGCCGGGGAATTGAAGACTATGGCCGACTTCGCGCATTGGCCGATGATGACCAGATTTATCAGGAACTCGGCAGACTATTTCGAGAAGCTGATGACCGCTACAACTCTGGGCTCTTTCATTTCGCAGTCGAAAAAGGTCGGCATGAATCGCCTGACCTACTCACGCTCGGCTTGGACGTAGACGACAAATTGCTTCGGCACATCCTCAGGAGTCTTTATTACCCTGAGTCTCCTTACGTCTTTTCCGTATTACCGGCTGACATGCTTGGTCAGGTATATGAACAATTCCTGGGCAAAGTCATTCGCCTTACCGAAGGTCATCACGCGAGAGTTGATTACAAGCCGGAAGTAAAAAAGGCGGGCGGTGTTTACTATACGCCTAGCTACATTGTTGAATACATCGTAAACAGCACCGTAGGCAAACTCCTTGAAGGCAAAACGCCTAAGCATGTAGCCCAGCTGAAAATTCTAGATCCTGCTTGTGGAAGTGGCTCATTCCTTTTGGGCGCATACGACTGCCTACTAAAATGGCATCTGGAATTTTACGTCAAAGACGGCCCTTCAAAATGGGCCAAACGCAGAAACCCAACCCTGGTACAAAGTTCCGGTGGCGGCTGGAAGCTAACCATCGCGGAACGCAAGCGCATTTTGCTCGACAACATCTACGGGGTGGATATTGACGCACAGGCCGTTGAGACCACGAAACTTTCGCTTGTGCTCAAAGTGCTGGAGGGCGAAACGAGTCAGACTCTCCAGCCCCAACTCATTTATGACCGGGCACTGCCGGACTTGAGCGATAACATAAAGTGCGGTAACTCACTCATCGGTCCAGACTTTTACCAGCAGCAGCAGATGCCTTTCGTTGACGAGGAAGAGCGCTACCGCCTTAATGTATTTGACTGGAAGACGCAATTTCGTGGCATTTTTCACGCAGGGGGATTCGATGCCGTAATAGGGAACCCGCCATACATTTCTGTTGAGTTGGTCATTAAGGATGTAGGGGACTATTACCTGACATCATTCAAATCAGCCCATGGGCGCACTAACGCATTTGCTTTGTTTCTGGAGAAGTCGCTAGAGTTACTGTCCACAAACGGCTGGTGTGGGATGATAACCTCCAACCGAATCTTGACGAACACGCAACTGTCTTCTCTCAGGCAGCTTTTGCTGGATAATTCGACAATCGAGAGACTCGTTACGTTTAAGAAGGCCGTTTTTAAGGCGGCTGTTGATACCACTGTCATAACGTTCCAAAAGAGACCACCCGATAGACGCCACGTTGTTGATATTTGGTTTGATGCCGAAGACATTGCAAACGGCGTGTTCTCTAGAAATAGGACTTTACAAAGAACCTTCGGTAGTGCGCCAGGGTTAATTTTTAATGTCCGACAACGCGATGACCTCAAAGACATCATCAAGACGATCACTCATCGAGCAATAGACCTCAGCACTATATGTGACGTAAGAGATGGAATTATTTTAGGCTCCATTGCTGAGTTGTTTTTAACTGATTCGGGCTCCGATAGACGAGCTGAGAAGTGGTTAGAGGGCAACGAGGTCTCCCGTTACAACATTCAATGGAAGGGACGCCATATCCTCTATGACGAATCCTTACTTGAAGAGGAGATGAGACGCAAGGCCGCCAAAGCCAAGCAAAGAGCTAAGTCGGCAGCCGATTACAAGAAATTGGCTCAATCGGGAATCAGACTCCGAACGCCTGGCCTGTTTAAGCAGGAAAAACTTCTAACTCGGCAAAATGCCAAGCGATTGATCGGCGCACTGGATGACCAGCAATATTTTGTAAGGAATTCCCTGCACTGCATTATTAGAAAAGATGCGACCTATGATCTCAAATATATCCTCGGACTGATCAACTCCGGGGTCTTGGACCTATGGTTTCAAGACCAGATCGGCAACACTGGCGCAATCTTTTCACAGATGAAGATCGCTTACATTGAACAACTTCCCATCAGGCCGGTCAATTTCTCTGACCGCGCAGAGAAGTCCCGCCATGACCAAATGGTTAAGCTTGTCGGGCAAATGCTGGCATTGCACAAGAATGCTGCTGAAGTCAGAACCCCGCATGAGATAGCGTCGCTCGAACGGCGCATCCAGGCCACAGACACGCAGATCGACCACTTGGCCTATGAGCTTTACGGTCTTACCGCTGGAGAAATACAAATTGTGGAGGCGACTCAAATCCAGACGCGAGATCGCGTTTAGAATGGAGACTAGATGAAACCAGCAGCAGCAGCGCAGAAATCTCAGGCTGAAACGATTGCCGAACTGAACGCGCGATGTGACGGTCCAAATCAATTCCAGAACTTCGACAGCGCATTCCGCAAATCGCTCACCGTTTCCAAAGCAGCACTCTTGAAGGAAGAGGCGAGACTAAAGCGTGTGCGAGCGAGGAAGCGGGCAAAGAGAACCACCTAGCTTTCCCGGTTACTTGTTCGTTCAAATCCTTCCGTGGAAGAATCCCAGGAAGTAGAGAACGAGAAGAATCAGGAGAACCCCTCCGATGCCGATGCCGCCCCCTCTGGCTCCGCCACCCCAGTAGTAGCCGCCCCCTCCGAATATCAGAATGCAGACGATGATGATCAACAGCAAACTCATGTTTCCTCCAGAGTCACGAAACGCAGTGTAGCACGGTTTGCTTAGTCAACTATATAGTTACCCAAATTTGGGTAATAACTTACTTGACAAATCACAGAGTTGAAAACACAGTCTTAGCGCAATGACCTCTGGCGAGAGAATAGGGAAGGGCTGCCATTTCACTGTTCGTTCAGATCGGATTAGAGCCAAAGACGACGCGTGTACCCAAACGTGAACCATTCAGGCGATCAACCACTGTTCTGTGGCTTCAAGGAATCACGCTCGCATGGATGCTGGTCGAGTGTAGTGTCGCACTGTTTGCGGCAGCTATGGCCCGTAGCCCAGCCATGCTCGCGTTTGGTTCCGACAGCTTGGTCGAGCTGATGTCGGCAACAGTGGTTTTGTTGCAATTCCTGCCGCACTTCTCGATCTCGGAAGAACGTGCAGGTCGTGCTGCCAGCGTGCTGCTATTTGCTCTTGCCGGTGTTGTCGCTGTGACTGCCACACTCGCGCTCACATTACACCTACGCCCTGAGACAAGCATTCTCGGCATTGGCATCACGGTTGCGGCTCTTGTCGCTATGCCGATCCTCTCTTGGCTAAAACGTCGTGAAGCACGCCGCAGTAAAAATGCTGCTCTAGCTGCGGATGCGGTCCAATCGGCCACGTGTGCATATTTGGCCGGTATTACGCTGGTTGGTTTGGCAGTGAATGCGACCCTCCATATTGCCTGGTTCGATTCTGCTGCCGCTATTACGGCGTTACCGCTGCTACTTACGGAAGCAAAGAGGGCTTGGCATGGTGACACTTGTGGGTGCTGCTGAAACGACCTTGACCTGCTACAACTCCGCGGCCATAACCTCATCAAGCTGCCTAATAGCGGCAATTATATACTTGACGTACCGGCCCAAAAGCCGTATGATTGATATATGGAAGGCTTCAAGACGCTCCGGGAGGCAATCATACACTTTGCGGAGTTCGAAAACTGCAAGAGCGTGATGATGAAGCTACGCTGGCCGAATGGCGTAGTGCGATGCCCTTACTGCGGCTCCAAGAAGGTCACGTACCTCGCAAAGAATCGCGTTTGGAAGTGCTATACAGGGCACAGCAAGCCTAAGTTTTCTTTAAAGACCGGTACGATTTTCGAGGACTCACCGCTCGGTTTGGACAAATGGCTTCCGGCGCTCTGGCTTGTAGTGAACTGCAAAAACGGGATTAGCTCCTGCGAGCTGGCCCGTGATCTTGGTGTGACCCAAAAGACCGCGTGGTTCATGGCGCATCGTCTGCGCTTCTCTTTGACGGATGGCGGGCATGGTCTGCTGTCTGGGGAAGTCGAGGCGGACGAAACTTTTATCGGCGGCAAAGCTCGCAACATGCACCTCGGCTCTCGGAAACGTCGCATTACGGGAACCGGAACCAAGGATAAAACTGCTGTTATGGGAATCCTGGAGCGCGGCGGTAAAGTTCGGGCCAGCGTAGTACCTAATCGCAAGAGACATGCGCTGCAATCGGAAGTGAAGAAGCATGTAGAGGCAGGTTCTGCGCTTTACACCGATGCGCTACTTTCCTACGAAGGACTGGCAAGTGACTACGCGCACCAAGTCATAGATCATGCGGTGGCCTATGTCGATGGTCAGGTGCACACGAACGGTCTGGAGAACTTCTGGAGCTTGTTGAAGCGCGGTATCAGCGGTACCTATGTGAGTGTCGAACCATTTCATTTATTCCGATATCTTGATGAACAGGCATTTCGCTATAACAACCGGAAAGAGATGAATGACTACGACCGCTTCGAACTAGCGCTATCACAGATCACCGGCAAGCGACTAACCTATGAACATCTCACCGGTAAGGATCGAGAATTGACATCGGAGCCTGCGCCGACGGCCATCTAAAACGGCAGAACAGAGGAAAGAAAAAGGTTGGCTAGTTGAATGAAGGCCCTACAATCAACAGCGTGCAACAAAAGCTGAGGCGTTGTAAGTACAACTCGTTTAGAGTCCCGTACCCATTGGTGATCGTAGAGTGGGAGGACAGCACTCAGCCGATAGCATCTTGGGAGTGGGTTGACAACTACACTTCGCCGAAAACAATGAGATGCTTGTCTGTCGGTTACGTTATCGGAGAGACTAAGGACACTCTGGCGCTAGCGCCCAATCTTGGGGATTTGGAATACGACCGCGTTCAGGCTGGCGGTATCATTCGCATACTGTCCCGGTTCAGCGTGAAATGGAAGGCGAGCGTATTCCGTTAGTGTAGATTCCGCCCTTCGGGCGGGGATTTTCAAGGCATCGGGGTCTACCGATCCGATGTGGTTTTTGGAGGAGCCGCGGAA